>DASVVU010000275.1:0-15442 GCA_036386395.1 Beijerinckiaceae bacterium | reverse complement strand
GCCGATCTCGGGCAAGCCCGAGATCGGTGGGGAGGGAAAACGCGCCATGACCCGCCGCCCGATCCTCCTCACCATGATCGGCGGCCAGGGCGCGGCCTTCGTCGCGATCCTCCTGGCGCTCGCCGTGCTCGTGCCGGTCCTCAACCTTGCGCTGCCGCCGTCGTCGCCGTTCCACGTGCCGACGCATTTCGTGGTGCTGTTCGGCAAGTGGCTCACATACGCGCTCCTCGCCGTCTCCCTCGACCTCGTCTGGGGCTACTGCGGCATCCTCTCGCTCGGGCACGGCGCCTTCTTCGCGCTCGGCGGCTACGCCATGGGCATGTACCTCATGCGCCAGATCGGCCCGCGGGGCGTCTACGCGCACCCGGTGCTGCCGGACTTCATGGTCTTCCTGAACTGGACCGAGCTGCCGGTGGCGTGGTGGGGGTTCCAGAGCTTCCCCTACGCGCTGGCGATGGCGCTCGCCGTGCCCGGCCTCTTGGCCTTCGCGCTCGGCTGGTTCGCCTTCCGCTCCCGCGTCACCGGCGTCTATCTCTCGATCATCACGCAGGCCATGACCTACGCCCTGCTCCTCGGCTTCTTCCGCAACAACTTCGGCTTCGGCGGCAACAACGGGCTGACCGACTTCAAGGACATCCTCGGCTTCTCCATCCAGGCGCCGGGCACCAGGGCCGTGTTGTTCGCCCTCTCGGCGCTGGCGCTCGCCGGCGGCTTCCTTGTCGCCCGCGCCATCGTGACCTCGAAGTTCGGCAAGGTCTTGGTCGCGATCCGCGACGCCGAGAGCCGCACGCGCTTCCTCGGCTACCGGGTCGAGCGCTACAAGCTCTTCGTCTTCACGGTCTCGGCCATGATGGCGGGCTTGGCCGGCGCCCTCTACGTGCCGCAGGTCGGCATCATCAACCCGTCCGAGTTCGCGCCGGCGAACTCCATCGAGGCGGTGATCTGGGTCGCGGTCGGCGGGCGCGGCACGCTCATGGGCGCGGCCCTCGGCGCCGTCGTCGTCAACGCGGCGAAGAGCTGGTTCACCGGCGCCATGCCGGAGGTGTGGCTCTTCGCGCTCGGCGGCCTCTTCGTGCTGACCACCCTCCTCGTCCCGAAGGGCATCGTCGGCACCCTCTCGGCGCTCTTCGCCGAGCGGCGCGCGAAGTCCCGCGCGCAGCGCCGGAACGGCGCGCCCCCCGTGCCGGCGGACGCCGCCGCGCAGCCCGCGGAGTAGGCCCATGGACGCCCGCGTCACCCAGGCCCTCCTCTACCTCGACGGCGTCTCCGTCTCCTTCGACGGCTTCAAGGCGCTGAACAACCTCTCCCTCGTCATGGACCCGGGCGAGATGCGGGCCATCATCGGCCCGAACGGCGCCGGCAAGACCACCATGATGGACGTCATCACCGGCAAGACCCGCCCCGACGAGGGCGACGTGGTCTTCCAGGGCTCGCACGACCTGAAGGCGCTGGACGAGGCCGCCATCGCGACGCTGGGCATCGGCCGCAAGTTCCAGAAGCCGACGGTGTTCGAGAGCCACACCGTCGAGGACAACCTGCTGCTCGCCTTGAAGGGCGTGCGCGGCGTGTTCGCGAACCTCGCCCACCGCCTCTCCGGCTCCGAGCGCGACCGCCTCGACGAGATTCTCGGGATCGTGAAGCTCGCGGACCGCCGCGGCGAGCTCGCCGCGAACCTCTCGCACGGCCAGAAGCAGTGGCTCGAGATCGGCATGCTTCTGGCCCAAGACCCGGCGCTCCTCCTCGTCGACGAGCCCGTCGCCGGCATGACCGACGCCGAGACGGCGGAGACCGCAGAGCTTCTTCGCCGCATCGCCGCGACCCACTCGGTCCTCGTCGTCGAGCACGACATGACCTTCGTGCGCGACCTCGGCGTCAAGGTCACGGTCCTGCACGAGGGCTCGGTGCTCGCCGAGGGCTCGTTGGACCAGGTCAGCGCCAACGAGCGCGTCGTCGAAGTTTATTTAGGGCGCTAGCCGATGCTCTCCGTGGAAAACGTCGACCTCCACTACGGCGCCGCGCAGGCCCTGCGCTCCGTCTCGCTCACGGCGGAGGTGGGGAAAATCACCTGCGTCATGGGCCGCAACGGGGTGGGAAAAACCTCGCTCATGCGCGCCATCGTCGGCCAGAAGAACCCCTCGCGGGGGCGCATCCTGTGGAACGGCGAGGACGTGACGCGCCTTCCGCCCTTCGAGCGCGCGCGCCGCGGCATCGCGCTTGTGCCGCAGGGGCGCGAGATCTTCCCGCTGTTGAGCGTGGAGGAGAACCTGCGCACCGGCTTCGCCCCCCTCGACCGCGCCCGCCGCTCGATCCCCGACGACGTGTTCTCGCTCTTCCCGGTGCTCGCCCAGATGCTGCGCCGGCGCGGCGGCGACCTGTCGGGCGGGCAGCAGCAGCAGCTCGCCATCGGCCGCGCCCTCGTGATGCGCCCGAAGCTCCTCGTGCTGGACGAGCCGACGGAGGGCATCCAGCCCTCGATCATCAAGGACATTGGCCGCGCCATCGAATATCTCCGCCACACCGGCGAGATGGCGATCGTCCTCGTCGAGCAGTACTTCGACTTCGCCAAGGAGCTCGCCGACCGCATCTTCGTCATGGACCGCGGCGAGGTCGTGGTGGCGGGCGATTCCACCGCCCTCGACGAGGCGGCGGTGCGGCGCTACCTGACGGTCTGAGGCGCGCCCGCGGCTCACCGCTCGGCAGTCGGCCTTAGCCTGGTTGATGCAGCCTTCTATCTTTCCACCGAGAGGCCGAGCCAAGCCAGAAGGGCGCGGTCGACGAGCGCAAGGGTCTGCGCATCGATGCGTCCGATGATCTTTCCGATCTTGCTCTCCGGCATGCTGACTATCTTGTCGACCATGATCTGAGAAGCCATGCGAAGGCGTTCTCGGCTGTCGGCGCCACATCGATGCGGAAGAACTCGGCATCCTTCAGGTCGCTGCTGATCGGAAGAAGCGTGATGGAGAAGTAGCCCATGAAGGTGTCGGATTGGACCACCAGCGCCGGTCTCGGCTTGCCGTAGTCGCCTTGAAAGGCAACCGTCACGAGATCGCCGCGCCTCAAAGCTCTCCATCCCCGACCCAGCCGGTGGTGTCGGCTCCCGCTGCCCAAATCTCGGCGAACGCATGCTCGGCCGGATCGGCGGCGACACGCTGCATCTGTCGCCGAGCTTCCTCCCGAAAGGCGGGAGACTGCGTGTCCCACACCCAAACGGTGACGCGCTTCAGGCCCTGGGCGCGCTTGGCGCGGCGGCGCCGCTCCCGCTCGCGGCGGGCGGCACGGCGCTCGTCGTCGGTTTGAGGCGGCTTCTTGGGCTGCGACATGCCGTGAATCTAACGCGAAGCTCGGCGAATCGCCACCGCTCACCGCTCCGGCAGCGGGATGAACTCCGTCTCGCCGGGCACGCTGTCGAAGCGGGCGGCCTTCCAATCGGCCTTGGCCTGGTCGATGCGCTCCTTGCGCGAGGAGACGAAGTTCCACCAGATGTGACGCGGGCCGTCCATCGGGTCGCCGCCGAGCAGCATGAGGCGCGACGGCTTCGTTGCCCGCACCGTGATGCGGTCGCCCGGGCGGAAGACGAGGAGCTGGTGCGGCCCGAAGCGGTCGCCCGCGATGTCGATCTCGCCCGAGACCGTATAGATCCCGCGCTCCTCGTACAAGGCGTCGAAGGGCACCGCGGCGCCGGCGTCGAGGGACACGTCGGCGTAGATCATCGCCATCGGGGTCTCGACCGGCGACGCCACGCCGAACGCCTCGCCGGCGATGACGCGCGCCGTGACGCCGTCGCCCGAGAGCACCGGCAGGCGGTCCTCGGCGTAGTGCACGAAGGCGGGCTCGCCCTCCTCGTGCGGCTTCGGCAGGGCGACCCAGCTCTGGATGCCGAACAGCTTCGCGCCGATGCTCCGGGCTTCAGCCCCCGTGCGCTCGGAGTGGACGATGCCGCGCCCCGCCGTCATCAGGTTCAGCGCCCCGGGACGGATCGCCTCCAGGGTCCCGAGGCTGTCCCGGTGCACGATCTCGCCGTCGAACAGGTAGGTCACGGTGGCAAGGCCGATGTGCGGGTGCGGGCGCACGTCGACGCCCTGGCCGAGGAGGAACTCGGCCGGCCCCATCTGGTCCCAGAAGATGAACGGCCCGACCATCTGCCGGCGGGCGGACGGCAGGGCGCGGCGCACCTCGAAGCCGCCGAGGTCGCGGGCGCGGGGCACGATCACGGTCTCGATCGCGTCGCAGGCGAGCCGGTCGCCGGGCCTCGGGTCGTCCGCGGGCTGCCAGCTCATGGTCGGCCTCTCAGGTCCCCCGATCGAGGGGCGTCGTCCCGGTGGCCTCGCCGCCCGGGCCGATGGTGATCTTCTCGATGCGGGCCTCGGCGCGCTTGAGCAGCGCTTCGCAGTGCCGCTTCAAGGCCTCGCCGCGCTCGTAGATCGAAATCGATTCCTCGAGCGGGACCTCGCCGCGCTCGAGCCGCTTCACGATCTGCTCCAGCTCCTCGAGGGCCTTCTCGAAGGGGAGCTTCGCGATGTCGGGCGCCGCGGCGCCCTCGGGGTTCGTGGCCATGCCCGAGGGTTAGAGCCCCGCGCCCGGGCTGGCAAGCCGCCGTCCTATGCCTCTCCCGGAGGGAGAGGCCGAGTCGGCGAAGCCGACCGGGTGAGGGTTACACTTTCTGTGGCGGAGCCGGCGCGAATGGCGCCACGCCGCCTTCTGTGGATAGGGCGGGCCCTCACCCCTGCCCCTCTCCCGTCCGGGAGAGGGGTTGAGCGGTCACGCCGGTGGTGCGGCAGGTTCCGCCGGCGGGGTCGCGGGCGGCGGGACGATCCGCCGTCCCAAAAGCTTCTGGTAGGCGAGGCCGATGCCGACGAGGGCGAGGCCGAGGCCGATGAAGGACAGGGCGCGGGTGACGCCCTCGAGGCTCGAGAGGTCGATCAGGAACACCTTGATCACCGCCGCGATGATGTAGCCGCCCGAGAGCAGGCGCAGCGACCGGCTGTCGCGCACGAAGCCGAGGACCAGGATCAGGACGCCGATCAGAAGGAGGGCGATGGAGTAGGTCCACAGCTCGCCCTGGCTCGTGTGCCGGAAGAGGCCGATCGACGGCCCCTGGAAGGCGCGGCGGATCTCCAGCACGGTCCACAGGAGGTGGAGCGCGAGCGCGAGCGCGCCCGCCGCCCGCACGTACCAGTCCGGCCGCACGCCCCGGGCCGCCCGGTAGAGCAGGCCGGCGAGCGCCGCGGGCAGGAGGTAGGCCGGGATCAGCGAGTTGAACACCGCCCCGCCGGTCACCTCGTCGCCCGACCACAGCGGGTTGACCAGGATCGCGAGCCCCAGGGCCGAGACCCCGAGGGTGATCGCGCCAAAGACGAGCGAGGCGACATGATAGACGGGGTCGGGCCGGCGCGCCTGCGCCCGCACCATGACGAGGGAGAAGGCGAGGCTCGCGGTCGCGATCAGGCCCATCTCCAGGTGGTCCGAGGCGTCGGCGAAGACGTCGCCGTCCTGGAGCCAGTGGCGGAGCTCGAAATAGACGAGGAGCGCCGCGAAGACGATCGACAGGCTCTCGGTAAAGCGCACGACCCGGTCGCGCCCGCTCCGCTCGAGGAGGCGGCTCGCGAGGAAGAACGAGACCGCGGGCACGCCGTAGCCCCACAGGAGCCAGTTGAACACCGGCGTGCCGCCGAGGTCGCCGCCGGCGATGAGCGGGTCGTAGAGGATCCGCCCCGCGACCGCGATCCCGAGCGCCCCGACCACGTAGCGGAGCACCGGCACGACGGTGCGCTCGGCGACCCAGGCGGTGCCGAGCGCCGCGAGCGCGAAGGCGACGGTCAGCATGCCCTTGTCGAGGGCGAAGGTGAGGCCCGCCGCAAGCGCCGCGACGGCCGCCGAGGCGGTCGCGCCGAGCGCCAGGCGGACGCCGTCCATCGCTTCCGTCCCGTCCTCCGCCTCCTGGCGGCGCAGCCAGCCGGCGGCGAGGGCGAAGGCGGCTCCGAGGAGGGCCGCCACGACCGCGAAGGAGACGCTGCGGTCGAAAGCCGTGACGCGCCAGTAGGCGAGGACGAGGACGAGGAGGGGTCCCGCGGTCGCGGCGCCGGCGAACCAGGCGGCGGTTTCAAGCGGCAGGGCACGTCCGCGGGCGATCCGCCACAGGGACGCCGCCGCGATGGCCGCCGAGAGCCCGGCCGCAAAGGCGAGGAAGGTCTCGATGGCCTGCGGGCGCGGCGAGGCCCCGAACACGTCGGGGAAGAGTGTCTGGGGCTCGGCCCCGGTCTCGCGGGCGAGCGGCCAGAACAGGAGCGTGCCGAGCGTCACGAGGACGGCCGCCGCGGCGGCCGGCGCCGCCGCGGCGTAGCGGCAGGCGAGCGCCGTCAGCATCAGGGCCATGGCCCCGGTGAAGGGGACGCGGGCCGCGCCGACGTGCCAGGAGGCGGCGAGGAGCACCGTGAAGGCCGCGAAGCCGAGGAGCACGCCGCCCGCGAGCCAGTCGGGCTCCGCCTCCTCGTCCGCCGTCCGCCGGTGCGGGTCGGCGACGAGGAAGAAGCCGGCGAGCGCCGTCTGGATCAGGATGTGGGCGATGGCCGGCAGCTTGTCGACGCTTGGGCCGAAGCCGAGGAGGAAGGTCCAGAGGAGCGCGCCGATGGCCGCCGCAAGCGCGAGCCAGCGCCACAGGCGCATCCGCGCGAGACCATAGGCCGCGAAGACCACGAAGACGAGGTAGAGCACCACCGGCCACAGCTTCGGCTCGGCCGAGGCGACGAGGAGGGGGGAGGCGAGCGCGCCGACGAGGCCCAGCGCCGCGAGCGCCGGCCCGTGCAGCGCCGAGGCCAGCATGGTCGTCACCGCGATCGCGCCGAGGACCACGAAGGCGGCGGCGGGCCCGATCATGCCGTAGAGGGCGTAGGCCGCGTAGGCCGTCGCGAAGGCCGTCGAGGTGCCGGCGGCGGTGAGCACGCCGGGGACGTGGGCCGAGGGGATCGCCGCGAAAGGCGAATCGATCTCGCGCCGGCGCATCCATTCGCCGGCGGCGATGAGGGCAAGGGCGAAGAGCGCGCCCGCCGCGATCCGGGCGGCAGGGCCGAGGAGACCCTGCTCGATCGAGTAGCGGACGAGGAAGAGGCCGCCGAGCGCGAGCGCCACGCCGCCGACCCACACGGCCCAGCGGGTCCCGAGGCTCTCCTCGAGGTCGGGAGTGGGGGCAGGCGCGGGTGCGGGAGCCGGCGGGAGCGGCGTCGGCGGGAGCGCCAACGGCGGCAATTCCGGCGGGGCCGCCGGCGGAGTCGCGACGGGCGTCGCGGCGGCTTCCGCGACGATCTCCTCGGGCGTCGGAGCCGGAGGCTCGACCGCCGGCGTGCCGGCCCATGCAGGCGCGGGTGGGGACGGCTCGGCGCTTGGGACGGGGCCCGCGGCCGCCTCCGGTCCGATCCTTCCGAGCCGCGCTTCGGCAAGCGCCAGCCGCAGCTCCAGCGCGGCGGCCCGCCTGCGCGCCTCCACGGCGATCACGAGGCCCCAGATGGCGCAGATCGGAAACGCCAGGAGGAACAGGGCGAGAAGGACGAGGAGGAATTCCACGGCAGATGCCCCCGGGCGCGTATTTTTCAGGAAGGCTACGCTTAATCCGGGGCTGCCACAAACGATGTGCGCCGGCGCTCATGAGGCTGGCGCTCATGATCGTGTGTTGACGTTGTGCGTACATTTCTCTAATCGCAACAGGGTTGAAGGAGTCGTCGATGCCCGCCCCCTCTCGCAAGAGACGCAGCCAGCCCGAAGCCGGGACGGGTGCGAGGGTCAACCTGCGTGTCCCGGTACAGACGCGGGAGCTGATCGACTCGGCTGCCGCCACGCTCGGAAAATCCCGGACCGAGTTCATGCTCGAGAGCGCCCGCCGGCACGCGATCGACGTGCTGCTGGATCAGCGCCTGTTCGTTCTCGACGAGGCACAGCACGAGGCCTTCATGCGTGTCCTCGACAATCCGCCGCCGCCGAACGAGAAGCTCAAGAAGCTGATGCGCTCGACGCCACCGTGGGAGATTTGACCCGCGCGGGCGGCGAGCCGCCGACGCCGCCGCGTTCGATCTCGGAAGAACACGACCTCAGCCGTTTTTCGTGCGGGCAGCCGGCGCTTGACGATTGGCTTCGTCTGCACGCCTTGAACAATGAAGGGCTTTCGTCGCGAACCTACGTCGTGTGCAGCGGCCATTCGGTGGTGGGCTATTACGCCCTGGCCACGGGAGCCGAGCAAAGAGCAGCGATGCCGCGGAAGCTCCGGCATGGAGCGCCCGATCCGACACCCGTCATGATCATCGGCCGACTCGCAGTCGACCGGGCCTGCCAAGGCCGCAAGCTCGGCGCCAGTCTGCTGCAGGATGCCTTGAGACGGATTTTGAGCGCGTCGGGAATTGTCGGGTGCCGGGCCGTGCTCGTGCATGCCATCGACGAGGATGTAGCCGGTTTCTATCGGAAATACGGGTTTCTGGAATTTCCGACCGGGTCGAGGAGGCTGTTTCTCCCGGTCGAGACGATCAGGGCCACGCTATAGGTGTTGCGCATCGTCGCCGTGCTCCTGCGGCGCCGCAGCGTGCTGTTCTACCGGGCGGCTTAGCCCCTCCGCTCCAGCACCAGCGCTCCCCCTTCGTCGAGCGTCGCGTCGTAGCCTTCGCCGACGAAGGTGGAGGTGCCGGCCTCCGCGACGATCGCGGGGCCGGGCACCGTCGCGCCGGGGGTGAAGTCGGCGCGGGCGTAGAGGGGGACCTCGCGGCGCGCGCCTGAGCGCCCGTCGAAGACGGCGCGGGCGCCGATCGGGGGCGGGCCGTCTTTAAGCGCCGGCATCGCGAGCGGCTGCGGCGGCTTGGGCGCCGTGCCGACGAAGACCGTCCAGCTCATCGCCTCGATGACGGCGCCCGGGATGTGGCGCTCGAACTGCCGCCGGTACTCGGCCTCGAACGCCTCCCGCAAATCCGCTTCGTCCCCGGCCCGCAGCGCCCGCAGCGGCAGGTCGATCGCGATCTCGTGCCCCTGGCCGCGGTAGCGCATGAAGGCGGCGCGGCGCTCGTCGAGGGCCTCGCCGCCGGCCGCCTCCGCGGCGAGGGCGCGGGCCTCGCGGCTCATCCCGTCGAGGAGCGCGGTCGCGGCGTCCGGCTCGAAGCGGTCGAGGCGCATGGGGCGGCTGCGCACGAGCTCGTAGGCGGCCGGCGCGCGCAGGAAGCCGACGGCGGAGCCCACGCCCGCATCCGGCGGCACCACGATGCGGGCGATCCCGAGCTTCTCGGCGAGCCGCACGGCGTGGAGCGGCGCGGCGCCGCCGAAGGCCACGAGGGTGTGGTCCTTGACCACGGCGCCGCGCTCAACGGCGTGCACCCGCGCGGCGTTCGCCATGGTCTCGTCGACGATCTCGCCGACCCCGTAGGCCGCCATCTCGGCCGAGAGCGCCAGCGGCGCCCCGACGGCGCCCTCAAGCGCCGCCCCGGCGCTACCTAAGTTGAGGCGGATCGAGCCGCCGGCGAAGCGCTCGGGGTCGATTTTTCCCAACCACAGATCCGCGTCGGTGACGGTCGGATCCGCGCCGCCGCGGCCGTAGCAGGCGGGCCCCGGCTCGGAGCCGGCGCTGTCCGGGCCGACCGTGATGCGCTTCAGCTCGTCGACGCGGGCGATCGAGCCGCCGCCGGCTCCGATCTCGACCATCTCGATGACCGGGATGCGCACCGGCAGCCCGCTCCCTTTCAGGAACCGCGCCGCCCGGTCGACCTCGAAGCTGCGGCCCTTCAAGGGCTGCATGCCCTCGATGAGGCAGATCTTGGCCGTCGTGCCGCCCATGTCGAAGGAGAGGACCTTCTGCAGGCCCCGCTCCGCCGCCACGTGCGCGGCGAGGATCGCGCCGCCGGCCGGGCCCGACTCGACGAGGCGGATCGGGAAGCGGCTCGCGGTGTCGAGGGAGGCGAGGCTCCCGCCCGAGGTCATGAGCCGGATCGGGGCGCGCGAGCCCTCGGCTGCGAAAGCCGCCTCCAGGCGCCCGAGATAGCCGGCGATGAGCGGCCGGACGTAGGCGCTCGCCACCGCCGTCGAGGTGCGCTCGTACTCGCGCATCTCGGGCGCGACCTCGCACGACAGGGTGATCCACAGGCCCGGGCACTCCTGGCTGAGGATGTCGCGCACCCGCGCCTCGTGGGCGCCGTTCACGTAGGAATGCAGGAAGGCGACGGCGACCGATTCGATCCCCTCCTCCCGCAGCCGCGCCGCCGTGGCGCGCACCGCCGCCTCGTCGAGGGGGAGCCGGACAGTGCCGTGCACGTCGACGCGCTCCGGCACCGTGAAGCGCAGGCGCCGCGGCACGAGGGGCTTCGGCCGCTCGATGAAGATGTCGTACTGGTCGTAGCGCCCCTCGTCGGCGATCTCGATCACGTCGCGGAAGCCTTCGGTCGCGACGAGGGCCGTCCTGGCGCCTTTGCGCTCGATGATGGCGTTCGTCGCGAGCGTCGTGCCGTGCACGAAGACGGAAAGATCGGGAAAGCCGATCCTGGCCTCGGCCAGCACGGTCCGAGTGCCGGCGACGACCGCCTCCTCGGGCGCGCGGTGCGTCGTCAGCACCTTCGCGGTGAAGCGCCCGCCCGGGGTCTCGAGCACCACGTCGGTGAACGTGCCGCCGATGTCGACGGCGAGGCGCGCGGTCATGCGGGCATCAGGCCGGCGGGCGGCGCAGACTGATGCACCAGGGGTTGAAGTTTTCGCTTGCCCGGCGCGGGACCGCGGCGCGGGCGTCGATCAGCTTGCGGGCGACGCCCTGCCCGTCCACGAAGACCCGCGCGGTCCTGTCCCCGAGTGCGTTCGTTCCGCCGGTCGGGACGATCCGTATCTCGCCGCGGGAGAGGATGCGGCGGAGCGCCGCGCGGGACTGGCGCCCGCGCAGGCGCTCCATCACGCACTGGCCGGCGCGGGGGCGGGGCGTGCGCACGCCGAAGACCTGGTAGCGATCGTTCCCGACCCGGAAGCGCGATCCGGAGATGATGGTGACGTCCTTCGGGCGCACGATCCTCGGCTCGAGCGAAGCGGACGGCGCGGCGGGCGCCTGTCCGGCCGCGGCGGGGGGAGGAGGATTCGCAGGCTGCGCCGGCGCGGCCGGCGGAGCGGGCGCCTGAGCCGAGACAGGCCCGGCCCACGAAACGGCGGACGCGACGAGGAGGACCGTCAGGAGCCTTGGATGCCGCACGCCCAATCCCCACGCTTGTGGAAGCGACGCTTAAGATAGGCCGCGCCCCCGCCGGTGCAACAACACGAAGCCGCGAGTGCGCCCTCGCCCGCGCGGAGCGGCGAAACGCCATGCCTTGGCGGCGGTTGACGCGCCGCGCCCGCGCATGCTTCCTCCGGGCCGATGACCGTCGCCACCCCCATGACCCGGTCGAAGGCGCTGAGCCTGCCGAACCTCCTGACCTACGGGCGCCTCGCGGCGGTCCCGGCGGTGGTGGCATTGCTGTTCTGGCCCAAGGACGACTGGACCCGCTGGCCGGCGCTCGCGATCTTCGTCGCGGCCGGGGTCACCGACTATTTCGACGGCTACTTCGCACGTCTCTACGAGCAGCAGTCGGCGCTCGGGCGCATGCTCGACCCCATCGCCGACAAGCTCCTGGTCGCGGCCTGCCTGATGATGCTGGTCTATGCCGGCACCATCGAGGACCAGCATGTGCTCGCCGCCATCGTCATCCTGTGCCGGGAGATCCTGGTGTCGGGCCTGCGCGAGTTCCTGGCGCAGCTCAAGGTGAGCGTGCCGGTGAGCCGCGTCGCCAAATGGAAGACGGTGCTCCAGCTCGTCGCCGTCGGCTTCCTCATCGCGGGGCCGGCCGGGGAGGCGGTCCTGCCGGCGACGACGACGATCGGCGTCGTCCTGCTCTGGATCGCCGCCCTCCTGACGCTCTACACCGGCTGGGACTATCTCAAGGCAGGCATCAAGGTCGTGGTCGACGAGGAGGTATCGTGAGCCCCGTGAAGCTCGTGTATTTCGCCTGGGTGCGCGAGCGCATCGGCCGCCCCGAGGAGGAGGTCGAGCCGCCGGCGGGCGTCGCGACCGTCGCCGACCTCGTGCGCTGGCTCAAAGGCCGCGGCGAGGAATACGCCTACGCCTTCGAGAACGAGGGCGTGGTGCGGGCCGCGATCGACAGGGTGCACGCAAGGCCCGACGCGCCGCTTGCCGGCGCCCGCGAGATCGCCTTCTTCCCGCCGATGACCGGGGGCTAGCCCTAGAGCGGGATGACTTCTCTCCGTCGTCATCCCGCTCTATCTCTTTAGTTGAGCATGATCTTTTCCGAAAACCGGGACCCACTTTTCGGGATCATGCTCTAAAAGAATCACTTCCAGCCGAAGACCTGGATCAGGGCCGGGGTCATGATGACGACGAAGAGCACCGGCAGGAAGAACACGATCATCGGGACGGTGAGCTTCGGGGGCAGGGCCGCCGCCTTCTTCTCGGCCTCGTTCATGCGGATGTCGCGGCTCTCCTGGGCGAGCACCCGCAGCGCCTGCCCGAGCGGCGTGCCGTAGCGCTCGGCCTGCATCAGCGCGGTCGCGACCGACTTCACGGCCTCGAGGCCGGTGCGGTTGCCGAGGTTCTCGTAGGCGAGGCGGCGCTCGGAGAGGTAGGACAGCTCCGCCGTCGTCAGCGCCAGCTCCTCGGCCATCGGGATGCACTGCGTCCCGACCTCGGTCGAGACCCGTCGGAAGGCCTGCTCGATCGACATGCCCGACTCGACGCAGATCAGCAGGAGGTCGAGGGCGTCGGGCCAGGCCCGGCGCATGACGACCTGGCGCTTCGAGATGGCGTTCTTGAGGTAGATCTCGGGCGCCTTGACGCCGAGGTAGGCGGCGACGAGGAGCGATCCGAACTTGAACATCAGCGGCATCTCGACCGCCTTGAGGACGAAGATGTAGAACGCCGCCGCGATGAACAGCCCGACCGGCATCACGCCCCGGAAGAACAGGAAGGCGGTCTCAGCCTGCTGGCCGCGGTAGCCCGCCATCACGAGCTGGTTGCGGGCGGTCTCGGTGCCGAGCCAGTCGCCGAGCTTGAAGCGGTCGACGACCTGCTTCATGTAGGCCTTCGGAGCCTGGCGCAGGGACACTTTGGCTTGGCCCTTGGCGAGGCGCTCGCGCTCGCGCGCCCGGATCTTCTCGCGCTCGAGCGCCACCGCCTTCATGCGCTTGCCCAGGCTGTCGCCCTCGACGAGCGGCTGGGCGACCGTGAACACGGTCGCGGCCGCCGCGATGCCGACGAGCAGCATCGCCATGAAGTGGGGGTCGCTCAGCTTCGCGTAGACGAGTTGGATCATCGTCGGGCCTTGCAGTGCAATCCGGCTAGAAGTCGAAGGCGATCATCTTCTTCATCACGAAGACGCCGGTGAGCATCCACAGGCCGGAGGCCACGAGGGCGACCTTGCCGGTGTGCGTCAGCCACAGGAGCTCGATGTATTGCGGGCTCGAGAGGTAGGTCAGGATGCCGACCGTGAACGGCAGGCAGGCGATGATGCCGGCCGAGGCCTTCGCCTCCGTCGACATGGCCTTGATCTTGCCCGCCATCTTGCGCCGGTCGCGCAGCACCCGCGAGAGGTTGCCGAGCGCTTCCGAGAGGTTGCCGCCCGCCTTCTGCTGGATCGCGATGACGATGCCGAAGAAGTTCGCCTCGGCGACGGGCACGCGCTCGAACAGCTTGCCGACCGCGTCGCCGATGGTGATGCCGACGTTCTGGGCGTCGATGATCGCCCTGAACTCGCTCTTCAGCGGCTCCTGCCCTTCCGTCGCGATGATGCGCATGCAGTCGCCGAGCGGCAGGCCGGCCTTGACGCCGCGCACGATGACGTCGATGGCGTTCGGCAGCTCGTTGAGGAAGCGCTTGATGCGCCGCGCCTTGAGGTAGCCGAGGAGCCAGCGCGGGACGCCGACGCCGCCGACGAGGAGGCCCCCCGCCGCCGCGATCGGGCTGCCGGAGATCGCGAGCAGCATCAGGGCCAGGAGCAGGCCGAGGCCGCCGCTCATGATGAAGAATTTCTGCTTCGTCCAGTCAAGGCCCGCCTGGTTGATGCGCAGCTCGATCGTGACCTTGTTCTGGGCCTTCTGCTTCGCCTCGAGGTCCTTGAGGGTCTGGGCGACCTGGTCGCGGCGGTTGACGCCGGTGACGCGGTCGAGGCGCCGCTCGGGGCCCGAGCCGACGAGGGCCTTCTGCCGCTTCTCGGCGCGCTTCTCGCCCGAGAGCAGGGGATAGACGAAGACGTAGGCGATCCCGCCGGCCGCGACCGACGCGAGCACCGCCCCCGCGAGCGCGCCGTTCAGGTTCATGCGGCCGCGTCCTCGCCGATGCGCTCCATGGCGTCGAGGGCGGCGGCGAGGCGCTTCTCCTCGCCGTAGTAGCGCGCCCGCTCCCAGAACCGCGGCCGGCCGATGCCGGTCGAGCGGTGGCGTCCGACGAGCTTGCCGGCGGCGTCCTCGCCGACGATGTCGTAGAGGAGGAGGTCCTGGGTGATGATGACGTCGCCCTCCATGCCCATCACCTCGGTGACGTGGGTGATGCGGCGCGAGCCGTCGCGCAGACGCTGCGCCTGAATGACGATGTCGACGGAGGCGCAGATCATTTCGCGGATCGTGCGCGAGGGCAGGGTGAAGCCGCCCATGGTGATCATCGATTCGAGGCGCGACAGGCACTCGCGCGGGCTATTCGCGTGCAGCGTGCCCATCGAGCCGTCATGGCCGGTGTTCATGGCCTGGAGCAGGTCGAAGGCCTCGGCGCCGCGCACCTCGCCGACGATGATCCGCTCCGGCCGCATGCGCAGGCAGTTGCGCACGAGGTCGCGCATGGTGATCTGGCCCTGGCCCTCGAGGTTCGGCGGACGCGTCTCGAGGCGCACCACGTGCGGCTGCTGCAGCTGCAATTCCGCCGCGTCCTCGCAGGTGATGACGCGCTCGTCGTGCTCGATGTAGTTCGTGAGGCAGTTGAGAAGCGTCGTCTTGCCCGAGCCCGTGCCGCCCGAGATCACGACGTTGCAGCGCACCTTACCGATGATCTTGAGGAGCGTCGCGCCCTCGGGCGAGATCGCGCCGAAGCGGCAGAGCTGGTCGAGGGTGAGCTTGTCCTTCTTGAACTTGCGGATCGTCAGGGCCGGGCCGTCGATCGACAGCGGCGGCGCGATCACGTTGACGCGCGAGCCGTCGGGCAGGCGCGCGTCGCAGATCGGCGACGATTCGTCCACGCGCCGGCCGACCTGGCTCACGATCCGCTGGCAGATGTTCATGAGCTGCTGGTTGTCGCGGAAGCGGACGTTCGTCAGCTGGATCTTGCCGGCGACCTCGATGTAGGTCTTGCCGGCCCCGTTCACCATCACGTCGGCGATGTCGTCGCGGGCGAGCAGCGGCTCGAGCGGGCCGTAGCCGAGGACGTCGTTGCAGATGTCGTCGAGGAGCTCCTCCTGCTCCGCGATCGACA
>DASVVU010000274.1:0-3662 GCA_036386395.1 Beijerinckiaceae bacterium | reverse complement strand
TCTCGGGCCAAGAATGGGAAATGACCCTGTTCGGTTCAACAGCTGCGGGACGGCGGGCTCCAGTCGAGACCGGTCCTTCGAGCGCATGGATGAGGATTTTTCGGCGGGAAGGGGATGTCAAGGATCGAAGACCGCCGGAGGCGGCGGGCCTTCGGCCCGTCCTTGACACTCCCATCTCGCCGAAAAATCCTCATCCATGCGCTCGACGGGCTGGTCTCGACGGGAGCCCCGGACAGCTCCGGACCATTCTTCCCCGAGAATGGACCTTGCGCCAGGGCTCGGCGTTGGTAGAACTAGCGTACGGACATGCACAGGAGGAGCCGGCATGGCTTGGGAAACCCCGATCGTCACCGAGATCGCCGTCGGCATGGAGGTCACGTCCTACGTGTCGGGCGAGGACGAGGTCCTTCTATAGGCCTTTCGGCCGGTCCCCCGGGTCCGCCGTCCCGGCCTGAAGCGGGAGGCGTCCCGGGACCCACCATTCTCAAGTCCGTCGCCTCCGAGGCCGGTGCTTCGGAGGCTGTTTGCGTTGGCGCCTCGAAGGCCGCTGCCCTCGTCCTCGGGGCGGCGGCGGGGGGCGGGTTCCCGCAGTGGAACTGCCGCTGCCCGGTCTGCGCGCTGGCCTGGGCCGGCGATCCGCGGGTGCGGCCCCGCACCCAGTCGAGCGTCGCCGTCACGGGCGACGGCCGCTCCTTCGTCCTCCTCAACGCCTCCCCCGATCTGCCGCAGCAGCTCCGCGCCGCGCCCGACCTGTGGCCGCGCACCGGGCTGCGGCATTCGCCCATCGCCGCCGTGGTCCTGACCAACGGCGACGTGGACCACGTGGCGGGCCTCCTCAGCCTGCGCGAGCGCCAGAGCTTCCGGCTGATCGCCCTGCCGCCGGTGCTCGCGGCGCTCGCCGAAAACCCGATCTTCGCGGTGCTGGCCGAGGGCGTCGTCGAGCGAGTCGAGGCCATGCCCGGCGTCCCGCTCGCCGCCGCGGGCCTTGAGATCGAGCTGTTCCCGGTTCCCGGCAAGGCGCCGCTCTACCGCGAGGGCTCCGATCCGGTCATCGGCGCCGAGACCGGCGAGACCACGGGGGTCATGGTCCGGGGCGGGAGCGGCCACGGGGCCCTCGCCTACGTGCCAGGCTGCGCCGATCTCACCCCTGCCCTCCTAGACCGGCTGGTAGAGGCCGACATCCTCCTCTTCGACGGGACCCTCTACACCGACGACGAGATGATCGCGGCGGGCGTCGGCCGGAAGACCGGGCGGCGCATGGGGCACGTGCCGATCTCAGGCGCCGGCGGCTCCCTCGACCGCTTGAAGGCGCTGCCGGCCCGCAAAAAGGTCTATATCCACATCAACAACACGAACCCGATCCTGGTCGAAGGCTCGGCGGAGCGGGCGACGGTCGAGAGCGCCGGCTTCGAAGTGGCCTTCGACGGCCTGGAGATTCCTTTCTGACGTGAGACCGCTCCTGTCGCCCGAAGAATTGGTCGAGCGCCTGCGCGAGATCGGCGCCGCGCGCTATCACGACAAGCACCCGTTCCACGCCCTCCTGCACTCCGGCGGCTGCACCAGGGCGCAGGTCCAGGCCTGGGCGCTCAACCGCTACTACTACCAGTCCCGCATCCCGCAGAAGGACGCCGCGATCCTCTCGCGCATGGAGGATCCGGCGCTCCGCCGCGCCTGGCGCCAGCGCATCCTCGACCACGACGGCGAGCGGGACGGCGAGGGCGGCATCGCCCGCTGGCTCGCCCTCACCGACGCGCTTAGCCTCGACCGCGACCTCGTGCGGTCGACCCGCGCGATCCTCCCCGGCACGCGCTTTGCCGTCGACGCCTACGTGAACTTCGTGCGCGAGCGGACGCTGCTCGAAGCCGTCGCCTCCTCGCTCACCGAGCTGTTCTCGCCGCAGGTGATCCGCTCCCGCGTCAGCGGCATGCTCGCGAACTACGACTTCGTCACCCCCGAGACGCTGGCCTACTTCACGGCCCGCCCCGAGCAGGCGCGGCGCGACGTGGACGTCGCCCTCGACTACGTCACCCGCCACGCGACGACGCCGGAGACGCAGGTCGCGGTGCTCACGGCGCTGGAGTTCAAGTGCGACGTGCTCTGGGCCATGCTCGACGCGCTGCACCACGCCTACGTCGAGCCCGGCCACGTGCCGCCCTGGGCCTGGGAGCCGGCCTCGTGATGGCCCCTCCCCTCACGGACGACTCCCGGCCGCGCCTCGCCCGCGGCGTGCGCCTGCACGAGGACAAGGCGCGGGGCGGCTTCGTGCTGCTCGCGCCGGAGCGCGTGCTCAACGCCAACGGCACCGCCGTCGCGGTGCTGCGCCTGTGCGACGGCAAGCGCACGCTGAAAGGGGTGGTGGACGACCTCGCGGCGCGGTTCGCGGTCGACCGTGCGCGAATCGACGCCGAGGTGAAAGCACTCCTCGCCGATCTCGCGGCGAAGCGCATGGTGGAGGCATGACGGCGCTCGATCCGCCCCTCGGGCTCCTCGCGGAGCTGACGCACCGCTGCCCGCTCGCCTGCCCCTACTGCTCGAACCCCCTCGACCTCGAGCGCCGCTCGGCCGAGCTCGACACCGCGGCGTGGCTTCGGGTGTTCCGCGAGGCCGCGGACCTCGGCGTCCTCCAGCTCCACCTCTCCGGCGGCGAGCCCGCGGCCCGCACGGACCTCGTGGAGCTGACCCGCGGCGCCGCGCAGGCCGGCCTCTACACCAACCTCATCACCTCCGGCATCGGCCTCGACGGGCAACGCCTGGAGGCGCTCGCGGAGGCCGGCCTCGACCACGTCCAGCTCTCCGTGCAGCACGTGAGCCAGGACGAGGCCGACCGCATCGCCGGCTATCGCGGCGCGCACGCCAAGAAGCGCGCCTTCGCCCGCGAGATCAAGCGCCTCCACCTGCCGCTCACCGTCAACGCCGTCATCCACCGCCACAACATCGATGTCGTGGAAGACCTCGTGGCCGAGGCCGTGGAGCTCGGCGCCCATCGGATCGAGGTGGCGCACGCCCAGTACTACGGCTGGGGCCTCAGGAACCGCGCCGCCCTTCTGCCGCGAGCCGGGCAGATGGCGGCCGCGCGGGCGACGGTCGAGCGCCTGCGCGCCGCGCTCCACGGCGCCATCGTCATCGACTACGTCGCGCCGGACCACATCGGCCGCTTCCCCAAGCCCTGCATGAACGGCTGGGGCCGCCAATCCATGAACGTCAATCCGGCCGGCCGGGCGCTCCCCTGCCACGCCGCCGAGACCATCCCGGGCCTCGAATTCTGGTCCGTGCGCGAGCATTCCCTGCGCGCGATCTGGGAGGACAGCCCGGCCTTCGCCGCCTTCCGCGGCACCGCCTGGATGCCTGAGCCCTGCGCCTCCTGTCCGCGCAAGGAGATCGACTTCGGCGGCTGCCGCTGCCAGGCGATGGCGCTGACGGGCGATCCCCGCAACGCCGACCCGGTCTGCGTCCACTCCCCCGCCCGCGCCCTCGTCGCCGCCGCCGTCGCGGAGGCCGAGGCGTCGGATCAGCCCTTCGCCTACCGCCGCCACGGGCCGGCGTCGCAGCCCGAAAGAATGCCTAGCGCCTAAGCGCGATCCGCTCGGAATGAATCGGGCGAGGCTCCACGGGTATTTCCCTCCCCCCGCTCGGCGAAGCCGAGTGGCGGGGAGGGCCGACTC
>DASVVU010000273.1:0-4012 GCA_036386395.1 Beijerinckiaceae bacterium | reverse complement strand
ATCATCCTCGGCGAGTGCCGCGGCGAGGAGGCCTTCGACATGCTCCAGGCCATGAACACCGGCCACGAGGGCTCGATGGCGACGATCCACGCCAACAACCCGCGCGAGGCGATCTCGCGCCTCGAGCAGATGATCGGCATGGCCGGCCTGCCGATGTCGCAGCTCTCGATCCGCGGCCAGATCTCGGCCGCCGTGCGCATGATCGTGCAGCTCCAGCGCATGGCCGACGGCAAGCGCCGCGTGACCTCCATCACCGAGATCACCGGCATGGAGGGCGAGATCATCCAGATGCAGGAGATCTTCAAGTACGTCCGCACCGGCACCGACGAGAGCGGCAACGTCCAGGGCCACCACGTCGCGACCGGCGTGCGCCCGCGCTTCCTCGCCGAGCTCGTGGCGCACGGGATCAACATCCCTGGCGCCTACTTCGACCCGTCGAAGCCGCTGTGAGGGGTCGCGTGATGGCTCCTTATCGGCAGTCGGCAATCGGCAGGCGGCAGTCGGCCGCAACTGGCCGCGGTTGCCCGACTGCCGACTGCCCACTGCCGACTGCCGAGAGACGACTGCCCGGTCCGCCGCGATGACCTTCGAGATCGACCCGCTCTACGTCTTCTACGGCTTCGCCGCGCTCGCCGCGGTGCTCGTCGTCGAGGCGCTGTACCTCCTCCTGCACAACAAGAAGGACTACCGCACGCGGGTGAACCGCCGGCTCTCGATCTCGGGCAAGGAGACGGACCGCGAGAAGGTGCTGGTGCAGCTCCGCCGCGAGCGCGGGCTTTCGACGGACGGCGGCTATGCGCTCCCGCTCGCGGCCTTCAACCGGCTCGTCATCCAGTCCGGCGTCAAGGTCGAGCCCACCCGCGTCGTGCTCGCGCTCTCGATCTGCGGGCTCGTCGGCTTCATGGGCGTCTTCGCCTGGACCGGCGAGGCGCTCTACGGGCTCGCTGCGGCGGCGGGCTGCGCGATCCTCATTCCGCTTGCCGCGCTGATGTGGCGGCGCAAGCGCCGGCTCAAGGCCTTCGGGGCGCAGTTCCCGGAGGCGATCGACATCATCGTGCGCTCGCTCAGGGCCGGCCACCCGACCCCGGTCGCGATCGCCATGGTGGCCCGCGAGCTGCCCGACCCCATCGGCACCGAGTTCGGCATGGTGGCGGACGAGATCACCTACGGCTCGGACCTCGAAGGGGCCCTGCGCGCCATGATGGCCCGCACCGGCCACGAGGACCTGCCGCTGTTCGTGACCTCGGTCGCGATCCAGGCGACGACCGGCGGCAACCTCTCCCAGATCCTCGACAACCTCGCCAAGGTCATCCGCGAGCGCTTCAAGATGCGCCGCAAGATCCGCGGCCTCGCGGCCGAGGGACGGGCCTCGGCCATGATCCTCAACGCCGTGCCGTTCGTGGTCTTCGGCATCATCAACTGGATGTCGCCGAGCTTCTACGGCGACACCTGGTCCCATCCGACGACCAAGATCGCGCTCGGCGGCGCGGTCGGCTGGATGTTCGTCGGCAACCTGATCATGCGCCGCATGATCAACTTCAAGTTCTGACGGCCCGATGGACGCGCTCCTCGCCCTCCTCGACGGCTTCGGCGACGACCCCGTGGTGACCTTCGCGGTGCTGGGGCTTGCCGGCGGCGCGCTCCTCGCCTTCGTGGCCCTGAGCTTCGCCCGCGACCGCAAGGACCTGCGCCGCCGCGCCTCGGAAGGAGTGGAGTCTACGCCGTCGCGCCCCGTCGCCGGGCCGGCGAAGCCCGACGCGCGCCAGTCCCTCGAGCGCCTCGTTTCCTTCCTCGACGCCAACCTCTCGGGCGGCCAGGACAAGGTGCTGAAGACCCAGCTCGTCCAGGCCGGGTTCTTCGACCCGCGCGCCGCCGCGGTCTACTTCGCGGCCCGCCTCGGCTTCGCACTCGCGCTCGGGGCCGTCGGGCTCCTCGCCGTGCCCCTGCTGCTCGGCCCGATGACCGGAATGAAGCCGTGGCTGTGGACCGGCGGCCTCGCCATCGTCGGCTACTTCGTGCCGACGCTCTGCCTCAGCCGCCGCATCGCGGGCCGCGTCGCGCAGCACCGCATGGGCTTCCCGGACTTCATGGACCTGATGGTGGTCTGCGCCGAGGCCGGCCTGTCCATGGAGGCCGCGATCGAGCGCATCGCCCGCGAGCTCGTCGAGGGCTATCCGTCGCTCGCCGAGAACCTCTACATGCTCTCCCTGGAGATCAGGGCCGGCAAGACCTTCACGGACGCCTTCGAGCGCATGGGCGAGCGCCTCGGCATCGAGGAGGCGACCATGCTCTCGACGCTCCTGCAGCAGTCGGCCGAGCTCGGCACGAGCCTGTCCGCCTCGCTCAGGGTCTACAGCGACGAGATGCGCTCGAAGCGCCTCTCCCGGGCCGAGGAGAAGGCCTACTCGCTGCCCGCCAAGTTGACTGTTCCGTTAATCCTTTTCGTCTTTCCTGTCCTGATCTTCGTCCTGATGCTGCCGGTGGTGATTCGCTTCTCCACCGCCAACTTCTGACGGGACCGGGACAAGGGGGACAAGGCCATGAGGCTCGGGCGTATCGCGCGCCTCGCGCCGCTCGCCGCGGCGCTCGCGCTTGCGGGCTGCATCACCGCCGAGACGGCGGGCGTCGAGACGACGGCGACGGTCGCGTCACCGCCTCCGGCCACCCGCTCCCCCGACGAGCCCAAGGACGACGTGACCCTCGGCAAGGAGCACTTCCGGGCCCGCAACTACGGCCTTTCCGAGATGCACTTCCGCCGCGCCGTCGAGCGCGCCAAGGGCGACGCCGAGGCCTGGCTCGGCCTTGCCGCCTCATACGACCAGCTCAAGCGCTTCCGCCTCGCCGACCGCGCCTACGCCCAGGCGCTCGCCATCATCGGCCCGACGCCCGAGCTCCTCAACAACCGCGGCTACTCCTATCTCCTGCGCGGCGATCTTACGAAGGCGAGCCGCGACCTCTCCGAGGCCCAGGCCCTCGACCCAGACGACGAGCGCATCCGCAACAACCTCAAGGCCCTCGACGCCCGCGCGCGGCGGCGGTAAGCCCGCCCCTCCCGGCCGAAGGAGGTTGGCCTTCCAGGGCCGCCGTCACGCTTGCCGCGGGACGACGCGCGAGAGTAGTGTGCCGCCGCCGAGGGGCGGGCGGGCTCATTCGAGGATTCTTCGACGATGCCGATCGATGCCGAGCTGATCGCTGACCGCAGGCGCCTGCGGCGCAAGCTGTCCTTCTGGCGCGTGCTGGGGATCGTCGGCGCGATCGTCGCCGTCGTCGCGATCGGGGCGGCCGCCGCTGGGCGCGCGCCGTTCCGGGCGGCGCAGGACCAGGTCGCCCGCATCGAGATCGGCGGCTTCATCCTGGCCGACCAGAGCCGCATGCGCGACCTGTTCAAGCGCGTCGCCGAGGCCCGCAACGTCTCGGGCGTCGTCGTCGCGATCAACAGCCCCGGCGGAACGACCACGGGCGCCGAGGAGCTGTTCCGCGGCATCCGCCAGCTTGCCGAGAAGAAGCCCCTCGTCGCCTTCGTGGACGGCACGGCGGCATCGGGCGGCTACATCACGGCGCTCGCCGCCGACCACATCGTGGCCCGCGAGACGTCCCTGGTCGGCTCGATCGGCGTCCTGTTCCAATATCCGGACGTGTCGCGGCTCCTAAGCGGGCTCGGCGTGCGGGTCGAGGAGATCAAGTCGGCGCCGCTGAAGGCCGAGCCGAGCCCGTTCCATCCGACGAGCCCCGAGGCGCGGGCGGCCCTCCAAGAAATCGTCGGCGACACCTTCGACTGGTTCAAGCGCCTCGTCGCGGAGCGCCGCCGCATGGACGACGCGCAGCTCGCGGCCGTGTCGAGCGGGCGCGTCTTCAACGGCCGGCAGGGCGTCGGCCTCAAGCTCGTCGACGAGCTCGGCGGCGAGCGCGAGGCGGTCGCCTGGCTCGAGCGCGAGAAGGGCGTCGCCAAGGACCTGCCGGTGCGGGAGTGGAAGCCGCGCACGCGCCGCGAGTTCGACCTGTGGACCGCCGC
>DASVVU010000272.1:0-13622 GCA_036386395.1 Beijerinckiaceae bacterium | reverse complement strand
CGGGAGGAGAGTCACGGCGTCGTGGACGCGCCAACCTCTCCGAAGGGCGAGAGGTCGACGGGAGGGACAAGGACATCGCCGCTCCGCAAGCGTCTCCCGACGGGAGAAGCGGTCCGCGTCATTTCTAGAAAATAATCCTTGACATTGTTCCCGCTTTGTGCTCCTCTGCCGCCACTCCCCTCCGGCGAGGGAACCGCGTGCGCACCGGGTCGCGATGCGGAGGGGAGGCGGTCCCGCGGCGGGCGCTCGGTGTGCGTCCGACTCGGGCGGCCGCTTCGACTGCAGGGCTTCTTTCGACCAGGCTCCGTAAGGAGCCGGACGGGAGAGCCCGAAGACATCCGCCCCCCGGCCACTACGAGCCGGGCGCGCCCGCAGGGCGCTTAGGCACCCCGAAGGTCGCCTCGGGATAAGGGGCGGCCCCGCAGTGGGTCCCGAAGAGCGGTGGTCGAGCGGCTGGAAGCGCCCCGTCCGATGAGGCCGGGGCGAGAGAACCGCGGGGACGCCACAGGCCGGCCGTCCAAGTTTCTTCGGCGTCCCCTCCTCGCCTTTTCACAAGGCCGGAGTCCGCCTCGGGCACTTAGCCCGGGGTGGATTCCGTGCGCCCCGATCGTCCCCGACCATCCCCTTCTTTTGGAGGCGTCCATGCCCGAAAACTCCGCCGACCATCGCCGCAACCCCGGCGCCGACGCGGCGCTTCGCCGGATCGCCCGCGAGAGCGGTGCCGTAGCCCTCTGCGACCACCCGCAGTGCCGGCGCGGGCGCCGCTGCTGCGGGCCGTGGGAGCGGCTCCTGCCGGACAAGCCGGCCGCGCTGCCGGTCTGCTTCTTCATCAAGGTCGGCCGCGAGCTCGCCGGGGCCCGGTGGTGTCAAGGACCTGCGGCCGCCGGAGGCGGCGGGCCTTCGGCCCGTCCTTGACACCACCCCTGCCGCCGAAACACGAGGCTTCCATGCGATCGACGGACGACTCCCGCTTGTCGTCTCAGATGTACTGAACCCGGACACCGGCTTTGCGGCGCCGCCGCCGGCGGCTACGATCCGGACCGGAATCGGAGGGCTTCAGGCGATGGCGGCGCGAATCGGTTGGGAGGGGGTGTTTCCCGCGGTCACGACCCAGTTCCGGGACGACCTCTCCCTCGACGTGGAGGCGACGGCACGGGTCATGGACGCGCTCGTGCGCGACGGCGTCTCGGGCCTCATCGTCTGCGGCACCGTCGGCGAGAACACCTCGCTTGCGCGCTCCGAGAAGGTGGCGGTCATGGAGGCCGCGAAGGACGTGGCGAAGGGCCGCGTGCCGGTGATCGCCGGCATTGCCGAGTTCACCACCGCGTTCGCCTGCGAGACAGCGCGGGAGGCGGCCCGCGTCGGCGTCGACGGCGTCATGGTGATGCCCGCCCTCGTCTACGCCTCGAAGCCGCACGAGACGGCGGCGCACTTCCGCACGGTTTCGAAGGCGACCGACCTGCCGGTGATGGTCTACAACAACCCGCCGATCTATCGGAACGACGTCACGCCCGACATCCTGGCGTCGCTCGCCGACTGCGACACCGTCGTCTGCTTCAAGGACTCCTCCGGCGACACCCGCCGGTTCATCGACACCCGCGCGCGGGTCGGCGACCGCTTCGTGCTGTTCGCCGGCCTCGACGACGTGGTGGTCGAGAGCGTGATGGTCGGCGCCGTGGGCTGGGTCTCGGGGATGTCGAACGCCTTCCCGCGCGAGGGCGAGACCCTCTTCCGCCTCGCCCGCGCCGGGCACTTCGCCGAGGCGATGCCGCTCTACGAGTGGTTCATGCCGCTCCTGCACCTCGACGCGAGGCCCGACCTCGTGCAGTGCATCAAGCTGTGCGAGGCGATCGCCGGGCGGGGCTCGGCGCTGACCCGCCCGCCGCGGCTGCCCCTCGAAGGCGCCGACAAGGCCCACGTCGAGGCCGTCATGGCGCAGGCGCTCGCGACGCGCCCGGCGCTGCCCGAGGTCGGCCTCAAGCGCGCGGCGTGACCAGCGAAGCTCCGAACTGGTTAGGATAATCATGGGCACTCACAACCCTCCTCATGCTGAGGTGCGAGCGAAGCGAGCCTCGAAGCACGCACGGCACTGGCAGCCCGCGTCGGCGGGGTGCGTCCTTCGAGGCTCGCGCTGCGCGCGAGCACCTCAGGATGAGGAGGGTTGTGGGGCGGCCTCGGACGAGCGAGCTTCGCAGCTTCGATACTAGCTTCGCAGCTTCGATACTACAGGAGGGCCAGGATGACGAAAGCTCTGTTTTTCGCGGGCTTCGCGCTCGCCATCGCCACCTCGGCTCACGCGGCCGACGGCAGCGTGCTCCGCGGAGGAGCTCCTCTTACGGACTACTGCGGCAGCCGTTTCCAGGGCATGCGCTACCAGCAGGTCGGCCCCGAGTACGAGAAATGCCGAGCGGAGCAGGCAGCAAAAGAGCGGGCGATCGCTGCAACCGGCAGCGTGCAACCCGCGATGCTGCCTTCCGAGCCTCGCGGATCCCGCGCCCGGAGGATCCGCGACCACTGATCCGTCCGTTTTAGGTCTTCCACGAGAATGGCGCGGCACACCTTCTTCTGCATCGACGGCCACACCTGCGGCAACCCCGTGCGGGTCGTGACCGGCGGCTCGATCCCGGCGCTTCAGGGCGCGACGATGTTCGAGCGCCGGCAGCACTTTTTGGCCGAGTACGACTGGATCCGCACCGGCCTGATGTTCGAGCCCCGCGGCCACGACATGATGTCGGGCTCGATCCTCTACCCGCCGACCCGCGACGACTGCGACGTCGGGCTTCTCTTCATCGAGACCTCCGGCTGCCTGCCCATGTGCGGGCACGGCACCATCGGCACGGTGACGATCGCGCTGGAGAACGGGCTGATCCAGCCGAAGACTCCCGGGGTGCTCCGCCTCGACACGCCGGCCGGCCTCGTCGAGGCGCGCTACGCCGAAAACGGCCCTTACGTCGACAGCGTGCGCATCACCAACGTGCCGTCCTTCCTCTACGGCGAGGGCTACGCGGTCGAGGTCGAGGGCCTGGGGGAGCTCGCGGTCGACGTCGCCTACGGCGGCAACTTCTACGCCATCGTCGAGCCGCAGGCGCTCTACTCGGACCTCGCCGACGTGAACCCGTCGGACATCCAGCGCTGGAGCCCGAAGCTGCGCGCGGCCTTCAACGCCCGGTACGAGATCGCCCACCCCGAGAACCCGGACATCAACCGGCTGACGCACGTCCTCTGGACCGGCCGGGCGCAGGCGGGCGGCTCGGCCCGCAACGCGGTGTTCTACGGCGACAAGGCGATCGACCGCTCCCCCTGCGGCACCGGCACCTCGGCCCGCATGGCGCAGCTCGCGGCCAAGGGGCGGCTCAAGGAGGGGGACGAGTTCGTGCACGAGTCGATCATCCTCTCGACCTTCACCGGGCGCATCGAGGGCCGCACCGCGGTCGGCAACCACGACGCCATCATTCCCTCGATCGAGGGCTGGGCCCGGGTGACGGGCTTCAACACCATCGCGATCGACGACCGCGACCCCTTCGCGCACGGGTTTCAGGTGGTGGACCGGTAGCGCTGCTGCACGAGGAGGTTCGCGGCGAGCGTCAGGATGAGGGTCGCGATCATCAGGACGAAGGCGACGGCGCCGCCGAAGGGCCAGTTGTTCTGCTGCACGAACTGATTGTAGACGAGCGGCCCCATCATCTGGAACCGCGGCCCGCCCAAAAGCACCGGCGTCGCGTAGGCGTTCATCGCCAGGATGAAGGTCAGGATGGTGCCGGCGAGGATGCCCGGCATGGCGAGGGGGAAGAGCACCCGGCGCGCCATCATCAGGGGGCCGGCCCCGAGGTTGAACGCCGCCTCCTCGACCGAACGGTCGATGCCCTCGATCACGCTCTGCAGGGTCAGCACCATGAAGGGCAGGTTCACGGCCGCGATGCCGACGATCACCGCCGTCTCGGTGAACATGATCTCGAGCGGCGCCGGGATCGCGCCCGCGCCCATCAGGCTCGCGTTGAGGAGCCCCTTGTTGCCGAAAGCGACCATCCAGCCCGCCGCCCGCACCGCGTTGCCGACAAACAGCGGCAGCACCATGAGCATGATCAGGAGATTCTTGTGGCGCGTGCGCGTGCGGGCGAGAACGTAGGCGAGGGGGAAGCCCATGACGAGGCAGATCGCGGTCGTTGCGAGGGCGACCCGCACCGTGCGCCACAGGACCGTCGTGTAGTAGGGGTCGGTGAAGAACTTGACGTAGTTCTCGAGGGTCAGCGCGTCGACCATGAACCGGCCGGGGACGAACTGGTTGAGGCTGTAGCGCAGGAGGATCGCGAGGGGCACGAGGAGCCCGACGCCGACGTAGACGGTCGCGGGGCCGGCGAGCCCCGCGACCGCGGACCGTGCCTGCGCTTGGCTCCGCATCAGGCCTTGAACACCTTGTCCCACCACTCCTTCAGGGCCTGGTCGTTCTTGGCGATGTAGCCGTAGTCGAGGTCGACGAGGCGCTTCTGCTCCTCGGCCGTGAAGCCGATGCGCTTCTGCAGGTCGGGCGCCACGACGGCGTTCCTGACCGTCGGATTGTAGCCCATGTCGATGGCGAAGTTCTCCTGCGCGCCCTTGTCGAGCATGGCGTTCATGTAGGCGTAGGCACCCTCCTTGTTGGGCGCGTTCTTCGGGATCGAGAAGCCCGAGACGTACATCGGCACCCCTTCGGCCGGCGCCGCCGACTCGACGCTGATGCCGGCATTCTGCCACTGGATCACGCGCGCCTTCCACATGACGCCGATGCCGATCTCCTCGTTCTTGAGCGCCTGGGCGAAGGCCTCGTTGGTCGGATAGACCCTGACGCCCGCCTTCTTGGCCTCGAGGAGGAGCGCCTTGCCGGGCTCGAAGTCCGAGACCTTGCCGCCGGCCGCGAGCGCCGCCGCCGCCATGACGTACTGGTACTGGATGTCGATGATGCCGTGCTTGTTGCCGTGCTTCGGGTCGAAGACGTCCTTGAAGCTCTTCGGCGGCTCCGTGACCAGCTTCGGGTTGTAGACCGCGACCTTGCCCGAATAGATGTGGCCGACCCCGTAGGGGTACTTCATCGCGGGCAGGAGGTTTCCGGCGTTCGGGAGCTTGCCGTAATCGATCGGCTCGACGACGCCGGCCTCGTTCATCTCGTACATGTTGGCGGCCGAGAGGCCCTGGATGTCGCTCGTGCCCCGCGGCAGGCGCCGCTCGGCCAGCATCTTGGCCCGGCGCGGGGCGTCCCCGGCCTGGTCCTGGACGACCTCGTAACCTTTCGGCTTGAGGAGCGGGTCCTCGACGTTCTTGGCCAAGAGCCGCGCGTAGTCGCCGCCCCAGGTGCCGACGACGACGCGCCCGCCTCCTTGGGCGCGGGCCGGACCCGACCCCAAGGGCAGCGCCGCGGCGCCCGCGAGGCCGAGCTTCAGCGTGTCCCGCCGCGAGATGTGAAAGCGCTTCATGTCCGTTCCTCCGTTCCCTCGTTCAAGCCGGTGTCCTCCCCGGCAAAGACCTGCCCCGCGTCCCGAGGCCATCCGACCTCGACGTCGTCACCGACGGCCGGCGCCGCCCCGCCCCGGTTCGGCAGCTGCACGACGACCCGGTCGGCCACCGAGAGGCGCACGTGCAGCTCCAGCACGGCGCCAAGATAGGACACGAATTCGATGCGGCCCGCGAGTCGGTTATCGAGAGCCTCGCTCCCGTTCAGCGTCAGGCGCTCGGGCCTCAGCGCGAGCGAGGCGGGGCCGGCGATGCCGTCGGCGCGACAGCGGATCGAAAGGCCGCCGGCGCTCTCGAACGTGCCGGGCGCGGTGACGCGGCCGGCAAGGAAGGTGCTGCGCCCGACGAAGCCCGCGACGAAGCGGTCGGCCGGGCGCTCGTAGAGGTCGCGCTGGCTGCCGATCTGGCGGATCTCGCCGTCGGCCATGACGACGAGCCGGTCCGCGACGGTCAGCGCCTCCTCCTGGTCGTGGGTCACCATGACGGTGGTGAGCCCCAGCGCCCGCTGCAATTCGCGGATCTCGATCCGCACCTCCTCGCGCAGCTTGGCGTCGAGGTTGGAGAGGGGCTCGTCGAGCAGAAGAACGTCGGGGCGGATGGCGAGCGCGCGGGCGAGCGCCACGCGCTGCTGCTGCCCGCCCGAGAGCTGGCGCGGCAGCCGTTCCGAAAAGCCTTCGAGGCGCACGAGGCGCAGGGCCTCGCGGGCGCGGGCCTCGGTCTCGGCCTTCGCGAGCTTGCGCATCTCGAGGCCGAAGGCGACGTTCTCGGCGACGGTCATGTGCGGGAAGAGGGCGTAAGACTGGAACACCATGCCGCTGTTGCGCCGCCACGGCGGAAGCCAGGTCACGTCGGCGCCGCCGATCCGCACCGCCCCGCCCGTGGGCTCGACGAAGCCCGCGATCATGCGCAGCGTCGTGGTCTTGCCGCAGCCGGAGGGACCGAGGAGGACGAGAAACTCGCCGTCGGGCACGTCGAGGGAGACGCCCCTCACGGCGGCGTGGCCGCCATATGTCTTGGAGAGGCCGTCGAGCTCCAGGCGCGCCATCACACCACCTGGGAAATCTTCACGAAACGGTCGGTGACCAGCATGGCGGCGGCGATGAGGGCGATCTGCATGACCGAGGCCGCCGCGACGGTCGGGTCGATCTTCCATTCGAGGTACTGGAGGATCGCGATCGGCAGGGTCGTGCGCCCGGCGCCGACGAGGAAGAGGCTCATCTCGAGGTTGCCGAAGGACATGACGAAGCCGAACAGGGCGCCGGCCACGATGCCGGGCCGGATCGCCGGGAGCGTCACGCGTCGGAAGGTGGTCCACGGGCCGGCGCCGAGATTCTTCGCCGCCTCCTCGACGGTCGGGTCGAAGCCCGCAAGGCTCGCGGTCACGAGGCGCACGGCCCAGGGGATCACGACAAGGACGTGGGCCGCGACGAGGCCGGCGGTCGAGCCGAGGATCGGCAGCGCCGTCGCGACCTCGGCCTCGATCTGGAACACGTAGATCGAGGTGCCGAGCACGACCCCGGGCACCACGAGGGGCATGAGGAGGAGCGTGTTGACGGCGCCGCGCCCGAGGAAGCGGCGGCGGGCGATGGCGAGGCTCGCCGGCACGGCGAGGGCGAGCCCGATCAGGGTCGCGGCGATCCCGACCTGGAGGCTGAGCAGGAACCCCGAGACGAAGCTGCGGTTGCCGAACACCGCGGAGAACCAGCGCACCGAATAACCTTCGGGCGGGAACGACGGAATCTCCTGGCTGAAGAAGGCGAGCCACGTCACGAGCATGAGGGGCAGGAGGATGAAGGCCAGCGCCAGCGCCGCCATGCCGTCGAGGACGAACCGCCCGAGCCGGACGCCCCGCCGCCGCGGCGCGGCGCTCGCGAAGGTCGGCTCCCGGGCGGCTACGGCGTGCACGGCGTCAGTTCAGCCGGTTCTTGTGGAAGCGGCCGCCCTTCATGATCAGGCTGAGGTGCCGGCCCTGGTCCTGGAACAGGCCGAGGTCCTTCAAAGGGTCGCCGTCGACGAGGATGAGGTCCGCATAGGCCCCTGCCTTGAGCGTTCCGAGCTTCCCCTCCTGGCGCAGCACCTTCGCCCCGACGGTCGTCGCCGAGCGGACGATCTCGATCGGCTCCACGATTTCGCGGCGCAGCATGAACTCGCGGCTCTGGTCGACCTGGAGCGCGCCCAGAAGGTCGCTGCCGTAGGCGACCGGCACGCCGGCGCGGCGGCAGATCTCGAGGGAGCGCAGGCCGCCGTCGATGACGAGGTCGTTCTTGGCCAGCATGTCGGCGGTCATGCCGTATTCGGCGGCGCGCTCACGCATGGCGTAGTAGGCGACGAGGTTGGCGATCAGGAACATGCCCTTCTCGGCCATGCGCTTCGCCGCCGCCTCGTCGATGAGGTTGCCGTGCTCGATCGTGCGCACGCCCGCTTCCGCCGCGCGGGTGATCGCTTCCGGCGTGTAGGCGTGGGCGCAGACGTAGCGCCCGAAGGCCTGCGCCTCCTCGACCGCCGCCGCCACCTCCTGCGGGCTGAACTGGAGACTGTCGAGCGGATCGTACGGCGAGGCGACGCCGCCCGACATCATGATCTTCACGTGGTCGGCGCCTTGGCGCATCTGCTCGCGGGCGCTTTTACGCACTTCCGAGACGCCGTCGGAGACGCACATGGTGAAGGCCATGGCGTTGCAGCAGTGGCAGCGCGTCCCGAAGTCCGTGCGCCGGCGCGGGTCCGAATGCCCGCCGGTCGGGCCGATCGCCTGCCCGGCGATGAAGAGGCGCGGGCCGGGGATGTGCCCCGCCTCGACGGCGCTCTTGATGCCCCAGTCGGCGCCGCCAGTGTCGCGCACAGTGGTGAAGCCGCGGTCGATCATGGCGCGCATGAGCGCCGCCGCCCGCGCGGTCGCGAGCGTCAGCGGCACCGCCTCGAGGAAGCGGATGTTCACCTCGCTCAGGAAGATGTGGACGTGGCTGTCGATGAGCCCGGGCATCAGGGTGCGCCCGCCGCAGTCGATTTTTTCCGCGCCCTCGGCCCTGATCGGCTTGTCCGAGGTCTCCCGGATGGCGTCGCCCTCGACGAGGAGCTCGAACCCGTCTTGAAGCTCGCCCACCTCGGGCTCGAGCATGCGGAAATTGCGGAACAGCAGCTGCGTCATGACGGTCCCCCACGCGAGCCCATTCGACAACGGCGCGGGAGCCGGCACAAGGGCCGGAGAGGTGAATGGGACAGCGCGCGCTACTCCCGCACCACCCCGGCATCCGCAATTTCGAGGTTGAACGCCGCCGCGAAGAGGGCGCGGGTGTAGTCGCTCTCGGGGTGGGAGAAGATGCGCTCGGCCGAGCCCTCCTCGACGACTTGGCCGTCGCGCATGACGACGACGTGGGTCGCGAGCGCGCGCACCACCTTGAGATCGTGGCTGATGAACAGGTAGGCGAGGTTCTTCTTCTGCTGCAGGTCGCGCAAAAGGTCGACGATCTGGGCCTGCACCGACATGTCGAGGGCCGAGGTCGGCTCGTCGAGGACGACGAACTTCGGGTCGAGGGCCATGGCGCGGGCGATGGCGATGCGCTGGCGCTGGCCGCCCGAGAACTCGTGCGGGTAGCGGTCCATGGTGGCGGGATCGATGCCGACGTCGGAAAGCGCCCGCGCCACGGTCGCCCGGCGCTCGGCAAGCGACAGGCCGCGCTTCTGCACCAGGAGCCCCTCCTCGACGATCTCGGCGACGGAGAGGCGCGGCGACAGCGAGCCGTAGGGGTCCTGGAACACCACCTGCATGTCCTTGCGGAGCGGCCGCAGTTCGCGCGCGCGCAAGCCTTCGAGGCGGCGCCCGAGGAACACGACCGGCCCGTTCGAGGAGACGAGGCGCAGGAGCGCGAGGCCGAGGGTAGTCTTGCCCGAGCCGGACTCGCCGACGACGCCGACGGTCTCGCCCTCGCGCACCACGAGCGAGACCCCGTCGACCGCCTTGGCGTGGCCGACCGTGCGCCGGAAGAAGCCGCGCCGGATCGGGAACCAGGTCCGGAGCGGCCCGGCCTCGACGATGATCGGCGCGCTCGACGGGACGTCCCGGGGCCGCCCCTTAGGCTCGGCCGCGAGGAGCTTCTGCGTGTAGGCATGCCGCGGGCGGGAGAACACCTCGGCGACGGGCCCCTGCTCGACGATCTCGCCTTGCGTCATGACGCAGACCCGGTCCGCCACCTTGCGCACGATGCCGAGGTCGTGGGTGATGAACAGCATCGCCATGCCGAGGCGGCCTTTGAGCTCCGCGAGGAGCTTCAGGATCTGCGCCTGCACGGTCACGTCGAGGGCGGTCGTCGGCTCGTCGGCGATGAAGAGGTCGGGCTCGTTCGCGAGCGCCAGGGCGATCATGACGCGCTGGCGCTGGCCGCCCGAGAGCTGGTGCGGATAGGCGTCGAGGCGGGAGGCCGCGTCCCGGATGCCGACGAGGTCGAGCATCTCCAGCGTCCGCGCGCGCGCCTCCCGCTCCGTAAGCCTACGGTGAAGCCGCACGATCTCGCCGACCTGCCGCTCGATGGTGTGCAGCGGGTTGAGCGAGGTCATCGGCTCCTGGAACACCATGGTGATGTCGTCGCCCCGCACCGCCCGCATCTCGTCCTCGGACGCGGCCATGAGGTCGCGGCCCTTGAACAGGATTTGTCCGGAGGGGTGGTGCGCCGCGGGATAGGGCAGGAGCTTCAGGATGGAGAGCGCCGACACCGACTTGCCGGAGCCGGATTCGCCCACAAGCGCCACGGTCTCGCCGGGCATGACATCGAACGAGACGCGGTCGACGGCGAGTGTGTCCCGCCCGCCCTGGCGGAAGGCGACGGAGAGGTCCTGGACCGAGAGGAGGGGGGGCGGGGTCATGCGAGCTCCCGCAACAACAGCTCGACACCGGAAGCGTCGGGCTGCACTATCCGCATTCCCTCAGGCCTCCGCTCCATGTCGCGGTCATTGGACAGAAAATATCGGCAGCCGGCGTGGATTGCCGTGACCATGTGGATGGCGTCGACCAGCTTTAGATTCGCGTGCTCTCGTAAGGTGGCCGTCTCGATGATGACCTCTCGCGTTACCGGTCGAAGATCGAAGAATGTGTTGAAGACCAGCAAGCTGAGATAAATGCGGCGTTTGCGCCATGTGGGAATCGCGTTCGGTTTTCGGGTAGGTGCGAGCAGCTCACCCAATACGAGTTCGCTTGTCACTCCAAGCCCGGGCTTCGATTCGAGTGCCCTGATAAGAGCCAGAACCGGTTCAGCAAGCTCCGGGCCGCTTTCAAAGGCATACATAAAGGGATTGGCATCGAAATAGATGAGAGGCTGGCCCCGGTCAGCCATCCCGCTCTTCTCGCATCTCTCGAATGTGCTCGTCGATCTCCTCCTTCGATAGGAAGGGAGGCTGGCGAAGTGCAAAAATCTCTTCCAGGCTCATCACGTGCTCGGGCCGGTCTTCTTCGACCACTACGGTGACGACCACTTCCTTGGAAGGATCGATCTCTCCCCGAAGATCATCCGGCAGCTTTCGCGCAGGGTAATGTCGCCGCACAACCGCGTTCATCACGTCCTCCTTGCAGAGGAAAACATAGCACATTTCATCCGAACGTCTTCCGCGGATCGAAGGCGTCGCGCACGGCCTCGCCGATGAAGATCAGGAGGGAGAGAATAAAGGCGATGACGAAGAAGCCGGCGAGGCCGAGCCAGGGGGCCTGGAGGTTGGCTTTCCCTTGAGCCAGGAGCTCGCCGAGCGAGGGCGAGCCGGGGGGCAGGCCGAACCCCAAAAAATCGAGGGAGGTCAGCGTCGTGATCGAGCCGTTGAGGATGAACGGCAGGAAGGTGAGGGTCGCGACCATCGCGTTCGGCAGGAGGTGCTTGAACATGATGGTGAGGTTGCCGAGGCCGAGCGCGCGGGCGGCGCGGACGTACTCGAAGTTGCGGCCGCGCAGGAACTCGGCCCGCACCACGCCGACGAGGGAGACCCAGGAGAACAGGAGCAGGATGCCCAGCAGCACGAAGAAGCTCGGGGTGATGACGGCCGAGATGATGATCAGCACGTAGAGGGACGGGATCGAGGTCCAGATCTCGATGACGCGCTGGAACAGGAGGTCGGTCCAGCCGCCGAAGTAGCCCTGCACGGCCCCGGCCGCGACCCCGATCGCCGACGAGATGCCGGCGAGGATCAGCCCGAACAGCACCGAGATGCGGAAGCCGTAGATGAGCCGCGCCACCACGTCGCGGCCCTGGTCGTCGGTGCCGAGCCAGTTCCACTCGATGTCGCGGCAGCCCGTCCCGCCGCTCTTCTCGGCGAGCGGGCGGCACAGCTCGTCGGCGAGCCGCCAGGTCGGCGGGGCGGGGGCCGGCACGGGGAGGTCGAGGTTGTGGGTGTTGTAGGAGAAGCGGACCGGCGGCCAGTAGGCCTTGCCGTTCTCGGCGATCTCCTTGGCGATCACCGGGTCGCGGTAGTCGGTGCGGGCGAGGAACCCGCCGAATTTCTCTTCCGGATAGTCGACGGCGACGGGGAACAGCCACTCGCCCTTGTACTGCACGGCGATCGGGCGGTCGTTGGCGATGAGCTCGGCAAAGAGGGAAAAGACGAACAGAATCATGAAGATCCAGAACGACCAGTAGCCGCGCCGGTTGGCCTTGAAGTTCGTCCAGCGGCGCCGGTTGATCGGCGAGAGCCGGATGAAGCCCTGCCGCGGCAGGGGCGGCGCGACGGGCGCCGCCGCCGGCGAGGCGAGGGGGACGTTGTCGGGCTCGGGCGGCTTTTCAGGGGATTTGGCGAGGTCGTTCATCCGGCCCTGTCCCCTAAAGGAAGAGCGGCGCCGCGGAGCGGGGCCGGGGAGCGATCATGACGAGAATGATGCGACGATGATCCCGAAATGATGCGACGATGATCCGCATCATGTTGCGGGATGATGCCGATGATGTTGCGGGATGACGATGGAGCCCGGCCACGTCACGCCTCCCGGGTCTCGAAGTCAATGCGGGGGTCGATCCAGGTGTAGGTGAGGTCGGAGAGGAGGTTCACCACGAGGCCGAGGAGGGAGAAGATGTAGAGGTTCGCGAAGACCACCGGATAGTCGCGGTTGACGATCGATTCGAAGGACAGGAGCCCGAGGCCGTCGAGCGAGAAGATCGTCTCGATGAGGAGGGAGCCGGCGAAGAAGGCGTGGATGAAGGCGCTGGGGAAGCCGGCGATCACGATCAGCATGGCGTTGCGGAACACGTGGCCGTAGAGCACCCGGCGCTCGGACAGGCCCTTCATGCGGGCGGTGAGCACGTACTGCTTGCGGATCTCGTCGAGGAACGAGTTCTTGGTGAGCAGCGTCGAGGTCGCGAAGGCCCCAAGCGACATGGCGACGACCGGCAGCGTGATGTGCCAGAGGTAATCGAGGGTCTTCTGCCAGAGCGTCAGCTCGCTCCAGTTGTCAGACCACAGGCCGCGCAGCGGGAAGATCTGCCAGAACGAGCCGCCGGCGAAGAGCACGATCAGGAGGATCGCGAAGAGGAAGCCCGGGATCGCGTAGCCGACGATCACGACGGCGGAGGTCCACACGTCGAACCCCGAGCCGTCCTTCACGGCCTTGCGGATGCCGAGGGGGATCGAGATCGCATAGGAGAGGAGCGTCATCCAAAGCCCGAGCGTGATCGACACCGGCAGCTTCTCGCCGATGAGCTGCAGCACCGAGACGTCGCGGAAGTAGCTCTTGCCAAAGTCGAAGCGGGCGTAGTCCCAGATCATCTTGGCGAAGCGCTCGTGCGCCGGCTTGTCGAAGCCGAACTGGCGCTCGAGCTGGCGGATGAAGCCGGGGTCGAGTCCTTGCGCGCCGCGGTAGCGGGACGAGGTTGCGTCGTTGCCGGGGCCGCCGGGCCGGGCCGCAGCGCCCCCCGCGAGGTCGCCCGAGGCGCCCGAGACCCGCGCGGTCGCGCCGGCGTCGAGGCCCTGCAGCTGCGCGATGATGCGCTCGACCGGCCCCCCCGGCGCGAACTGCACGACGATGAACGACAGCGCCATGATCCCGAACAGGGTCGGGATCATGAGCAGCACGCGGCGGGCGATGTAGGCGATCATCCGAGGCCCGGCGCGCTCTCCTCCCCCCTGCGGGGAGGGGCAGGAGGTGGGGGTGGTCCCGCCGGGTGAGCCGGTCGCGG
>DASVVU010000271.1:0-11375 GCA_036386395.1 Beijerinckiaceae bacterium | reverse complement strand
GGGCGACGTGCTGCTCGCGGTCGAGAACGTGTCGCTGGGCTTCGGCGGCGTGAAGGCGCTCACCGACGTGTCGTTCGACATCCGAAAAGGGGAGATCCGCGCCATCATCGGCCCGAACGGCGCGGGAAAAACCTCGATGCTGAACTGCATCAACGGCTTCTACCACCCGACCGACGGCTGCATCGTCTTCAAGGGCCTGCGGCGGGCGAAGATGCGCCCGCATGCGGCGGCGCGCGGCGGCATCGCCCGCACCTTCCAGAACGTCGCCCTGTTCAAGGGCATGACGACGCTCGACAACATCATGGCCGGGCGCTCGCTCAAGATGCGCAAGGGCTTCCTCTGGCAGATGCTGCGCTTCGGCCCGGCGCTCGCCGAGGAGATCGAGCACCGCCGGGTGGTCGAGGACATCATCGACTTCCTGGAGATCCAGGCGATCCGCAAGGTGCCGGTCGGGAAGCTCCCCTACGGCCTGCAGAAGCGGGTCGAGCTTGGCCGGGCCCTCGCCATGGAGTCGGAACTCCTCCTCCTCGACGAGCCCATGGCCGGCATGAACCTCGAGGAGAAGGAGGACATGTCCCGCTTCATCCTCGACGTGAACCACGAGTTCGGGACCACCATCGCCCTCATCGAGCACGACATGGGCGTGGTGATGGACCTCTCCGACCGCGTCGTAGTGCTCGAGTACGGCCGCAAGATCGCCGACGGCAAGCCCGACGAAGTCAAGCGCGACCAGCGCGTCATCGACGCCTACCTCGGGGTGGCGCACTGAGATGGCCGAGATGGCGTCGCAGACGGCAGGATCGGCGGTCCGCAAGAGCGGCCTCGACCGGCGGACGCTGGCGCGGCTCCTCGTCGCCCTCGGCCTCGCAGCCTTGGTCGCGGCTCTCGTCGTGGCCGTGCGGACGGGCGCGATCGGCCGCGGCAATCCCGTCTACAACGTCCTGGTCGATCCCTTCGTCCTCATGGTCGACGCCCCCGACCTCCTGGTTCAGACCCTGTGGGAAGGGCTCGTCTCGGGCGTGCTCTATGCCCTCATCGCGCTCGGCTTCGTCCTGATCTTCAAGGCCTCGGGGGTGTTCAACTTCGCGCAAGGCATCATGGTGGTGTTCGCGGCGCTCACCCTCGTCGGGCTCTACGAGAAAGGCGTGCCGGCGCTCCTCGCCCTCGTGCTCGCCGTCGGGGTGATGCTGGTGCTGGCGATCGCGGTCGAGCGCGTGGTGTTGCGCCCGCTCGTGAACCAGCCCGACATCATCCTGTTCATGGCGACCTTCGGCCTGACCTATTTCCTCATCGGTCTCGGCGAGCTGATCTTCGGCGGCAACCCGAAGCAGATGATCGCGAGCCAACTCCACCTGCCGCAAGGGTCGACCGACGCCGAGATCTTCGGGGGCCGCGTGCGCTTCCAGCACATCGACATCGCGGCGGCGGTGATCGCCTCGATCATGATCGCGGCGCTCTCGGTGTTCTTCTCGAAGACCCGGATCGGGAGGGCGCTCCGGGCCGTCGCCGACAGCCACAAGGCGGCGCTCTCGGTCGGCATCTCCTTGAACCAGATCTGGGTCATCGTCTGGTTCACGGCCGGCATCGTCGCCCTCGTCACCGGCATCATGTGGGGCGCGCGCTCGGACGTGTCCTTCGCGCTCCAGGTCATCGCGCTGAAAGCGCTCCCGGTGCTGATCCTCGGCGGCTTCACCTCGATCCCGGGCGCGATCGTCGGCGGGCTCATCATCGGGGTCGGCGAGAAGATCGGCGAGTTCTACTGGGGGCCTCTCGTCGGCGGCGGAATCGAGACCTGGCTCGCCTACGTCATCGCCCTCCTGTTCCTGCTGTACCGGCCGCAGGGGCTGTTCGGCGAGAAGATCATCGAGAGAGTATAAGATGGCTCGCGAAACCTACAAATACGACGATGCATCCTATCATTACGACAGCACGCCGGAGGATGCGAGCGAGGAAGACCGCGCCGAGATGGCCGGCCTTCACATCGGCCTGATGGTGAAATGGGCGGCAAGCCGCGGGTTCATCGTCAATGGTGTTCAACCGGACAATCCGGACTTCCAGGCCGACCTCGACAAGCTGAGATCCGGCGCAATGGTTTCGACGCGCTTCCTCCAAGGTTGGGGGGACGAGCATTTCACCACGGACATGGTCAGTCCCGAGGGACGGAGGTTCCTCGACGCCTATTATGGCGAGCGTGGCACGTATCTCGACGACTACCAGGACTTCATGGGTGACCGGACCTTCGAGGTGAAGGAAAAGGATGTCGACTTCGCCGCTTTCTCGACAATGGTCGATCGTCGCTACGATGCCTTTCTTGCGCAGGGTCCCGAGGCGATGATGCACCCGCCCCAGACGAGCTTTCTCGACAAAGTCAAATCGCTATTTGGTCGGTGAGCATCCGTGTTCTACCGCGAAGCCGGGCAGTACAAGACGAGCTACGCCGCCGACATGGCGGTGTTCCCGCTGCGCCAGGACCGCATCGCCCTCGGGCTGATCATAGCCGCCGCCTACGCGCTTGCCCTCAGCAACGACTTCATGCTCCAGGCCGTGCTGATCCCCTTCCTGGTGTTCTCGCTCGCCGCGATCGGCCTCAACATCCTGACCGGCTACGCCGGCCTGCTCTCACTCGGGACCGGCGGGTTCATGGGGGTCGGGGCCTACGCCTGCTACAAGCTCACGACCGCCTTTCCCGGCGTGAACATCCTCATCTGGATCCTGGCCTCGGGGCTGTTCTCGGCCGGCGTCGGCGTGCTCTTCGGCCTGCCCAGCTTGCGCATCAAGGGGTTCTACCTCGCGGTCGCGACGCTCGCGGCCCAGTTCTTCCTGCAGTGGTGCTTCAACCGGGTGCCCTGGCTCTACAACTACAACGTCTCGGGCGCGATCGAGGCGCCCTTGCGCACCCTCTTCGGCCACCCGATCGTCGGGCCGGCGGCGACGCCGCAGACCCGCTACCTGATCCTCCTGACCCTCGTGATCCTCCTCACCGCCGTGGTCTCGAACCTCGTGCGGGGCCGCATCGGGCGGGCCTGGATGGCGGTGCGCGACATGGACATCGCGGCCGAGCTCATCGGCATCAAGCTCTTGTCGACGAAGCTCCTCGCCTTCGCGGTGTCGTCCTATCTCTGCGGCGTCGCCGGGGCTCTGATGGTGTTCCTGTGGTACGGCAGCGCCGAATACACGGTGTTCGACATCAACCAGAGCTTCAACGTGCTGTTCATGGTCATCATCGGGGGCTTGGGGAGCCTGATCGGCTCGTTTTTGGGGGCGGCCTTCATCTCGATCCTGCCGACCCTCCTCAAGTTCGGCCTGCCGGCGCTCGGCGTCCCGATCGAGGCCGCGACGGCCGAGCACTTGACCGCAATCATGGTCGGTGCCCTGATCATCCTATTCCTGATCGTCGAGCCGCACGGCCTCGCGCGGCTCTGGCAGATCGGCAAGCAAAAGCTCCGGGTCTGGCCGTTCCCCTACTAGGACGGCCGCTCCCAAGGAGACGAGGCAGACACAACAGCCGGCGAAGCCGGCGCAGGAGGAAAGAAAATGTCCCTTCGCAGCTTAGGCCTGACCGCGGCCGCGGCCTTCCTCGTCGGAGCGGCGGCGCCCGCGATGGCGCAGGACTCGATCTACGTGCCCATGAACACCTACCGGACCGGCCCCATCGCCGGCTCCGGGGTCCACGTCGCCGACGGCATGCGCGACTACATCACGCTCTTGAACGAGCGCGACGGCGGCATCGGCGGCGCCAAGATCACTTATGAGGAGTGCGAGACCGGCTACGACACCAAGAAGAGCGTCGAGTGCTACGAGCTCCAGAAGTCGAAGGGCTCGGTCATCTACAGCCCGTGGTCGACGGGCGCGACGCTCGCCGCGATCCCGCGCGCCGCCGCCGACAAGATCCCGATCCTGTCCATGGCCTACGGGCTCTCGGCCTCGGCCGACGGCAACGTGTTCCCGTGGGTGTTCAACCCGCCCGCGACCTACTGGGACGGCGCCTCGGTGTTCATCAAGCACGTCGCCGAGAAGGAGGGCGGGCTCGACAAGCTCAAGGGCAAGAAGATCGGCCTCATCCACCTCGACGCGCCGTTCGGCAAGGAGCCGATCCCGCTTCTCGAGAAGCTCGCCAAGGAATACGGCTTCGAGCTGAAGCTCTATCCGGTCGCGGCCCAGGACATGCAGAACCAGGGCTCGGTCTGGCTCAACATCCGCCGCGACCGCACCGACTGGCTCTACAACCAGGGCTGGGGCGCCATGAACCCGACCGCCGTGAAGGAGGCCATCAAGGCCGGCTTCCCTACGGGTAAGCTCGTCGGCGTGTGGTGGGCCGGCGGCGACGACGACGCCCGCGGCGGCGGCGAGCAGGGCAAGGGCTACAAGGCGCTCAGCTTCAACCTCGCCGGGACCGACTTTCCGGTCATTAAGGAGATCCAGAAGCACGTCGTCGAGAAGGGCCTCTCGAAGGCGCCGCGGGAGAAGGTCGGCGAGATGCTCTACAACCGCGGCGTCTACAACGCGATGCTCATCGCCGAGGCGATCCGCAACGCGCAGGCGATCAGCGGCAAGAAAGTCGTGACCGGCGAGGACGTGCGCGCCGGCCTCGAGTCCCTCAACATCACCGAGGCCCGCCTCAAGGAGCTCGGCATGGAGGGCTTCGCCTCCCCCGTGAAGGTGACCTGCGAGGACCACAACGGCCACCACAAGCTGTTCGTGGCGGAGTGGGACGGCTCGAAGTGGACCAAGGGCTCGGACTGGACCGACCCGATGAAGGAGCTGGTCCGCCCGCTCCTCGTCCAGGACGCCAAGGACTACGCCGAGAAGAACGCCGGCTGGCCGAAGCGCAACGAGAGCTGCGCCAAGTCGTCGTGACCTTTACCTCTCCCGCAGAGCGGGAGAGGTCGAGTCGCGAAGCGACCGGGTGAGGGTAAGGGCCACGCTCCGGCCCTCACCCCGACCCTCTCCCGCAAGCGGGAGAGGGAGCATCTCGGAGATTCGGAGCCTCCATGTCCGCCGCCCTCGCCTCCAAGACCGCCCCCGAGCCCGCGGCCGCGGATGCGATCCTCGTCGTCAACAACATCGAGGTCATCTACGACCACGTCATCCTCGTCCTGAAGGGCGTCTCGCTCGCCGTGCCCCGCGGGGGCATCGTGGCGCTGCTTGGAGCCAACGGCGCCGGCAAGACCACGACGCTGAAGGCGATCTCGAACCTTCTGCGCACCGAGCGCGGCGAGGTCACCAAGGGCTCGATCGAGTTCGAGGGCGAGCGCGTCGACAAATCCTCCCCGAACGAGCTCGTTCGCCGCGGCTGCATCCAGGTGCTCGAGGGCCGCCACTGCTTCGGCCACCTCACCATCGAGGAGAACCTCCTCACCGGCGCCTTCACCCGCCGCGACGGCAACGCCGCGATCCGCCGCGACGTCGACCTGATCTACGACTACTTCCCGCGCCTGAAGCAGCGCAGAGGCGCCATGGCCGGCTACACGTCGGGCGGCGAGCAGCAGATGTGCGCCATCGGCCGCGCCATGATGTCCCGCCCGAAGATGATTCTTCTCGACGAGCCCTCCATGGGCCTCGCACCGCAGATCGTGGAGGAAATCTTCGAGATCGTGCGCAAGCTCAACGAGAGCGAGGGCGTGTCCTTCCTCCTCGCCGAGCAGAACACCAACATGGCGCTGAAATACGCCGGCTACGGCTACATCCTCGAGACCGGCCGCGTCGTCATGGACGGCCCGGCGCAGTCGCTTCGCGAGAACGAGGACGTGAAGGAGTTCTACCTCGGCGTCGCCGAGGGCGCGAAGAAGAGCTTCCGGGCGGTGAAGAGCTACAAGCGCCGGAAGCGGTGGCTCGCCTGAGTGGCGGCTGATACTACGACGGAGGCCTGATCCGGGCCACGGCCGCTTCGAAGTCGAATTCTGCGCCTGTCAGATCGTCAAGCGAGAACGGCGATACAGAGGGGAGATCGGCGAGAATCTCGTCGCTTTCACGCGTGAGGTCGACGTCTGCCCGCAGGCGCGCAAGCCGCCAGAGCTCGTCCATATCGATCTTGGCCCGCATGGAGCGCGTCAGGTTCTTCAGAAGCTGCGCGCGAAACAGCCGTACTTCCTTGCCCCACTTTCGAAACGGCGCCGCGTTCGGCACGGAAGCGGCTTTAATCAGGTGGGCGAGCACCAGCTCGATGAAGCTTTCGACCTTGCCCAGCTCCGACTTGCCCACGTCCTCGATCTCCTCGGCGACGTTCTCCAGGTCGAGCTCGTTCGGCAGGTCGCGGCGCGTCTCGGCGAGGCGGCGCAGGGCCTCGGCCTGCTGCTCTGCCCAGGCGTAGATGTCGTCGTCGTAGAGGCTGCGGCGGTCCATAACCGGAGGATAGCGCGAAACGACCTCGATATGAACACGTCCTGCCGGGCTTGACCCGGCGATCCCGGCCCGGGAGGCTGCCGCACCGCCGCACGAGGCCGCCATGCCCGAGTTCCACGACGCCCGCGAGACCCGCTCGGCCGCCGAGCGCGAGGCCGACCTCTTCGCCCGCCTGACCGCAGTGATCGAAGCGGCGATGCGGGCGCCGGCCTATGCCGGGCGTCTCAAGGGGGTCGACCCCCGCGCGGTGACGAGCCGCGCGGCCCTCGCCCGGCTCCCGGTCCTGCGCAAGTCGGAACTGCCGGCCCTGCAGAAGGCGGACCCGCCCTTCGCCGGCTTTGTGCCCGAGCCGCTCGCTACCTTCGGGCGCCTCTTCGCCTCGCCCGGCCCGATCTTCGAGCCCGAGGGGACTGGGCCGGATCCCTGGGGCGCCGCGCGGGCGCTCCACGCCATGGGCTTTGCCCGCGGCGACGTGGTGCTGAACACCTTCAGCTACCACCTCGTGCCGGGCGGCTTCATCATGGATTCGGGCGCACGGGCGCTTGGCTGCGTCGTCATCCCGGCGGGGCCGGGGCAGACCGAGCAGCAGATCGAGGTGATCGCGGCCCTCCGTCCCACCGCCTACTGCGGCACGCCCGACTTCCTCAAGATCCTCCTCGATGCCGCCCATAAGGCCGGGCGCGACGCGTCGTCGATCAAAAAGGCCCTCGTCTCCGGCGCCGCCTTCCCGAAGTCCCTCCAGGAGGAGATTTCTTCGCGCGGTGTCGACGCGTACCAGGCCTACGCCACGGCGGACGTCGGCGTTATCGCCTACGAGACCGCCGCCCGAGCCGGCATGGTGGTGAACGAGGACCTGATCCTCGAGATCGTGCGGCCTGGCACCGGCGATCCCGTGCCCGAAGGGGAGGTGGGCGAGGTCGTGGTGACGAACCTCGACCCGCACCATCCTCAAATCCGCCTTGCGCTTGGCGACCTCACGGCGGCGATGCCGGGCGAGAGCCCGTGCGGGCGCACCAACATGCGCATCAGGGGCTGGATGGGCCGGGCCGACCAGACCGCCAAGGTCAAGGGCATGTTCGTCCGCCCGGAGCAGGTCGCCGAGATCGGCCGGCGCCACCCGGAGCTTAAGCGCCTGCGCCTTGTCGTCACCCGCGAGGGCGAGACCGACGCCATGACGCTTGCCGCCGAGGCGGCCTCGCCGAGCGAGGCCCTGAAGGCTGCCGTCGCGGCGACGCTGCAGGACTTGACGAAGCTGAAAGGAGCCGTCGACTTCGTCGTGCCGGGCAGCCTGCCGAACGACGGCAAGGTCATCGCGGACGAGCGCAAGGTGGATTGAGCCACCTCTCTCTCCTCTACGACGGCGCACATCGCAATCATCATGACCGTGATCCGGGATGGCACGCTCCTCGTGCGGCCCGGAATTTTCCTCGCAGCCGCCTATTATGATCGCACCGTTGTCATGATGGAGGGAGGTTCTCAGAGACCTCCTCCGTGAGAGGCGGGTCCAGCCGCCAATCGACCGGCGCCTCCCCGTGCGCCGCAAGCCACGCGTTCGCGCGCGAGAACGGCCGCGTGCCGCGGAAGTCGTTCAGGCGGTTGAGCGGCGAGGGGTGGCCGCATTCGAGGACGAGGTGCCTCGCCCGGTCGACGAGGGCGGCGCGCCGCCGCGCCGGGCCGCCCCAGAGCATGAACACCGCCGCCGGGCGCCCGGCCGACACCGCCGCCACGGCCTCGTCGGCGAGGGCCGACCAGCCGAGCCGCAGGTGCGCGCCGGCGGCGCCCGCCTCGACGGTCAGCGCCGTGTTGAGGAGGAGCACGCCCTGGCGGGCCCAGTGCGAGAGGTCGCCGGACGCCGGCGCCGGGCAGCCGAGGTCGTCGGCCATCTCGGCCAGGATGGTCTTGAGGGAGGGCGGTAGGCGGCGCCGGCCGCGATATGAGAAGGCAAGGCCGTGGGCGTCGCCGGGAGTGGGGTAAGGGTCCTGGCCGAGGATCACGACCTTCACGCGCTCGAGGGGCGTGAGCCGCAGCGCGGCGAAGACGGCCTCGGCCGGCGGCAGCACGGCGGCGCCTGCGGCGGCGCGGGCGTCGACGGCGGCGGCGATGCGCTCGGCCGCGCCGTCGCGGAAGAACGGCAGCGCGCGCCAGCCCGCCGCGGCGGGGTCCGCGCGGAAATCCGCGAGGGCCGCCGCAATGGGGCCGGTCATGGCCCGCTCCGGGGCCGCCTCCGCCGTCACCGGATGACGATCCGCCCTTCCGGCTTCGCCGCGACGGTGCCGAGCCGGCGCATGTGGGCCATGACCTCGCCGGCCATGAGCTTGCCGTCGGTCTCGCCGATGAGGCGCTTCTGGGCGGTGAAGACGCCGTAGCCGTCGCCGCCCCGCAGCATGAAATTGTTGGTGGCGAGCCGGTACGTCCTGGCGTCGTCGAGGGGCTGGCCTTGGACCTTCACCGAGACCACCCGCGCCCCCTTGGGCCTGGTGCCGTCGACCACGACCGACATCCCCGAGATCTGCGGGAAGCGGCCCGAGGGGCGCTCGACCTCCGAGAACCCGTTCTCCAGCGCCGCCCGGATGCCGGCCCCGGAGATCTCGATCATGACGGTCGTGTTGCCGAAGGGCATCTCGGAGAGAACGTCCCGGCGGGTAAGCGTCGTGCCCTCCGGATAGACGCGGTTCCCGCGGAAGCCGCCGCCGTTGACCATCGCGACGTCGGCCTCGGCCGAGACCCGGACCGCGTCGGCAACGAGGTTGCCGAAGCCGTTCTCCTGGTGGCGGATCGCGGCGTTGCGGGTGTCGAGCTCGACCATGGCCGGGGCGAGCGGCACGTCGAGCTCCTTCGACAGCTCGCTCTCGTAGGCCTTCACCTTGGCGGCGACGGCCGGGTCCGGCGCGGCGTCGGCGGTCGCGACGATGCGGAACCGCGGCGTCCAGCGGGCGCGGCGGCGCCCGTCCTCCGTCGCGACCGCGACGTCGAGGTCGATCGCGACGACATAGTGCGCGTCCTCGCCCGACTCCGCCATGACGGTGCGCCCGTCGTAATAGACGCGCAGGTCGTGGTCGTGCCCGGTGAGCAGCACGTCGGCGAGGCGCTGGTTGACGATCTGCATGTCGGTCGAAAAGTCGGTGTGGGTCACCGCGACGACGAGGTCGGCGCCCTCGTCCCGCAGGGCCTTGGCCTCGCGCTTCAGCGTCTCGACCGCCGGGGCGAACGTAAGGTCGCCCGGATTCGACAGGTTCGGCGTCGTCTCGAGCGCGAGGCCGACGATGCCGACCTTGACCCCGTTCACGTCGACGACGGTGCGGTCCTGGTGGCCCGGCAGGAGCTTGCCGTCGGGGCCGCGCAGGTTCGCCGCGAAGAAGGGGAACTTCGCCTGGGCGCGGCGCTCGGCATAGACCTCCTTGCCGAAGTCGAACTCGTGGTTGCCGGGCACGAACACGTCCGGCGGGATCTCGTTGAACAGGGCGACCATGTGCTCGCCCTTGTCGAAGCCGCACAAGAGGCAGGGCGACCAGGTGTCGCCGGCGTGGACGAAGAGCACGGTCCCGCCTTTCGCCTTCTCGGCCTTCACCACGGCGGCGAGCCGGGCGAGGCCGCCGCGGCCCTTCTCCTCGGACATCTGGTAGACGTCGTTGGTCAGCACGAAGGTGACCTTCGCCTCTTGGGCAAAAGCGAGGCCGGCGCCCGCCACGACGGCGAGGGCGGCGGCGATCAGGCGAGGCGGCTTGAGGAGGGACATCCGCTCTTCTCCGGCGTTTCGAACCCGGCTTCTTAGAGCGGAATCACCCCAACAGTAAGGTGCGTTGCGACAACATGGGCGCTCATCAGGATGAGCGTGGAGAGCAGGCCGCTCCGCGTTACGCGGCCAACCCGTCGTAGGCTCTCCTAAGGGCGGCCACGTCGAGCTTCGTCATCTGCATCAGAGCCTGCATGACGCGCCCGGCCCGCGCCGGGTCGGCGTCCTGCAGCATCGCGCCGAGCGCGGTCGGCACGACCTGCCAGGAGACGCCGAAGCGGTCCGTGAGCCAGCCGCAGCGCTCCGTCTTGCCGCCGTCCGACAGCCTCTCCCAGAACCGGTCCACCTCGTCCTGGTCGGCGCACCTCACGAACAGCGAGATCGCGGGGGAGAAGGTGAAGTGGGGGCCGCCGTTGAGGGCGATGAACTCCTGGCCCGCGAGCCGGAACGTGGCGGTGAGCACGCTTCCCGCCGGCCGCGGGCCGCCTTCGGCGTAGCGCATCACGTCGCCGACCGCGGCATCCTGGCCGCAGGCCAGGAAAGCGGAGACGTAGAACTCCGCCGCCGCCTCGGCCTCGCCGTCGAACCACAGGCATGGGGCTACCTTGGACATCGCATCCTCTCGGCTTCGTGCGTCATTCGGCATCGAGCAGGAGCTCGAAGCCGCCGTAGATGAGGCGCTTGCCGTCGAAGGGCATGTCGGGACCCATCTGCATGCGAGGATCGGCCATGACCTTCCGGCGGCCCTCGTCCCGCGCCGCTTTCGAGGGCCAGACGATCCAGGAGAAGACGACGTTCTCCCCGGGCTCCGCCTTCACGGCGCGCTTGAAGTCGGTGACCTTGCCGTCCGGCACGTCGTCGCCCCAGCATTCGACGATGCGGGTCGCGCCGTGCTCCTTGAACACCGGCGCCGCCTTCGCGGCCATCTCGCGGTAGGCCTCCTTCCTGTCCGCCGGCACGGGGATGACGAATCCGTCGATGTAGCTCATGGCATTTCTCCTTTGTCCGCGCTGGTGGTTCAGGCCGGAGCCATCTCGGGGCAGCTCGCCATCGCGGCCTTCGCGGCCTCGACGTCCATCCACATCACCTCCCAGATGTGCCCGTCCGGATCCTCGAAGCTGCGGCCGTACATGAAGCCGTAGTCCTGCTTCGGGGTGGGATCGACCTTGCCGCCGTGGGCCGCCTTCTCCACCGTCGCATCGACGGCCTCGCGGCTGTCGGCCGAGATGCAGATCAGCACCTCGCTCGTGGTCCGCGCGTCGGCGATCGCCTTCGGCGTGAACTGGCGGAACTTGTCGTG
>DASVVU010000270.1:0-24125 GCA_036386395.1 Beijerinckiaceae bacterium | reverse complement strand
GCGGCGCAACGCCGCGAGGAGCGCGCGGGGATCGCGCCGCAGGAGCTCGAAGGCGCGTCCACCGAGAAGCTTCAGGCGAGCGAGCCAGCCGAGGCGCGTGACCCGGAAGCGCTCGATCGCGAGCCGCTCGCCCGCGGCGTTCGGGCGGACCACGATGGCGGCGAGACAGTCCGGCACGTGGCAGACGCTGCGGTAGCGTCCCCGCCCGCCGTAGGCGAGAGGGGCCGTGCGCAGTTGCCCGCTGCCGGCGTCGCCGTACTCGAAGTCGAACGCCACGTCGGCCCAGGGCCCGGGCCCGAACGCGACCTCGACATCGTAGAGCCCGGGGGCGAGCGGCCGCGCCGGCACGAGGCGGATCGCGGCGGAGGGATCCTTCAGCAGGAGGCCGTCCCCCCCACCCGCCTCCACGCCGTCCGTCCCCGCGACCGCGAAGCCGGCCTGCCCGACGATGCTTTCGAGAGACGGCATCAGCGCCCGTGATACTCGCGGTACCACGCCACGAAGCGGCGGATGCCCTCGATGAGGGGCGTCGCCGGGCTGAAGCCCACGTCTCGGGAAAGGTCCCCGACGTCGGCGTAGGTCGCCGCCATGTCGCCGGGCTCCGCCGGAAGCATCATCGTCTCGGCCTTCTTGCCGAGCTCCTGCTCGATCAGCGCGATCAGCTCGCTCACCGCGACGGGCGTGTGGTTGCCGATGTTGTAGACCCGGTAGGGCGCGCGGCTCGTGCCGGGGTCGGGCGCGGCGCCGCTCCAGGCGGGGTCGGGGGCCGTCGGGTGGTCGAGGACGCGCACAACCCCCTCGACCACGTCATCGACGTAGGTGAAGTCGCGCAAGCTACGGCCGTGGTTGTAGACCTTGATCGGCCGCCCCTCGGCGATGGCATGGGTGAAGGCGTAGACCGCCATGTCGGGCCGGCCCCAGGGCCCGTACACGGTGAAGAAGCGCAACGCCGTCGTCGGGAGGGCGAAGAGGTGGCTGTAGGCATGCGCCATCAGCTCGTTGGACTTCTTGGTCGCGGCGTAGAGGCTGACCGGATGGTCGACGTTGTCGTGCACCGAGAACGGCATGCGCTCATTCATCCCGTAGACCGAGCTCGATGAGGCGTAGACCAGGTGTTCGGCCTTGCCATGCCGGCAGCCCTCCAGGACGTTCGCGAAGGCGACGAGGTTCGAGTCGATGTAGGCGCGCGGGTTCTCGAGGGAGTAGCGCACGCCGGGCTGCGCCGCGAGGTGGACGACGCGGGTGGGCCGGTGCCCCTCGAACAGCCGCCGCACGGCATCCGCATCCGCAAGGTCCAGGCGCTCGAAGCGGAACCGCGGCTCGGCTTCCAGCACGCGCAGGCGCGCCTCCTTGAGCGACACGTCGTAGTAGGGCGCAAAGTTGTCGACCCCGACCACCGGCTGGCCGAGGTCGAGGAGGCGGCGCGCAACGGCCATGCCGATGAAGCCGGCGGCGCCGGTGACGAGGGTCGGGGTTGCGCTCACGCCTTCACGATCTTCGGGCTCTTGAGCCCGGCGCGGGCGCAGGCGTTGCGCGTGTCGACGACAATCTTCGCATGCTCGACGAGGGCCGTGTAGTCGATGCCGTCGTGGTCGGTCGCGATCAGCACCGCGTCGTAAGCCGCGATTGCCTCGGGCGAGAGCGCGACGGAGCGGCGCCCGGCGAGCGCCGCATGCTCGCGGGTCGACGGGATCGTGGGGATGAACGGGTCGTGGTAGCCGGTCTCGCCGCCCCGCGCCTCGATCAGCTCGATGAGCCGGAGCGCCGGGCTCTCGCGCATGTCGTCGACGTTCTTCTTGAAGGCGATGCCGACGATGAGGACCTTCGCGCCGGACAGGCCCTTGCCGAGGCGGCGGTCAACCGCCTCGATCAGCCGCTCGACGACGTAGTTCGGCATGCGGGTGTTGATCTCGCCGGCGAGCTCGATGAAGCGGGTCGCGATCTCGTACTCCCGCGCTTTCCAGGTGAGGTAGAACGGGTCGATCGGGATGCAGTGCCCGCCAAGCCCCGGGCCGGGGTAGAATGGCATGAAACCGAAGGGCTTCGTCTTCGCGGCGTCGATCACCTCCCAGACGTCGATGCCCATGGCGTCGTAGACGACCTTGAGCTCGTTCACGAGGGCGATGTTGACGGCCCTGAAGATGTTCTCGGTGAGCTTCACGGCCTCCGCCGTCCTGGCCGAGGATACCGGCACGGTCTCGACCACGAGGGCGTCGTAGAGGGCCTTGCCGAGGGCAAGCGCCTGCGGCCCGTCGCCGCCGACGACCTTGGGAATGGTGCCGGTGCCGAAATGCTCGTTGCCAGGGTCCTCGCGCTCCGGCGAGAAGGCGAGGAAGAAGTCGGTGCCGCTCTTCAGGCCCGTGGCTTCGAGGATCGGCTTCAGCACCTCCTCGGTGGTGCCCGGATAGGTGGTCGATTCGAGCACCACGAGCTGGCCGGGGCGAAGCCGTTCGGCGATCGCCCGCGTGGTGTTCACGACGAAGCTCAGGTCCGGCTCGCGGTGGCGGGTGAGCGGCGTCGGCACGCAGATCAGGACCGCATCCGCCTCGGACAAGCGTGAAAAGTCCGCCGTGGCCTCCAGGCGCTTGTCCCGGATCGCGGCGCCGACGGCATCGGCCGGGATGTGTTTGATGAAGCTTTCGCCGCGGTTGATCTGGGCGGCGCGGGCCTCGTCGATGTCGAAGCCGAGGACGGGGAAGCCGGCGCGGGTGGTGGCAAGGGCGAGCGGGATGCCGACGTAGCCGAGGCCGATGACGCCGACCGTGGCGCTGCGGCTCTCGATGCGCCGCATCAGCCGGTCGTAGGCCGGGCCCTCGGGCTCTCCGGCCACCTCGCTCAGCCGCGCCGCGCCGTCCATCACCTGCCCGGTTACGACGCGAGGCGGATGCGCGGCTCGTCCCGGAGCGCATCCTTCACGGCGGCGACGATGCGGTCCTGCACCTCCTCGGTGAGGTAGGGATGGAACGGCAGGCTCACGACCTCGGCGGAGAGGCGCTCGGAGACCGGCAGGCCGTTGCCAGCGCTCGGGTAATGCTTGTAGGCGGTCTGCCGGTGCAGGGGTTTCGGGTAGTAGATCGCGGTCGGGATGCCGGCGCGCTTCAGCGCCTCCTGGAAGGCGGCGCGGTCGTGGCCCGGGATGCGGATGGTGTATTGGGCCCAGACCGAGGTCGAGCCCTCGGCGATCTCGGGTACGACGGCGACTTCTCGTAGGAGCTCGTTATAGCGCTTGGCGATTCTCTCCCGCGCCTCGATCTCGCTCGGAAAGATCTTGAGCTTCTCGATCAGCACGGCGGCCTGGATGGTGTCGAGGCGGCCGTTGAGGCCGATGCGCACGTTCTCGTACTTGTCAACGCCTTGCCCGTGCATGCGGATCGAGCGCAGCACCTCGGCAAGCTCCGCATCCTCCGTAAAGATCGCGCCGCCGTCGCCGTAGCAGCCGAGGGGCTTTGCCGGGAAGAAGCTCGTCGTCGTGATCTCGCCGATGGCGCCGACCTTGCGGCCGCGATACTCGGCACCGAAGCTCTGCGCCGCGTCGCACATCATCCACAGGCCCTCGCGGGCGCAGACCGGCTCCAGCGCGTCGTAGTCGGCCGGCTGGCCGAAGAGGTCGACGGTGATCACGCCGACGGGCTTGAGGCTCTGCTGCCGCGCGGTGCGAATGCCGAGCTCGAGGCTCGCCGGGTCCATGTTGAAGGTGTCCTCGGTCACGTCCACGAACACCGGCGTCGCGCCGAACCAGGCCACCACCTCGGCAGTCGCCGCGAAGGTGAAGCTCGGGCAGAGCACCGCGTCGCCGGGGCGCACGCCCTTCGCCATCAGCACCATGGCGAGCGCATCGGTGCCGTTGGCGCAGGAGACGATGTGGGCGGCGCCGCAGAACGCGGCGAGGTCCCGCTCCAGCTCGTAGACCTCGGGCCCGAGGATGTAGGCGCCGTGGTCGACGACGCGCATGATCGCCTCGTCGACCGCGGCGCCGAGGCGGGCGCGCTGGGCCTTGAGGTCGATGAAGGGGAGGGGAGCCGGCGTCGCGGTCAAAGGATTTCCTCCAGGGTATCGGGCGCGGCCTCGCGGTAGCGCCGCCCGGTCTCGGGGCAGACGAGATCGGCCCCCAATCGGGCACCGGCATGGCCGACCCAACCGATCCGCGCCGCCGGCACGCCGGCCATGAGGGCGAAAGCCGGCACATCGCCAGTCACCACGGCGCCTGCCGCCACGAAGGCGTATTCCCCGATGGTGTGGCCGCAGACGATGGTAGCGTTCGCTCCGATGGTCGCGCCGCGGCGGACGAGAGTTTGCCGGAACTCGCTCTTGCGCTCGATCCCGGCCCGGGGGTTGATCACGTTCGTGAACACGCAGGACGGGCCGCAGAACACGCCTTCCTCCAGCGTCACGCCCTTGTAGAGGCTGACGTTATTCTGGATCTTGCAGCCGTCGCCGACGGTCACGTCCGGCCCGATCGAGACGTTCTGCCCGATCGTCACATTCTTCCCGATCGTCACCCCGCCGAGGATGTGGCTGAAGTGCCAGATCTTCGTGCCGGGGCCGATCTCGACCGGACGGTCGACGTAGGCCGACTCGTGGATCTGCACGCCGGGGTAGGCTTTCGGCACGCGCCCCGTCGGCAGGGCAGCGACGGCCGGCGGCGCCCCGCCGCGCTCCTTGAGGAGCGCCTCGCTCGCCCGCGCCAGCACCCGCAGGACGCGCAGGCCCTCGCGCCCGTCCGTGCGTGGCCGCGCGCCGGTGCGCACGCAGTCGAGGAAGTGCAGGCACTCCTGGCGGAGCGGCTCCGCCGGCTCGACCGAGACCGCAACCGGCTCGCCCTTCGACGGCACCGGCATGTTGTCCCGCCACTCTACCTTGTGGGGGTAGAGGAGGAGCTTCTTCTCCCACGGCTCGCCATCGTCGAACACGGCCATGCCGTCGGAGCCGACCACCACGAGCCGCTGCTCTTTGTAGGGGTGGAGCCAGGATACGAAGACATGCGCCTGCTCGCCGCCCGGAAAGGCGAGATGCGTCGTCGTGACGTCCGCGATGGTGCGGTGGAGGAAGTAGCCGCCGGTGGCATCAACCCGCACGGGCTCCGTGCCGATCAGCGAAAGGATCATCGAGACGTCGTGCGGCGCGAGCGACCACAGGATATCCTCCTCGCGCCGGATTTTTCCGAGATTCAGGCGGCTCGAGTAGATGTACTGCAGACGCCCGAGGCGGCCCGCGCGCACGAGCTCGCGCAGCTTCAGGAAGGCTGGATGGTACTGCAGGATATGTCCGACCATGAGCCGGCGGTCGAGCCGCTCGGCCAAGGCGCACAGCTCCTCGGCCTCCTCGACCTTGAGGGCGAGCGGCTTCTCCAGGAAGACGTGCTTGCCGGCTTCGAGCGCGCGCCGCCCGAGCTCGTGATGCTGCGACGGCGGCGTCGCGCAGACGACGGCCTCGATCGCGGGGTCGTCGAGCACGGCGTCAAGCGTCGCGGGGCGCCCGCCGAACTCGCGGCTCAAGATCCGCACCACGTCCTCGTGCGGATCGACGAGGGCCGCAAGCGCCCCGATCTCGGCGTAGTTGCGGACGTGGTTCCGCCCCCACTGGCCGCAGCCGACGACGGCGACGCGCACGTCCGCCGGGGCGGCCCGCGATGCGGGCGCGGCCTGCGGCTCGACTATGCCTGCGCGGCGGAGGGCGGCGTCCATTCCTCGTCCGTTCGGGCGACCGCGCCCGCGATGGCGTCTGTTAGCGCCAAAACCCCGCAAGGCAAAGCCTTGGGGCTGCTTCGGGCTTGCCCCGCGCTTCGGATCCCGTGCGCCGAGAAGAGCCAGGAACCGACCCTCCGGCGGCACGTTGAACCCCCGACTGTGGGGCTCATCCCCTGTGGCTACCCCGAGGAGACGGACAATGGCTGACGAAGATCGCGTCGAAGGCTCGATGAGAAACCTGAAGGGCAAGGTCAAGGAAGGCGCCGGCAAGGTCCTCGGCGACTCCAAGATGGAGACCGAAGGCAAGGGCGAACAGATCGGCGGCAAAATCCAGAACGCCGTCGGCGGCATCAAGGACGCGCTGCGCGGCAAAAAGTGATTCTGTCGTAGTCTCGTCGCCTAAAGCGTCAGCCCGGCCTTGCGGCCGGGCTTTTTCTTGGCCGTGATCGGGTGGTGCGTCGGCGCAATGTCGCGTCAAGGTCTGCCGCGCGACGACTTCCGCATGACTTAGCCTTAAAATTAAGTTGCATAGCTTAGCCTTAAGGCTAAGCTGCTGGCAGCGGAGGCGAAGATGATGACATTTCTTCGGATCGTTGCAGGCATCGGTGCACTGTTACAGCTTGGCTTCGCCTACCAGGAGACCTTCGGCTGGGGGCCGAAGTTCGTGAAGAGGGTGGCCGAGCCCTGGATCGACCCTGCGGAATCGGAGGCGGCGACCGAGGGCCATATCGCGTGGGCGCGGCGCCTCGCCTTCAACATCGGCGTCTACAACCTCGCGCTGGCGATCGGCCTTGCCTGGACCTTCTATGCGGCGGGCCGCGACCCGGCCGCCGCAAGGACCCTCGGCCTCTTCCTGGCGGTGTGGCTGCTCGTCGCCGCTGCGGCGGCGGCTTACACCAAGGTCTACGCCGCGGCCGCCCTGCAGGGAGCGCTCGGGGTTTTCCTGCTCATCGCCATCTGGCAGTGACACCTCCCCGATCCTCGCGGTTCCATCCCGGGCCTGGATGAATTAGGTCAAGCCCTGGTCGACGGTGTGACGGCGCCGCTCAGGGAAACCCATGTTCAGGCCGAAGAAGAAGGTGCGGTGCGGCGTCGTGGGCGTGGGGGCGCTCGGACAGCACCACGCCCGCATCTACGCAGATCTGCCCGGGGCCGAGCTCGTCGGCGTGCACGATTCAAGCCGCGCCCGCGCGGCCGAGATCGCGGCAAAGCACAACTGTCGCGCCTTCGCGAGCCTCGATGAGCTGAGCGAAGCCTGCGAGGCGGTGTCGGTCGCGGTGCCGGCGGACGCGCACGCTGCAACTGCGCTCAAGCTCCTCGCCAAGGGCTGCCACCTCCTCATCGAGAAGCCGCTGTGCACGAGCCTCGACGAGGCCGAAGCGGTGATGGCCGCCGCGAAGGCGGCCGGCCGCCTCGTCCAGGTCGGCCACATCGAGCACTTCAACCCGGTGATGAGCTACCTCGAGAAGGAGGCCTCCGACCCGAAGTACATCACGAGCGAGCGGCTCGCGCCGTACTCCACCCGCGGCACCGACGTCGGCGTCGTGCTCGACCTCATGATCCACGACATCGGTATCGTGCTGGCGCTGGTGAAGTCGCCGATTGCTCGCATTGATAGCGTCGGCATCGCCGTTTTGTCGAAGACCGAGGACATCGCCAACAGTCGCATCGAGTTCGAGAACGGCTGCGTCGCGAACCTCAGCGCGAGCCGCATCAGCCTCAAGCCCAGCCGCGAGATCCGCATCTTCCAGAAGGACGCCTACCTCTCCCTCGACTTCAAGGAGCAGAAGGGGCACCTCGTCAAGAAAAGCGACGTGATCGCCTACGGGCTGAAGCTCAAGCTCGGCTTCGCCAAGGCCGGCGACGCGAGCCAGATCCCCGTCCACCCGATCCCGATCGAGAAGGGCGAGCCGCTCGCGATCGAGCTCTCGCACTTCGTCGAGAGCGTCGCCGGCGCGCAGCAGCCGAAGGTCGGCGCGGCCCTCGGTAAGTCGACCCTCGAGGTCGCGATCCGCATCAGCGAGCAGATCCGGCAGGCGACGCGGGGGTGAGCCTCAAGCCTTACGGATGCTGAAGAGGAGCGCGTCAGCCGTCTTCTCCTGCCCTTCCAGACAATCGCCGGTCTCGTTGAGGAGGGCTGGGATGTCGATAGCGGCGAGGGGGTCGGTGCACTCCACGGTGAGGAGGTCACCGGGGGCGAGGTTCTTCAGGGCCTTGCGGGTCTTGAGCGCGGGAAGGGGGCATTTGAGGCCCCTGAGATTCAGGTGGGCGTCGGGCATGGGCGCTGCTTGCCCGAGGACGGTAGGCTGGACAAGGCCTGGGCGCCCGCATGAGACTGCATCCGGCGGAGCGCCGTGGTGGAGCAGAGTCGGTTGGCAGGTCCTGAAGCGTCGCCGCTGACCCCTCTGGCCGAGGCGCTGGCGCGGCTCCTTGCGGGTGTCGCGCCCGCCGCGCCGCGCCGGGTTCCGCTGCGGGCCGCTGAAGGAAGAATCCTCGCGATGCCGCTCCAGGCTCACACCGCCGTCCCGCGGACGGCGGTGGCGCTCCGCGACGGCTGGGCGGTCGCCGCCGAGGACGTGGTCGGTGCCTCTTCCTATTCGCCGGTCTTCCTCACCCAAGCGCCGGCGTGGGTCGCGACAGGCGACGAGCTGCCGCCCGGAGCGGACTGCGTGCTGCCGCCGGACGCCGTCGCGGCGCCTGCCGGCGCGGGAGCCGCCGATCCGGTCGAGGTCACGGCCTCGGCGGCGCCGGGAGAGGGGGTGCGCCGGGCGGGGGAGGACGCCGGCGCGGACGCGGTCCTGCGTCGCTCTGGCGAGCGGCTACGCGCCCTCGACTTTGGCGTCGGCACGGCGATCGGCATCGAGATGTGCGTGGTGCGCGAGCCGCGGGTGCGCGTGCTCCTCGTCGGCGGCCGGCCGACGCCGTCGAGCGATTTCCTCCAGCGCTTTGCCGTGCAGGCCGGCGCTCGGGTCGAGCACCAGGCCTTTCGCGAGCGCACGCGGCTCTCCGTGATCATGTCCACGCCTCCGGCCGATCTCCTCATCATGACCGGGGACATGGCCCTCGCGGCCGAAGTCCTTTCCGCCGAAGGTGAGGTGCTGGCCTGGAGCGTGGCACTCCGCCCGGGCGAGGGAACAATGTGCGGGCGCTTCGGAGCGACGCCGGCGATCCTCGTCCCACCCCGCCTGGAGACCGCGCTCGCCGTGGCGCTCGCCCTCTTGCGCCCCTGCCTCGCGCATCTGTCCGGCGCGGCCCCGGAGCCGCCCCTGCGGGCGCCGCTTGCCCGCAAGATCGCCTCAAACCTAGGGCTCGCCGAGGTCGCGCTCCTGCGGCAAGCCGCAGATGGTTTCGAGCCCCTTGCCTGCGGCGACCTGACGCTATCGGCTATGACGGCAGCCGACGCCTGGCTTGCGGTCCCGCCGGATAGCGAAGGCTTTGCGGCGGGCGAACTGGCCGAGGCGTTCCCGTTGTGACAAAACCCCGCCCATGAACAAGCCCCACGGCTCAGCCGCCTTCCGGGCGGCGGTCACGCAGGAGCAGTTCCTGACCGTGCTGCCGCGGGACGAGGCGGTGCGCCGCTTCGAGGCGGCGCTCGCGCCCCGGCCCCTCGGGACGGAACGCGTGCCCCTGGCCGACGCGCTCGGGCGCGTGCTCGCCGAGGATGTCGCGGCGCCGATCGACGTGCCGCCGTTCGACCGCTCGGGCGTCGACGGCTTCGCAGTGCGCGCCGCCGACATTGTCGCGGCGGGCGAGGGCGCGCCCGTGCGCCTCGCCCTCAATCCGGAAGCGATCGCCTGCGGCGTCGCCCCGCGCTTGGCCGTCGCGCCCGGCACGGCGACGCCGATCGCGACCGGCGGACCGATCCCCCGCGGCGCCGACGCCGTCGTGATGATCGAGCACACGGAGCCGGTCGAGACGCCGGGAGGAACGGCCGTCGAGGTCCGCCGCTCGGCGAGCCCCGGCCAGCACGTTGGCTTCGCCGGTTCGGACGTCGCGCGGGGCGAGGTTCTCCTGAGGCGCGGCACGGTGATCGACTCGCGCGAGATCGGCATGCTGGCGGCCTGCGGGATCGGCGAGGCGCCGGTCCACCGTCGCCCTCGCGTGGGCGTGCTCTCGACCGGCGACGAGCTCGTGCAGCCGGGCGAGCCCCTGCGTCCGGCCGCGATCTACGACTCGAACGGCCCCATCGTCTGTGCCGCCGTCGCCGAGAACGGCGGCGAACCGGTCTTTTACGGCGCCGCCCCGGACGACGAGGCGGCCCTCGAGGCCGCACTGCGCAAGGCCTTCGCCGAATCCGACATGGTGATCGTCTCCGGGGGTACCTCGAAGGGCGCGGGCGACCTCTCGCACCGGCTGATCGGGCGCCTCGGCGAGCCTGGGATCGTGGCGCACGGCGTGGCCCTCAAGCCCGGCAAGCCGCTCTGCCTCGCGGTGTGCGGCGGAAAGCCCGTCGTGGTGCTGCCGGGCTTCCCGACCTCGGCCATGTTCACCTTCCATGACGTGGTCGCGCCGACCTTGCGCAAGCTCGCGGGGCTGCCGGCGCGGGCCGAGGCGAAGGTTTCGACGACGGTGTCGGTGCGGGTGCCGTCCGAGCTCGGGCGGACCGAGTTCGTCATGGTGTCGCTCGTCAAGCGCGAGGACGGACTTGCCGCCTATCCGACCGGGAAAGGCTCGGGCGCGGTCACGTCGTTCGCCCAGGCCGATGGCTTCCTCACCGTCGACGCGCTTGCGGATGCGCTGCCGGCCGGCGCCGAGGCCGAGGTCACGCTGTTCACGCCGCACCTGCGCCTGCCCGACCTCGTCGTCATGGGCAGCCACGACCTCGGCCTTGACCTTATCGTCGGCCGCCTCGCCGTGACGGGGCATGCGGTGCGCCTCCTCGCCGTGGGCAGCCTCGGCGGATTGGCGGCGGTACGGCGGGGCGAGTGTGACATCGCGCCTATCCATCTCCTCGATCCAAAGACGGGCACCTACAACGCCCCGTTCCTCACCCCCGGCCTCGACCTCGTCGAAGGCTGGCGCCGCATGCAGGGGATCGTGTTCCGCCCGGGCGACGCACGCTTCGAGGGGAAGAGCGCCAGCGAGGCCATGCAGGCGGCGCTCGCCGAACCGGACTGCCTCATGGTCAACCGTAACCCGGGCGCCGGGACGCGCATCCTCATCGACGGCCTGCTCGCCGGCGCGAAGCCCGACGGCTACTGGAACCAGCCCCGCTCCCACACCGCCGTCGCGGCGGCGGTCGCGCAGGGACGCGCTGACTGGGGCGTCGCCATCCTGCCGGCGGCCGAGGCCTACGGCCTAGGGTTTCTGCCTCTTTCCGAGGAGCATTACGATTTCGCCGTCATTGCGGAGCGCCGCGCTCGCCCCGCCGTCGCGGCATTCCTCGACGTTCTCGCCGACCCCGCGGTGCACGAAGAGCTGCGGGCGCTCGGTTTCACGCCGGCAGATTCATGATGAGAGGCCCCCTGTTCAAAGCCGCTTTGCTTGCCCTTACCCTCGCCTCGCCCGCCCTCGCGCAGATGCGCGGCCACGGCGGGCCGGTGCGGGCCGTGGCGGTCGCGCCGAACGGGAGCACGGCCCTGTCGGGGAGCTTCGACCAGTCGGCGATCCTGTGGGACCTCGACAAAGGGACGGCGCTCGCCGTGCTGCGCTTCCACGACGGCGCCGTGAACGCCGCCGTCGCCCTGCCCGACGGTCGTTTCGCGACCGGCGGCGAGGACGGGCGCATCGCGGTGTGGAAGGCCGGCGAGGCCGCGCCCGTGCGGGTGATCGAGGCCCACAAGGGGCCGATCGTGGCGCTCACCGCCTCGCCGGACGGCCGCATCGCCTCCGCGTCCTGGGACGGGACGGCGCGGGTCACGGACCTAGCAAGTGGTGCCCCCTTAAGAATCCTCGATGGGCACCAGGGCAACGTCAACGGCGTCGCCTTCGGCCCCGGCGGGCGGATCGTGACGGCGGGCTACGACGCGACCTTGCGGATCTGGCCTGCCGGCGAAGGGGCACCCGCGGTCGTGACCCTGCCGACGCCGTTGAACGCCATCGCGGTCGCGCCGGACGGCGAGATCGCCGTGGGCGGCGCGGACGGCTCTCTGCGCATCCTCGCCCCCGACGGACGCACGCGGGTGGAGCGCGAGATCGGCCCGACCCCGATCATCGCGCTCGCCCTCTCCCCCGACGGAGCGCGCATTGCCGCCGCGACGATCGGCGGGGCGGTCGCGGTCGTGGACCGGGCCTCGGGTGCGGCGGCCTTCAGCCTCGTCGGCCCGGGCCTGCCGGTGTGGTCCCTCGCCTTCCGCTCGGACGGGGCCGAGCTCCTCACCGGCGGCAGCGACCGCATGGTGCGGCGCTGGGATATGAAGACGGGCGAGCACATCGGCGCCGTCGCCATGACGCGCCCGGACGACTTTTTGGCCGGTTTCAAGGGCAGCCGCGGCGCCGAGCTTTTCCAGGCCTGCGCCGCCTGCCACACCCTGACGCCGAGCGACGGCAACCGCGCCGGGCCGACCCTCCACGGGGTCTTCGGCCGCCGCATCGCGACGGCGCCGGGCTACAACTTCTCCGAGCCGCTGAAGAAGATGGACATCGTCTGGAGCGCCGAGACGATCCAAAAACTCTTCGAGGTCGGCCCGTCCCGCTACACCCCTGGCACCAGGATGCCCGAGCAGACCATCCCCGACCCGGCCGACCGTGCCGCCCTTGTCCGCTTCCTCGAGGAGGCGACGAAGCGCTGACTTGCAACGCGGCCGACGGTTCCCGCGTTGGTCCGGCGATGAGCGATCCACGCCACAGGGACGAGAAGCCCGCCCAGCAGGTGCCGGCAAGCGAGGGCCGCCGCCCCGGCGACGAGGCCCGCCCCGGCTCGCCGCAGACCGGCGAGGTCGCTTGTCCCACCTGCCACGGCGCAGACCGGCAGGGCGGGGCGCCATGCTCAGCGTGTGCCGGCAGCGGACGGATCATGGTAATCGTCGGCGACGCATAAGCGGCCGTCAGTCGTCCCACAGCTTCCCGCTTGGCTCGAAGCAGCGGTAGCCGACGAAGCATTGGGGATCGTCGCGCGTGGGGGCGAAGCCCGGCTTCGTAACCTCGGTGATCTCGCAGAAGCTGCGGTCGCGGACGTAGCGGTCGTAGGTGTGTCCGCCGGTGCCGAGCACCACGGCGCCGCGGGAGAAGACGAGGCCGGCTGTCTGCCGGCAGGTCATGGCGGTCGACTGCGGGCGTCCTTGGGCGAAGGAGCCCGCGGGGGCGAGCGCCGCAAGGGCGAGGGAAAGCACGAAAATCCTGGCTTGTCTCATGAGCTTCCAACGCACTCAGGCCGCATTGCGTTCGGCGAGGGCGTCGGGGTCGGCGCTGGGGAGGGGGATCGTGAGACGGCAGACGAGGCCGTCGGTGCGGAACAGGCGCTCGTAGCGTCCGGCGAGCTCACCCGAGACGGTGCGCTCGAGGAGTCGTGAGCCGAAACCCTCGCTGGCCGGCGGGCGCACGGCCGGCCCGCCCTCCTCGCGCCATTCGAGGCGCAGGCAGTGCCGCTCGTCGACCGTCCAGGTGACCGCGACCCGCCCGCCGGGGGCGGAGAGCGCGCCGTGCTTCGCGGCGTTCGTGGCGAGCTCGTGGAACACCATGCCGAGAGGCAGGACGATGCGGGGCGGAAGCAGCACGTCCTCGCCCGCGATGCGCACGCGCTCGTCCCCGTGGGGCTTCAGCTCCGCGGCGAGGAGCTCCGAGAGGTGCGCGTGCTCCCAGTTGCCCTGCGTGAGGAGGTTCTGCGTCGCCGAGAGAGCGAGGAGCCGCGCCATGAACCGCTCGGAGAAGTCCTCGGGCGAGGCGGCGTGGCGGAGCGTCTGCGCGGCGAGCGACTGCACGGTGGTGAGCGTGTTCTTCACCCGGTGATTCAGCTCGTGCAGGAGGAAGCGCTGGCGTTCCTCGGCGGCTTTCCTCGCCGCGATGTCGCGCAGGATGACCTGGTTGGCAAAGCCGCCCTCCCACGGCACCCGGGCCGAGACCACCTCGACCTCGACGGGGGTGCCGTCGAGGCGAAGCCACCGCTGTTCCATCGGCGGGTTCGGGCCGCCGGTGTCGCGCAGCGACGCGATGCGGCGGCGGACCGCGTCGCGGAACTCCTCGGCGATGAGGTCGAGGGACGAGCGCCCGACGAGGTCCGCGGCGGAGGAAGCACCCAGCAGCCGCACCATGGCGGCGTTGACGTAGACGATGCGGCTGTCGATGTCGACGAACTCGGCGTCGGGCGAGAGCTCGATCAGGCCGCGGTAGCGCTCCTCGCTCTCGGCCTCGGCGCGGGCGGCCTCGGCCGCTTCCTTCTGGCGCGCCGCGACCTCGTCGAGGAGGCGGTCGAGGGCGGCACCCACGGCCTCGATCTCGCCCTCGTCCGGGGCCATGCCGGTGCGGGCGCGCTCGTCGCCCCGGCGCCATCCCTTGACAGTGTCGATGAGGCGCTCGACCGGACGCTGGATGAAGACGCGCCCGACCGTGAAGGCGGCCCCAAGCGCGATCAGCAGCCCGGCCACCATGAGGATGAGGCCCCGGCTCGTCGCCCGGTCGAGGGCCGCGAAGGCCGTTTCCCGCGACAGGCTCGCGGCGATGTAGACTCCGCCCGCGACCGGCACCGGGAGATACGCTAAGACGCGGCGCGCGCCGGCTTCGTCGACGAGCTCGAGGATGCCCGGCTCGGCGGCGTTGACGAGCTTCTGGTACTCGTCGGCGATGCGCTCGCCCGGCGCCGCGCCCTGCGGCGGCTCGCGCAGGATAAGGCCGCCGTCCCGGTCGGTGACCGCGATCTCGCCGCCGGCGACGAGGCCACGCTCCTTGAGGCGCTCGCGCAGCCAGGCGAGGTCGAGGCCGGCGACGACCGCACCGCGGAACTCGCCCTGGCGCAGCATCGGCACCGCGACCGGCAGGACGAGGGCCTCCGAGCCCGCCGCCTTCGACACGGCGCCGACGGCGAAGCGCTTGCCGTCGAGGACGTCGCGGAACCAGGGCCGGGCGTTGTAGCGCTCCGGGTCGCGCCGGCCGTCCCGCGTCCCTTGCGCCTGGCACGCGACCCGCCCGCCCATGTCGAGCACGGCGACGGAGAGGAGGTGGGGCAGGCGGCGCTGCAGCGCGCCAAGGTAGGCTTGGCAGCCTGCACCCTCACCCTCGGCCACGGCCGGCACGTGGGCGACGGCCGAGAGCAGATTCTCGACCCCTTCGAAGATACGGTCGGTCTCGGCTCCGGTCTGGCGCGCCATGCGCAGGGCCATCTGCCGGATCTCGGCCTCGCCGGCGCGGCGCAGATCCAGCTCGTAGTGAATGAGGATCACGAGCGCCGGGAGGAAGGCGATCGCCGTGAGGAGGAACAGGCGCCGCGTGAGCGAGAAACGCGCCGTCTCCTCGCGCGCCTTAAGCCGCGTGCGCACGCGGCCGAGCGCGCCGCAAAACGCCGCGGCCCGAGGCCGGAGCGCCGCCGCAACGCGGCGGAAACCGCTCAAAGGCGGGCGAAACCGCCCGAAGGACAATCCGACAATCTCACACCCCCCGAACGCCCTTTGTCCCAAACTCCCCGGTTCACGCGGGACCGGGCGATCAACGACGAAGTCCGGACGCGCAATGCGACGAGGATAGGGCAGGGGAGCGGGGCCTCAATCCGCCCCTCTAAGCCAAGGTGCGAATCGGCGGAGCCGTGGCCGGCGGGGCACAGGTGGGCTGTGGACGGCTGTGGAGAAAGGCGCGGCGCCGCTCACTCGCTCAAGGGGTCGAGCACCGGCTCGCGACGGAAGGCCCGTCGGATAAGCGGCCAGATCAGCGGCATAAGCACGCTGATCAGCGTCACGACGAAGAGGACGATCACGATCGGGCGGGTGAAGAACAGGAGCCAGTTCTGGTCGAACATGAGGAGCGACTGCTTGAGCGACTCCTCGGTCATCTTGCCGAGTACGAGACCCATCACAAGGGGCGCCGGCGAGAAGCCGTAGCGGCGGAAGACGAAGCCGACGACGCCGAAGAGGAGCATCACCCACACGTCCATCATCGACTGGTCGGGGCCGTAGGCGCCGACGATCGCGAACACGAACACCGCAGGCCAGAGGTAGGCGTCGGGAATGAGCGTGATGCGGGCGAAGAGCTTTGCGGCGAAGAGGCCGAGGACGAGGTAGATCAGGTTCGAGGCGAGCATCGACGAGAACACCGCCCAGAGCAGCGTCGGCTGCTCGGTGAAGAGGTGGGGGCCGGGCCTCACCCCCTGGACCAGGAGCCCGGCCAGGATGATGGCGGTCGTCGCCGAGCCCGGGATACCGAGGGCCAGCGTCGGCACCATGTTGCCGCCGACGGCCGCGTTGTTCGCGGCCTCGGGGCCGGCGACGCCCTCGATCGCCCCTTTCCCGAACTCGTGCTTGTATTTCGACCAGCGTTTGGTCTCGCTGTAGGAGATCAGCGCCGCGGCGGTCGCGCCGAGGGCCGGCAGGATGCCGATGAAGACGCCGATCAGGCTCGACAGCGAGATCGCCTTGGCGCACTTGCGGAAGTCGGCGAGGCTCGGCAGGCGCACGGCGGTCAGCGCCAAGCGCTCCGGGACGATGTGGAGCTGGGACGCCTGCACCAGCATCTCGCTCATGGCGAAGAGGCCGGTGAGCACCGGCACGATGCCGATCCCCTCGGAGAGCTGGGGGATGCCGAAGGTGAAGCGCTCGATCCCGGTGGTGAGGTCGAGGCCGATGGTCGCGAGCAGCACCCCGAAGGCGCCGGCGATGAGGTTGCGGATGCCGCCCTCGCCTCCGACCGCTCCCAGCATGGAGAGGCCGAACAGGGCCAGGGCAAAGTATTCCGGCGGGCCGAAGTTGTAGGCCATGCGGGCAAGCAGCGGCGTCGCGACCACCATGACGAGGATCGAGAAGATGCCGCCGATGGCGCTCGCGACGGCCGACATGCCGAGCGCGCGGCCCGCTTCCCCGCGGGCCGCCATGGGATAGCCGTCGTAGGCCGTCGCAGAGGCGGAAGGGTCGCCGGGGGTGTTGATCAGGATCGCCGTGATCGAGCCGCCGAAGTTCGCGGCGCAGTAGATCGAGCCGAGGAAGGCGACGCTCGCGACCGGTCCCATGCCGATAGTGAGCGGCAGGAGGAGCGCCGTCGTGGTCGAGCCCGAGAGGCCCGGCAGCGCGCCGACGATGACCCCGAGCACCGTGCCGGCGAGGATCACCCCGAGCATGTAGGGGTCGAGGAGGATGGCCATTCCGCCCGCGAAGCCGCTCATCGCTTGTCGCCCTCAGAACAGCCGCTCGGCGATGAAGCCCGCCGGCAGGGGAATGCCGAAGACCTTCGTGAAGAAGACGTAGATGGCGAGCGATAGGCCGATCCCGCTCGCGAGGAGGATGAGCCAGCGCCGTTCGCCCCACAGCGCCCCCATGCCGACGACGGCGATGGCCATCGCGACCACCATGCCGACGAGCCACAGGACGCCCATGAAGGCGAGCATGGCGGCGGCGGTCCACCACACCATGGCCGGCACGGGCTCGCGCACCTCCTCGGCCCGCCCCCGCGACGAGACGGCGAGGAGAAGGGCAAGCAGCGCCATCACGGCGAGCAGCAGCCGCGGGAACGCCGCCGGCCCCATCCCGACAGCGAGCGCCGCCGGCACCGTGTCGAAGGTGAACGTCAGGGCGAAGACGCCGGCGCAGAACGCTAAGATGACGAGCGCGACGACAGCGTCGGTGTGGAGGCGGCGAGGTGTCACGGGTTCGCGTCCACTGCACCTTGCTCGATGAGGCAGGCTGCTCAGGGGCAAAGCTAGGGCTTATCCCTCAGTTCGAGCCCAACTAATCCATTGCCGGATGCGCTCCTGAAGGCAAGCGCAACGAGAAGGGCGCACGTGCCGAGGGCGGCCCTGCTACTCGGGCGGACGCCTGAGGTGCCAGTCGGCGGCGTCCTGGTAGGCCCATCCGATGCGCAGCGCGGTCGCCTCGTCATGGGTGCGGCAGACGATCTGGAGCGAGGTCGGAAGCCCGTTGTCCGGAAAGCCGTTCGGCAGCGCGACCGCACAGAGGTCGAGGAAGTTGCCGAAGCGGGTGTAGTGCGCCGGCGCCTTCGTCTGGTCGACCTCGTCGACGGGAACCGCCGTCGTCATGGTGGTCGGCGTGAGGAGCGCGTCGATGCCGTCGATGGCAGCGGTGAAGTCGCGCTTCATCGCCTCGCGCCGGTGCAGCGCCTCGAGATAGGCCTGGGCCGAAACGGTGCGGCCCGCGGCGATGCGGGGGCGGACGTGCTCGTCCAGGGGCGCATCCGGATCGTCGATGAGCTCGTGCAGGAGGGCGTAGCTCTCGGCCGCCATGATTCGCAGGTTCAGGGCGGCAACGTCAGCGAAGCCGAACGGCAGGGCGACGTCGACGATCTCGGCCCCGAGCCGCTCCAGGACGGCAAGGGACGCATCGTACGCCCCGAGCACTTCCGCCGAGGCGAACGGCCGCTCGCTCTCGGGCATCCGGGCAAGCCGCAGTCCGCGCACGCCGCGCCTGAGCGCCGGCAGCGGATCGGCATAAGGCAGGCCGAGGGTGCGCGGGTCTAGGGGATCCGGCCCCTGCATCGCCGCGTAGAGCAGCGCGGCGTCCTCGACCGAGCGGGCCATCGGGCCTGGGGTGTCGAGGGTCGGGCTCAGCGGCAGGACGCCGTAGGTGCTGACGCGCCCGATCGTGGTTTTGAGAGCGGTGATGCCGCACCAGGACGCGGGCAGCCGCACCGAGCCGCCGGTGTCGGTGCCGACCGCCCAGGGCGCAAGCCCCGCCGCCACGGCGACCCCCGAGCCGCTGCTCGATCCGCCGGGGGTGCGCGGCCGCGCCGGGTCCCAGGGGTTCCAGGGGGTGCCGCGGCGGGTGTTCGTGCCCCATCCGCCCATCGCAAACTCGACCGTATGGGTCTTGCCGAGCACGATGAGGCCCTGCCCCACGAGACGGCGGGCGAGGGTCGCGGTCCTCTCTGCGACGCGGCTCTTCCACACCTCGCAGCCGCCCGTGACGATGCGGCCCTCGATCTCGATCAGATCCTTGAGGGCGATGGGGATGCCGTGCAGCGGTCCGACCGCGTGGCCGGAGCGAATCGCCTTGTCGGCGGCTTCCGCCGCGAGCCGGGCATCCTCGGCGTAAATCTCGACGAAGGCCTTAAGCTTCGGCTCCCGTGCCTCGATGCGAGTAAGATACGCCTCGACGAGGTCGATGGGCGAGAGCCGCAGGGCCTGGATCGCGGCGGAGAGCTCGTGGACGGGGAGGGAGGTCGGATCGCTCTGCATGGAGAGGCTATCGCATCGAAGATCGCTGTTATCAAAGGTCGCTCTTATCAACCATGTTCCCCCCTGGTCCGGAGCGGCCGATACCACGGCCGAGATAAACTGCGAGAAGCGCCCTCGGTGGGGCGCAGCCATGGGTGCAGGAGAGACGATGGTTGCGCGCGCCGGGGCGCCGTGTTCAGCGCCGGGAGCGCCTGCCCTTCCGCGTCGATCCGGTGGCGTCGACGTCGAGGTTGCGCCGCGCGGCGGCGAGCTTGCGGTCGGGGACGACGTCCGAGCTCCAGGCGTCGTTGCGCCCGACCAGCATGGCCGTGACCATCTTGCGGGCTTCGGGCGGCAGCGTCTTCGGGCTCGTGATCTTGACGAAGTCTCTGAGCGCGTGCCGCTCGCCTGGGTCGCCCCGGAAGACGCGCGGCCCGTCCGGGAAGACCACGATGTCGCCGGGCCGCAGGGTCTTGTCGGCGAGAAGGGCCGGGACCGGGTTCGGGATCTCGCCGATCGGCCTCGCCACAAGCGGCATCGTCGGGGGCTTCGAGGCTTCCTCGGCATCGTCGTGGCGCGGGTGGGCCTGGAGCCGCGGCCTCGGGAGCACCGGGCGGGGCGCCCCCCACTCCAGGCGCGGGAGGTCGAACGCGGGAGCGGGCGCCGGCCGGGGCGGCGCATAGGCGCGCTCCGGCGCGTAGCCGCGCTGGGAATGGATGAACGCGTAGATGCCGGCGTCCTCGCCGCTCGCCGGCACGGACGGCAGGAGCGCGGCCGCGAGCGCGGCCAAGGCGGGAAGCGCGAACCTGCCGGTCATTGCGTGGTCTCCGGAGCACCTGGGCAACGGGGAACCTTTGCGATTGTTCCTCCCGAAAGCCTAGCCGGCTCGCCGGCCGGACGGAAGCGGCCCCGCTACTGCTTCACGCCGATCGTCGCGAGGGCCTCCTGGCCGGTCTTCAGGAACTCGTCGATCTGGGCCTGCCACTCCGCCCGCCCGACGACGCTCTTCTCGGCCTGGCCCGAGGACTTGAGGTAGTCCTGGTAGAGCTTGCCGCCCATGGACTTCACGAGTCCTTCCTCGAGGGCCTTGATGCGGTCCTCCGGCGTGCCCTTCAGGACCGCGAAGCCGCGCACCGTCGAGTAGACCGCGTCGATGCCGATCTCCTTCGCGGTCGGCACGTCGGGAAGGGCAGAGAGGCGCTCGTTCGCGAGCGTCAGGAGCGGGCGCACCTCCCCGGCCTTCACCTGCGATTCGGCCTCGGCGTAGTTGACGAGGGAGGCGTCGAGGTTGCCACCGACGAGGTTGAGCACGATGTCGCCGCCGCCCCGGAACGGGATCACGGACGGGGTCTGCAGGCCCGCCTTCTTGGCGAAGCCGATGACGGCGAGGTGGTCGACGCTGCCGACGTGCGTCGTGCCGTACTTCATCGGCTTCGTCTTCGAGGCCTCGATGAACTCCTTGGCGGTCTTGTAGGGGCTGCCCTTGCCGACCATGAGGACCTGCGGGTCCTCGGTCGCGCGGGCGACGCCGACGATGTCCTCGGCCTTCACCCCGGCGCCGCGCCCCTGCAGGATCGTCAGGAGGTGCGTCTGCGTGATGAGGAGGACGGTGTGGCCGTCCTTCGGGCGCGAGGCGGCGTAGCCGAGGGCCGCCGCGCCGCTGCCGCCGGTCTTGTTGACGACCACGAGCTCCTGGCCGAAGGCCGCCGGCGCCTGCACCATCATCATCCGGGCCGTGATGTCGGTGCCGCCGCCGACGCCGGCGTGGGTCACCACCTCGATCGGCTTCGAGGGGAACTTCTCCTGGGCGCCGGCCCCCGTCGCGAGGGCGAGCGCGATGACCGTGGCGAGGGCGGGCAGCATCGGACGTTGCGGCATTGCTTGTTCCTCCGGTTCTCGTTGTTTGGTTCTTGTCGTTCGTACCGCGGCCGTGCCGGCCTAGGCGGATCTCGCCTAAGCGAGCATCCAGGACCGCCCCTGCCGAGGGTGGATCGCCGATAGGGGAGAGGAGGCGAGCGTGTCAAACGCGCTACGCTCGCAGTGCACCCGGAGCAAAGGGATCAGTTCAGCCCGTCCGTCCCCTTCGCCCGCTCGGCGAGATAATCCTCGGTCGTGCGCGGCCTCGGCCGCGGGGGAGCGCCGTGAGGGTCGAAGCTCTCGTTGACCACCACCTCGACCCGGCAGTCCTCGCACATCATGAGGACACGAAGGCGCGCCTGCCCGGCGGTCCCTGAGAACATCCAGTGCCGGTCCGAGAGCTTTCTGACCACGGCCTCGATTGCGCTCTTCGTTCCGAAGGGCTTGGCGCAGGCGACGCAGTGGAACGGCTCCTCCTCCTTGAGGACGCGCTTCGGCTCGTCCCAGGCCGGGAAATCGAGCCGGGGCAGGAGGCCTTGGATCGCGTCCTCGGGGCAGGTGGCGGCGCACAGGCCGCACTGGACGCACAACGACTCCGTGAAGCGCAGCATCGGGCGCTCGGGGTTGTCGGTGAGGGCCGCCGTCGGGCAGGCGCTCACGCAGGCGAGGCAGAGCGTGCAGGCCTCGGCGTTGTAGGCGAGCCCGCCGAAGGGCGCGCCCGCCGGCAGGGCGACCGTATCGGCCGGAGCGGGGGCCGCCCGGCGGAGCTCGCGGAAGGACAGCTCGAGGAGCCCGCGCTTCGTGCCTTCGGGGAAGAAGCCCGCAGGGTTAGGGGCGGGCGTGCCGGTTGGGGCGCGGTCGAGAGCTGAGCGGAGCGCGTCGGGGTCGTCGGTCTCGATCGTCGAGACGAGGCCCGTGCCGTAGCCGAGGGCGGCAAGGGCGGCATTGGCGGTGGCGGCGGTGCGGTGAAGGCCCGAGAGGTCGTGCCGGGGCTTTGCCCGCGTGAGGAGCCGCAGGCCGGCCGCGCCGTAGGCGAAGGCGGCGGCGGCGGCCTCGGGGCCGACCTGCGTCACCTCGTTGACGGCGAGCGGGATGACGTTCGCGGGAAGCCCCGGGCCGAAGCGGGCAAGCGCATCGATCAGGGGCTCGCCGTGGCCGGCGTCGTGCAGGAGGAGGACCGGGTTGACGCCGCCTGCCGCCCGGTAGGCGGAGAGGAGGGTGCGCAGGCGGCGCAGGAGGCCGCGGGCGTCCGGGACCTCGTAGGTCACGGCGCCGGTCGGGCAGGCGGCGGCGCAGTCGCCGCAGCCGCCGCAGACGTAGGGGTCGACCGCGACGTGGTCGCCGGCCGGGGTGATGGCGCCGGTCGGGCAGAGGTCGAGGCAGCGGGTGCAGCCCACGATCTGCGAGCGCGAATGGGCGCACAAGTCCTCGTAAAGGCTCACGAATTTCGGCTTGTCGAAGGTCCCGACGAGGTGCGAGGCCGCAAAGACCAGGCGCTCCACGGCGGCGGGGTCGCGGGGGTCGGCGCGGAGATAGCCGCTGCGCAGGTCGTGCGCGGGGAAGAGGGGGAGGCCGCCGGAGAGGTCGAGGACGAGGTCGCAGGCCGAGGTCGCGCCGTCGCGGGCGGGGCCGAAGGCGAGGCGTTCGCGCGACGATGGAGCCGGCTGCGCGAAGTCGTTGATCCGCAACGAGAATGCGCCGAGGTGGCCGGTCGCGCCGGCGATCGTGCCCTTGAGCACCGGGAAGGCGGTGACCCGTGGCGGCGGGATCTCGGCGGGGTTCGTCAGGAGGACGGTGACGTCGAGGTGGTCGGCGAGCTTCCGCCCGGCCTCGACCGCAACCTCGTCCCGCCCGTAAACCAATGCGATTCCACGGCTTTCCATGGAGACGAACTGCACCGCCGGCGCCGGCTCGGCGGCCGCGGCGAGGAGCGCCGCCATCTTCGGGCCCGTGGCGATTCCGTCGGAAGACCAGCCGGCGTGCTCCCGCACGTTGACGAAATTCACGCGGGTTTCCGCCGGAGCGTCACCGGCGATTCCGCCGGAGTCGCCACGGACCCCAACGCGGACCTCGTCCGCCACCTCGGAAAACAGCGGCGCTTCCTGGGTGCAGCCGACGGTGACCGGCGCGCCGGCCGCGAGCGCCGCCTTGAAGAGGCCGAGCTGGCGCCGGCAGAGCTGGTCGGCGGTGCGCAGGCTCCCGCCGCAGCCGCGCGCGAGCGCCGCCTCGTCGAGGCTCATGGTCTCCTCGCACGAGCAGGCGAACACGATTCTTTCCAAGGTCTTGTCCAAGGTCTCCGGCACGCTTTTCCGTCCCCGCGAGGGAGGCGTTTCGACGCCTCTCGCCTTCGTTCTCCCTCCTCTATACTGGAATTCTTCGAAAGAACGACCCGGGACCTCGGGTCGCAGCCTAAAGGGACGAAGCGCTCCGCATGCCAGCCGCCTTAAGCGCAAGGCCGCCCCTCGACCTGCCGCCCCTCTATCGGCCCGTCGCCTTGCGCGAGACGGGCGACGCCTTCGCGCACGCCTGCCGGATCGCCGGGGAGGCCGGGGCCGGGACCCTCGTGCACGTCGGCCGGTTCGACCTCCTCGACTTCGCCCTGGTGCTGGAGCCCGAGGAGCCGCTCGCCCGAGCGCGCCGGGCCTTCTTCGCCGGCATGGCGGCGCTGGGCGACGCCATCGGCGCGGTCTCGCCGCCGACGAAGCCGCTCTTCTTCGACTGGCCGGACGCGCTCCTCTTCGACAACGCCCGTATCGGCGGCGCCCGGCTCGGCTGGCCGGCGGGCTGCCGCGAGGACGCGGCGCCGGACTGGCTCGTGTTCGGGGCGACCCTCATCCGGGCCCGCATGGGTGTGCTGGAGGCCGGCGCCGTCCCGACTTCGACGTCGCTCGAGGAGGAGTTCTTTTCGGAGGGCAGCGAGGCGATCCTGGAGGGCTTCGCCCGCTTCCTCATGCTCGCTCTCGACACTTGGGCCGAGGCAGGCTTCGACGCCGTCGCGCCGGGGTATCTTTCGCGCCTGTCGCTGCCCGGCGAGAAGCGCCTCGATCAGAACGGCGACCTCTTGATCGGCGAAGGGGAGGGGACGCCCCTGCGCCTCCCCCTCCTGCCGGCCCTCGCCGAGCCGTCCTGGCTCGATCCGCAGACGGGGGAGCCGAGACTTTAGATGTGAGCGCGGTCCGCTCGGAATGAATCGGCGAGGCTTCCGATGGGCGGACACGCATTCCCCTCCCCCTTGTGGGGAGGGGCAGGGGTGGGGGGCGATGGGTCAGGCTCGATCGTCGGAGTGAAGGCACGAGCGCCCGTACAGTCCCCTTCCTCAGACCGGCGCTTTACGCCCG
>DASVVU010000269.1:0-4535 GCA_036386395.1 Beijerinckiaceae bacterium | reverse complement strand
ATAGGTCTTGGATTCGACCCTGCGACCCCCACCCCGCTCGGGGCTTCGCCCCGAGTCGGCCCTCCCCGCAAGGGGGAGGGAAGCGCCCCGTCCCATTCCGGCACAGAATCCCTGGCCCTGAACCTGCACCTCCGGCTCACCTGTATCGCGTAACCGGGCGGTCGCCCTCTCGTCCGTCCCGGCCGGGGATGAAAGCCGATGGCACGCGCGCACGCCCATTCCCTCGCCGATCCGGCGGGAGAGCTGATGCCTCCCGCCGGCGAGGCGGTCACCATCGATCTGCGCCGGCTCTTCTCGACGCTGCGGCGCCGCCTCTGGATCGTGGCGCTCGTCGCCGCGCTCTTCGTCGCCGCCGCGGTCGCGTTCCTGGCGCTCTCGCCGCCGCGCTATCTCGCGACGGCGCAGATCATCGTCGATCCGCGCGGGCTCCAGGTCCTCGACAAGGAGGTGAGCCCGAAGGCGCAGAACCCGGACGTGCAGGTCCCCCTCGTCGAGAGCGAGATGCGGGTCCTGAAGTCGACCAAGGTGCTCGACCTCCTCATCGACCGCGAAGGCCTCGACAAGGACCCGGAGTTCGTGAAGGGGCGCTGGTCGCCGATCGGGGCCCTGAAGGGGCTCGTCTCCGGCCTCCTCGGCCGGCAGAAGAAGCCCGACGCCGACCCGCGCCTTGCGGCGCTTTACGCCCTCGACGACAAGGTCGCGGTGCGCCGGGCCGAGCGCAGCTTCGTCATCGACATCACCGTCGCGACCGAGGACGCGGACAAGTCGGCGCGCCTCGCGAACGCCCTCGTGCAGGCCTACATGGAGGAGAACGCGGCGGCGCAGGCCGAAGCCGCCCGCCGCTCCGGCGAGGCGCTCGCGGGCCGCCTCGAGGAGCTGCGCGCCCGCGTGCGCGAGGCCTCGAACCGGGCCGAGGAGTTCAAGGCCAAGCACGACATGGTGGGCGCGGGCGGCCGGCTCGTGTCCGACCAGCAGCTCACCGAGCTCAACAACCAGCTCGGCGTCGCCCGCACCCGCACGGCCGAGGCGAGGGCCAAGGTCGAGCAGATCGAGCGCCTGCGCGGCGCCGACCTCGGCGCCTTCGCCGAGGCCGTGCAGTCGCAGACCGTCATGACGCTGCGCGCCCAGTACGCCGACATCAAGCGCCGCCATGCGGACCTCGCGACGAAGCTCGGCGCGCGCCACCCCGATCTTGCCGCCGTCGAGCGCGAGCTCAAGGACGCGCAGGCCTCCGTCGCGGCGGAGGTCGCCCGCATCGCAAGCGCGGCGCGGGCCGACTACGAGCGCGCCAAGGCGAACGAGGCGGCCCTGCAGAAGAGCCTCGACGCCCAGAGCCGCAAGGCGGTCGCGACCTCGCAGGACTTCGTCAAGCTGCGCGAGCTCGAGCGCGACGTCGAGGCGAGCCGCGCCGTCTACGAGGCGACGCTCGTGCGCTCGCGGGAGCTCAAGGAGCAGACCCTCGTCGACGCCACGAACGTGCGCCACATCACCGTCGCGACGCCGCCCTTGCGCCCCGCGAACCCGCCGGCCGCCCTCGTGCTGCCCATCGCCCTCATCGCCGGTCTCCTCGCCGGCGCCGGCGCCGCCTTCGCGGGCGGCATGGCCGATCCGAAGGTGCGCTCCCGCGACGACCTCGAGCGCGCGACGCGCCTGCCCGTCCTGGCGCGGGTCCCGCGCGCGCCGGCCGAATCGCCGCTCGCGAGCTTCGAGCCCGGCACCCCCGAGGCGAAGGCGTTCCGGCGTCTCCTCGACGAGATCGGGGCCTCCGGCGCGACCGCGCCGCGCTCCATCGCGGTCGCCTCCGTCGAGCCGGACGGCGGCTCGGCGAACGTCGCCTTCAACCTCGCCCGCGCGGCGGCGGCGCTCGGCGACCGCGTCCTCCTCATCGACGCCGGCGTCGAGGAGCGGCGCCTGACCGCGATCCTCGACTGCGACGGCCAGCCCGGCCTCGGCGTCTGCGCCGCGCAGGGCGGCGAGCTTCGCGCCTTCGTGGTCTCGCTCCAGGGCGCGGGCGTCGACTTCCTGCCGGCCGATCCGAAGGCCGCCGCGGAAGTGCGCCGCTTCGGCTCCTCCGGCCTGCCGCGCCTCGTGCGCGAGGCGGCGCAGCGCTACGCCCTCGTGATCCTCGACCTCGGCTGCGCCTCGCGCGAGCCCGTCGCCCGCACGGCCGGAAGCGCCGAGGCCTCGGTCGTCCTCGTCGAGATCGACCGCAGCGCCTTCGAGCGCATCAGGGCCGCCATCGCGGCGCTCCGCTCGGGGCAGGGCCGCATCGCCGGGCTCGCCCTCGCCGGCCGGCTGCCCCGCGCCGCGTGAGCCCGAAGGCAGCGATGAGCCACGCGTCCATCCCGGCGCCGGCCTGGTCCCCCGCCGTCCTCGCGGTTCCGGCGGGGCTCCCGCGCGCGCTCCTCGGGGTCGCCGCGGTCGTGATGGCGACGAGCGCCTTCTACGGCTTCTTCACCGGCGCCCCGCCCGAGGGCGAGCCCGGCGCCGTCGTCGAGGTCTCGGCCCGCGGCAACCTCGGCTACGTCGGCCTCTGGCTCCTGCTCTACGGCGCCTCTGGAGCGCTCGTGCTGCGGGAGACCTGGCGGCGCGGGCTCGACCTGCGCCTCGCGCTCCTCATGCCCTTCGCCCTCTACGTCGTGGCCTCCGCGACCTGGGCCGGCAACCCCTGGGGCAGCGTCGTCTTCGGCGCGATGTTCGCCCTCAACATCGTCGTGGCGGCGGCGCTCGCGGGACAGATGCACCCGGCGGCGCTCCTCGCCCTCATGGCCCGCACCATCACGGTGCTGGTGGTGGCCTCGCTCGTCCTCCTTGTCCTCGACCCGAAGTCCGCCGTCTCGACCCCCGACCGCCCGGGCCTGTTCATGCCGGGCGAGCTCTACGGCGTGTTCAGCCACAAGGTGGCGCTCGGCACCTACGCGGCGCTCGCCCTCCTCGTGCTCCTGTCCTCGCCCGAGAGCTTCAGGAACCCTCTCGTGCGCTGGGGATCGATCGCGATCTGCGCCCTCGGCCTCGCCCTCTCGAACTCGGCCTCCGCCTTCGTCGCCCTCGCGGTGTCCGGCACGCTGCTCGCCGCCGCGCGGCTCCTGCCGGCCGCCCGCGCGGGGCTGTTCCGGACGACGCTCGCGGTCGTGATCCTGGTCTCGGTCACGCTGCCCTTCATCGACGCCGGCGCCTTCGCGCAGCTCTTCGGCCGCCCGCCGACGCTCACCGGCCGGACCTCGTTCTGGACCATGGCGCCGGACTTCATCCTGGAGCGCCCGTGGTTCGGCTACGGCTACGGCGGCTTCTTCGACCAGAACCCCTACTCGCGGGTCTGGGACCTGTGGGCCGCGGCCGAGTGGTTCTTCACCCCGAACTTCCACAACAGCGCCCTCGACGTGACGATCGCCCTCGGCATCGTGGGTCTCGCCCTCTACATTGCCGTGCTGCTCCAGGCCGGCGCGGTGCACCGCAACCGCGGCCTCGGGCGGAGCGCCGAGGTGCTCGCTGCCGCCGTCGTGCTCATGGCCGTCGGCTCCGCCACCGACTTCCAGCTCATGCGCCACAACGCCCTGCCGACGGTGCTGATGTTCTATGCCTTCCTGGTCGGCGGACGGCGCTATGGGGTGACGCGCTGATGACGACGCGACTCGCCTACGCCCGCTCCGGCGACGAGATGACGCCGCCCGCGACCCTGAAGGAGCGGGCGAAGCGCATCGTCCTGCGCAAGGTCGTCGACCGGATGCGCCCGCTCGCCTACCGGCGCTCCGAAGGCGGCATCCGCTGCCTCACCTTCCACTATCTCTTCGGGCACGAGCGCGAGCGCGCGCACCGGCTCTTTTCGGCGCTGAAGCGCGAGGGCGATTTCGTGACCACGGAGGAGATGCTGGCGGCGCTCGACGGCGCACCGGTCCGCGGCCGGCTATTCCACCTCTCCGTCGACGACGGCTTCGAGAACATCGCGGCCGTCGCCCACCCGATCCTCAAGGACCTCGGCATCCCCTACAGCCTCATGGTCTGCCCGGCCTTCGTCGGCGCGGACGATAAAGGTCTCGACGCCTTTCGCCGCAACGCCCGCTACGCCCGCCCCCTGCGCCTCGCCGACTGGGACGCGCTTGCGCGCCTCGCCGCCGACGGCGTCGAGATCGGCGCCCATACGCTGACCCATCGCGAGCTGTCGCGCCTCTCCGGCGACGAGCTTGCCGAGGAGATCGCCGCGCCGAAGGAGGTCATCGAGGCGCGCCTGGGAAAGCCCTGCACCTCCTTCGCCTGGCCCTTCGGCCGCCGCTCGGCCATGTCCGAGGAGGCGCTGCGCTTGGCGCAAGCCGCCGGCTACCGGGCGATCTTCTCCAGCGTGCGCGGCACGCTCATGCCGGGCGAGGGCGCGCCGCGCTACCTCCCGCGCCACCACTTCGAGCCCTCCTGGCCCCTCGACACCGTCCTCTACTACGCCACCCGCGCCGAACCGGCGTTCACGCCCGAGCCGCTGGGCCATGGCTGAGAGGACCTCTGCGGAAGGCGCCTTGTTCCCTCCCCCTTGCGGGGAGGGCCGA
>DASVVU010000268.1:0-5008 GCA_036386395.1 Beijerinckiaceae bacterium | reverse complement strand
TCCCGGTCCCACTGGTCGAATTTCTTCGACATCTCGCGCACGGCCGCGTCGCCCCGCCCGGCGATGTCCGCCAGGATGTTCTCGACGGTCGCGCGGATGCGGGCGTCGTCCTCGGCGACGGCGGCGGCGTCGCGCCCGCGCTTGAGCCAGCGTGCCATGGCGTTCTCCTTCGCTGCCTTCCTCCCCCAGGGGAAGCCTCTCCGTCATAACAACAGTGCCGATCATGATAGGCGCCGGCCTCTGGAATCGCACACTTTTTCGGATCACGGTCATGATGGTGCGGCGTGCCTTCGCAGCGGTCTTGATCGCCCGTTCAGAAGTTCACCCGGTCGCCGCCCTTCAATTGAAGGATTTCGCGGGCGTCGTCGGGCGCCGCGATCTCGAGGCCGAGGCCTTCGATGAGCTGGCGGGCGGCGCGGACCTGCTGGGCGTTCGATTCGGCGAGCCGGCCGGCGCCGATCCAGAGCGAATCTTCGAGCCCGACGCGCACGTTGCCGCCCATGGAGGCCGCCATGGCGGCGATGGGGAGCTGGTTCCGGCCCGCGCCGAGCACCGACCAGTGATACTGGTCGCCGAACAGGCGGTCGGCGGTGCGCTTCATGTGGGCCACGTCCTCGGGGTGCGGGCCGATGCCGCCGAGGATGCCGAAGACGCTCTGCACGAAGAACGGCGGCTTGATCACGCCGCGGTCGGCGAAGTGCGAGAGCGTGTAGAGGTGGCCGATGTCGTAGCACTCGACCTCGAACCGCGTGCCGTTCTCGGCGCAGGTCGTGAGGATGTGCTCGATGTCCGCGAAGGTGTTCTTGAAGATGCGGTCGCGAGAGCCTTCGAGATAAGGCCGCTCCCAGTCGTGCTTGAACTCCTTGAAGCGGTTCAGCATCGGGTAGAGGCCGAAGTTCATCGAGCCCATGTTGAGGGAGGCTACTTCCGGCGCGAAGCGGTGCGCCGGCTGAAGGCGCTCCTCGATCCCCATGGTCGGGGCGCCGCCGGTCGTGATGTTGATGACGCAGTTCGAGCGCTGCTTGATCACCTGGAGGAAGGGCGCGAAGGCCTCGGGGCTCTGGTCGGGCTTGCCGTTGCGGGGATCGCGGGCGTGGAGGTGGACGACCGCGGCGCCGGCCTCGGCCGCGCCGACCGCGGCATCCGCGATCTCCTCCGGCGTGATCGGCAGGTGCGGCGACATGGAGGGCGTGTGGATCGCGCCCGTCACGGCGCAGGTGATGATGACTTTTCGATTCTTCGCCATGGCGGGTCCTCTTAGTTGTCCGGCTGCGCGCGCTTGTGCGCCATGAGGGCGGTGAGGCGCTTGTCGCGCCAGGCGGTGCGGCGCGCAACCTCCTCTTTTGACGGCGAGCGGCCCCAGGCCTCCATGACCCGGGCGATGTTCTCTTCGCTCCACACCGCCGGGGTCGGCGGATCGGCGGTAGTGCGCCGGAAGAAGTCGCCGTAGCGGGCGCAGTAGTCCGGGATGCCGCCAGGGGCGTTGAGCTCGATCGTCTGGAACGGGCCCATGAAGGACCAGCGGAGACCCAGGCCGTCGGACAGGGTCTTGTCGAGGTCCTGCGGCGAGACCACGCCCTCGCCGGCGAGCCTGAAGGCCTCGGACAGGAGCGCGACCTGGAGGCGGTTGAGGACGAAGCCCTCGATCTCGCGGTTCACGGTGATCGGGACCTGGTCGACGCTCTCGTAGATTTGTCGCGCTCGCGCAATCACGTCAGGGGAAGTCCAGGGGGCGCCGCACAGCTCGACGATCGGCACGAGGTGAGGCGGGTTCACCGGGTGCGCCACGAGGCAGCGCTCGCGGCCGGGCAGATCCTCCGTGAATTTCGAGGCGACGATGGCGGAGGTCGAGGAGGCGAGGATCGCGTCGCGGGGCGCGGCGGCGTCGAGCTCCGCGAAGATGCGGCGCTTGTCCTCGACCCGCTCGGGCCCGTTCTCCTGTACGAGGTCGACGCCTTTCACCGCCTCGGCAAGCGAGCCCGCGACCGACACCCGGGCCGCCACGGCGGCCGGATCGTCGACGATGTTGTAGGCGGCGAGCTCGTCGAGCCCCTCGCGGATGAGCCGCGGCGCGTTGGCGAGCGCCTCCGGGCTCGGATCGGACAGGCGCACGTCCCACCCGCCCCGGGCGAAGACGATGGCCCAGGAGCGGCCGATGAGGCCGGAGCCCACGATGGCGACGGTCGGCATTATTCTTGGTCCTCCTATCCATTGTCATTCCGGGGCTCCGCGCAGCGGAGAGCCCGGCGACTGTCTTGCTGGTCAAGGGTTGGTGTGTGGATTGTAGGAGGTTTTGGTTTTCAGGACGGACGCGCCCGCCGGAGCCACGGCCTCTCAAGACCGGGAACCCAACGAGCTGCGCCCGCCATCGCCATTTATGACCAGCGACAGTCTCCAGATACAGGAATCCACAACCACGACGCTTGTCGATCAGGCTGAGGCAGTCGTGCGCGTTCGGCACCGTTGGCGTTTATGGGTTCCGGGCTCCTCGCTTGGAGGCCCCGGAATGACAGTGGCGGTGTGGCGAGTTATGCATCTCGGGCGGCAGCGCGGCAACGGCGGACTTGATAGTGGACGAGGCGGATCCAGAAACGCATTTCGGCTTCGAATCCGTGCCGCTTCGCGACAAGCAGGGGCGCGTGAACGATGTGTTCCGCTCCGTCGCGCGCCGCTACGACCTCATGAACGACCTCATGTCGGCGGGGCTGCACCGGGCCTGGAAGGACGCCCTCGTGACGAGCCTCAGGCTGCCGAAGACCCGACCCTTCCGCCACCTCGACGTGGCCGGCGGCACCGGCGACGTGGCGTTCCGCATCCTCGACGCCGCCCCCGGATCCTGCGTCACCGTGCTCGACATCAACGGCGCCATGCTGGCGGGCGGGCGCGAGCGGGCGGGCGGGCGGCACGAGGGCCGCATCGACTTCGTCGAGGGAAACGCCGAGGCGCTGCCGTTCCCCGATAGATCGTTCGACGGCTATTCGATCGCTTTCGGCATCCGCAACGTGCCGCGCATCGAGGCGGCGCTCGCCGAAGCGCACCGAACTTTAAGGCCCGGCGGGCGCTTCGCCTGCCTCGAGTTCTCGGCCGTCGACGTGCCGGGCCTCGACGCGCTCTACGAAGCCTACTCCTTCACCATCATCCCCCGCCTCGGCCGGCTGGTGACGGGCGACGAGGACTCCTACCGCTACCTCGTCGAGTCCATCCGCCGCTTCCCGCGCCCGGCGGCCTTCACCCGCATGGTCGAGGCGGCGGGCTTTCGGCGGGTGACGCACAGCCTCATGACGGGCGGCGTGGTCGCGCTCCACGCCGGCTGGAAGATCTGAGCGCGTGCTGAGCGACCTCCTTCATCTCGGGCGCAACCTCCGCGCCGCTTTCGTCCTCGCCCGCGAGGGGGCGCTTGGCCTCGTCGACCCGAGCGTCCTGCCGCCCGCGGTCGGCGGCCTCCTGCGCCTTGCCCGCCTCGTCGAGCGGCGCGGCGCGGGCTCGGGCTCGGCCCGCCTCTCGGCGGCCCTGACCCGGCTCGGGCCTTCTTATGTCAAGTTCGGCCAGTTCCTGGCGACGCGGCCCGACATCGTCGGGGTGGCGGCGGCTCGCGACCTGGAACAGCTCCAGGACCGGATGCCGCCGTTTCCCCGCGCGGACGCGGTCCGCATGGTCGAGATCGCGCTCGGGCGCCCCCTCGACCGGCTGTTCTCCGAGTTCTCCGAGCCCGTCGCCGCCGCCTCGATCGCTCAGGTGCACCGGGCGCGCTTGGCCGGGGAGGGCCGGGTCGTCGCCGTCAAGGTCATGCGGCCGGGGGTGCGCGAGCGCTTCGCCCGCGACCTCCAGGCCATGCGCTTCGCGGCGCGCCTGTTCGAGCGCTTCGCCCCGGACGCCCGGCGCCTTCGCCCGCGCGAGGTCGTCGAGACGCTCGCCCGCTCGGTCGCGATCGAGATGGACCTGCGCCTCGAGGCCGCCGCCCTCTCGGAGCTCGCCGAGAACACTCTTCAAGACGCCGATTTCCGGGTGCCCCGGCCCGAGTGGGACCTCACCGAGCGCGACGTGCTGACGACCGAGTGGATCGACGCCATCCGCCTCAACGACCTCGAAGCCATCGAGGCCGCCGGCCACGACCGGGTGGCGCTCGCCCGGATGCTGATCCAGACTTTTTTGAAGCACGCCATCCGGGACGGCTTCTTCCATGCCGACATGCACCCCGGGAACCTGTTCGTGGACGCGCATGGGCGTCTCGTCGCCGTCGACTTCGGCATCATGGGCCGCCTCGGCCTCAAGGAGCGCCGCTTCCTCGCCGAGATCCTCCTGGGGTTCATCCGCCGGGACTACCGCCGGGTCGCCGAGGTGCATTTCGAGGCCGGCTACGTGCCGGGCCACCACTCCGTCGAGGACTTCGCCCAGGCCCTTCGCGCCATCGGCGAGCCGATCCACGACCGGCGCGCCGACGAGATCTCCATGGCCCGCCTCCTCACCCTCCTGTTCGAGGTGACGGCGATCTTCGACATGGCGACGAGGACCGAGCTCGTCATGCTGCAGAAGACCATGGTGGTGGTCGAGGGCGTCGCCCGCAACCTCGACCCGCGGCTCGACATGTGGTCGACCTCGGAGCCCGTGGTGCGCGAGTGGATCGAGCGCAACCTGGGGCCCCTGGGGCGGATCGAGGAGGCGGGCCGTGGACTCTCGACCCTCCTCGGCGTCGTCGCCGACCTCCCCGACCTCGCGCTCCGGACCGAGCGCGTCCTCATGAAGCTCGAGCGCGCGACCGACCGCGGCTTCGCCCTCACCCCGGAAAGCCTCGAAGGCATCGGCGAGGCCGAGGCGCGGCGCTCGCGGTGGATCGCGGCGGCCCTGTGGGTGATCGCGGCGGCGTTCATCCTGTTCCTGCTGCGATCTTGAAGCGCCGGCGCGAAGTGTGCATGTTGTACACTTCGTGACGTGCCGAAATGAACAATTGGCTGGCAAAGGACGCGCGCGCTCATCTGAGCGACGTAATCGGCGAGGCCCTGAAGGGCGA
>DASVVU010000267.1:0-18714 GCA_036386395.1 Beijerinckiaceae bacterium | reverse complement strand
GAGACCGGCACGCCGCCGACGCCCTCCAGCACGAGGCGCGTCAGGGTCGGGAGCTTCGCGACCCTGACCGCCACCTGCCGTGGGGCTTGCGCCTTCGGCCGGCGCGCGTCGTCGCCCGCCCGCGCCTCGGCCTCGCGGGCGCGGCGGGCAAGGGCGTCGACCACCTCGGGCGGCAGCGCCGGCAGGAGCCCGGCCCAGTTCGCCGGCAGGAGGTCGATGAAGACCTTCTCGGCGGCCTCGAGCACGTTCGTGCGCCAGGGCTGGGCGAGCGCGAGGCGCAGGCCGAGGCCGTCCGGGTCGTGCCGGACCTGCGTCAGGTAGCTCGGCATCTCACGAACGAGCCGCTCGCCTTGGATCTTCGTGGCGTCCGGGAAGATCAGCACGAGCACGCCGTTCGTGGCCCGGACCTGGACCTTCGTCGGTTCGCTGAACTCGAGGGCGATGCGCCCGTAGCGGTTCATCTCGACGCCGCGCACGGTGACGGTGCGGGGAGCGGCCGCTGCGATGCCGGCGCTCAACCCGAGCCCGGCCGCGACGAGCGCGGCGAAGCGGACGAGCGCCCGCGCTCCTCGAACGTGCCGGCGAGAAGAAGCCATGGGAAAGAACCGAACGCGCGCGTGCGCCCGCGAAGCCGCGGGCCTTACCCGACTGTAGGCCGGCGCCGCTAACGGGCGCTTAACCGGAACGGCTCCTTTCCCATCCGAGGAAGAGCAGCAACCTGAACAAACTTTAATCGGCCCGTCAGGACGCCTTCATGGCCGGTGACGATGTTGGGAGGACCGAACCGCTTCGGCGGTGCTCTTCCAACGGAGTGGAACCCATGAGACACAATTTCCGCAGCCGTGCGCTGGCGTCCGTCGCCGCGGTCGCGATCGCCGCGTCCGGCGCCCTCGGCGCCGCCCTCTACGAGGGGCGGCCCGCCTTCGCCCAAGGTGCCGCGGCCCCCATCACGGTCCCGGCCACCGTCCAGGCTCCCGCTTCCTTTGCCGACATCGTCGACCGGGTGAAGCCGGCCGTGGTCTCGGTGCGGGTCAAGGTCGAGAACGCGATGTCGGACGGCGAGGGCCTGTCCCTCGACAACCTGCCGCCGCAGATGCGCGAGCTGTTCCGCCGCTTCGGCGAGAACGGGCCCCGCTTCGGCGAGAACGGCCAGCCCGGACGCGGGCCGCGCGGCGAGCGCCCGCAGGTCCGCCAGGGCGTCGGCTCGGGCTTCTTCATCTCGGCCGACGGCTACGTCGTGACCAACAACCACGTGGTCGACCACGCCAAGACCGTGCAGGTCACGACCGACGACGGCCGTACCCTCGACGCCAAGGTCATCGGCGCGGATTCGAAGACGGACGTGGCGCTCCTCAAGGTGACCGAGGGCGGCAACTTCCCGTACGTCAGCCTCGCCAAGGGCTCGCCGCGGGTCGGCGACTGGGTCGTCGCCATCGGCAACCCCTTCGGCCTCGGCGGCACGGTGACGGCCGGCATCGTCTCGGCCCGCGGGCGCGACATCGGCGCAGGCCCCTACGACGACTTCCTGCAGATCGACGCCCCGATCAACAAGGGCAACTCCGGCGGTCCGACCTTCAACCTCTCGGGCGAGGTCGTCGGCATGAACACGGCGATCTACTCGCCGTCCGGCGGCTCCGTCGGCCTCGCCTTCGCGGTGCCGGCCTCGACCGTCCAGACGGTGGTCGACCAGCTGAAGCAGGACGGCAAGGTCAGCCGCGGCTATCTCGGCGTGTCGATCCAGCCGGTGACGAAGGACCTCGCCGAGGGCCTCGGCCTCACGGCCGACAAGGGCGCCCTGGTCTCGGGCGCGCAGGACGGCACGCCCGCCGCCAAGGCGGGGCTCAAGTCCGGCGACGTGATCGTGGCGGTGAACGGCGAGAAGGTCGCGGACGCCCGCGAGCTCACCCGCCGGATCGGCGCTATGAAGCCGGGCGCCAAGGCCGAGATCACGTATCTCCGCGACGGCAAGGAGCGCACCGCGGTGATCGAGCTCGCGCCGCAGCCCGGCGAGAAGCAGGCGAGCATCGCGCCGTCCCGCGGCGGCACGGACGACGGCCTGCCGAAGCTCGGCCTCGAGCTCGCGCCCGCCCGCGACGGCGAGGAGGGCGTGGTCGTCGCCGGCGTCGACCCCGACGGCCCGGCGGCCCAGAAGGGCATCAAGGACGGCGACGTGATCCTCGAGATCGGCGGCCGGCCGGTCTCGCAGCCCGCCGACGTCAAGGCCGGCCTCGAGGCCGCCCACAAGGACGGCCGGAAGGCCGTGCTGATGCGGGTCAAGAGCCGCGAAGGCGTGCGCTTCGTCGCCATCGCCATGCCGAAGGCGGGGTGATCCGCCGAACGTCAGGCTTGTGACATTGCAAGCGGCGGGCTGCCATGCGCGGCCCGCCGTTCTTTTTGATGCCCGGCGGGTGTAGACCGTCCGCTGCCACCGGAGCAGTACCGCCATGGGCCCGAACGGCGACACTCTCGACCGCCTCACCACCTGGCTCCGCACCGAGAGCCCGACCCACGCGCCCGCGGGCGTGAACCGGATGATGGACCTCGTCGCGGCGGAGGTCGCCGACGCCCCGGTCGCGGTCGAGCGCATCCCGGGGCGCGCGGGCCTCGGCGACACCCTCGTGCTCAGGGCGGGCCCGCGGACGGACGAGAAGGCGGTGCTCGTCCTGTCCCACCTCGACACGGTGCATCCGCTGGGCACCGCCGAGCACGACCTGCCGGTGCGCCTCGACGGCGACCGGCTCTACGGACCCGGCTGCTACGACATGAAAGGGGGCGCGTTCCTTGCGCTCGAAGCCTTCAAGGAGGTCGTGCGCACCAGCCGGGCGAAACGCCCGATCGTTTATCTCATGACTCCCGACGAGGAGATCGGAAGCCCGACGACGCGCCCCATCATCGAGGACCTCGCCCGCAACGCCGCCTTCGCCCTCGTGACCGAGCCCGCCCGCGACGGCGGCAAGGCCGTGACCGGCCGCAAGGGGGTCGGCCGCTTCGAGGTCCACGTCGAGGGCGTCCCGGCCCACTCGGGCTCGCGCCACCCGGACGGGCGCAGCGCCATCCGCGAGGCCGCGCGGCAGATTCTCCGCATTGAGGAGATGACGGACTACGCCCGCGGGGTGACGACGACCGTCGGCATGATCTCCGGCGGCACCGCCGCGAACGTCATCCCGCAGCACTGCCGTTTCGCGGTGGATCTGCGCGTCGTCAACGCCGCCGACGGCGAGGTTTTCGGGGCCGCGATCCTCGCGCTCAAGCCCCACGACCCCGACGTGCGCGTGACCGTCACGGGCGGCATGAACCGGCCGCCCTATGAGAAGTCGGAGGGCGTGGAGCGGCTCTATGCCCACGCCCGTGGCCTCGCCCAGGAGATCGGCTTCGACCTCGGCGAGGTGCCGCTCACCGGCGGCGGTTCCGACGGCAACTTCACGGCGGCGCAAGGCGTCCCGACCCTCGACGGCCTCGGCATCGACGGCGACGGCGCCCACACGCTGCACGAATACGGCCTAGTCTCCTCCATCGCGCCGCGCCGCAGGCTCATGGCGCGGCTCCTGGAAACGCTTTGAGCCGCAGGCCGGCGGGGCGTGAGCGCCTTGTGAGGCCCGCCGGCGCGGCTTAACTGTCGCGGATGTCTCTCGCCGAGCGCTTCCGTTTCCTCCTGCCGCCCCGTTTCCGTAATCCGCATCCGGTCGTCCCGGTGGTGCGGCTGTCCGGCGTGATCGGCGGCGTCGTGCCCTTCCGCCAGGGGCTCTCGATCGCAGCCGTCGCGCCGGCGCTCGAGCGCGCCTTCGCGATGCGCGGCGCCAGGGCGGTCGCCGTCGTGGTGAACTCGCCCGGCGGCTCGGCGGCGCAGTCGCACCTGATCTTCCGCCGCATCCGGGCGCTCGCCGCGGAGAAGGCGCTTCCGGTCTTCGTCTTCATCGAGGACGCCGGCGCCTCCGGCGGCTACATGATCGCCTGCGCCGGCGACGAGGTCTTCTGCGACCCCTCGTCCCTCGTCGGCTCGATCGGCGTCGTCTCGGCGGGGTTCGGCCTCGACCGGCTGATCGAGCGCTTCGGCATCGAGCGGCGCCTCCACACGGCAGGCGCCAACAAGGCGATGCTCGATCCCTTCCGGCCCGAGCGGCCGGAGGACGTGGCGCGCCTGAAGGACATCCAGGACCGCATCCACGGGATGTTCGCCGCCCTCGTGGAGGAGCGGCGCGGCTCCCGCCTCAAGGGCGAGCGCGGCGAGCTGTTCTCCGGCGCCGTGTGGTCCGGCGCCGAGGCCCTCGACCTCGGGCTCGTAGACGGCCTCGGCGACCTGCGCACGGTGATGCGCGAGCGCTTCGGCGAGAAGGTGCAGTTGAAGCCCGTGGCGGTCGCCCGGCCCGGGCTCCTCGCCCGCCTGATGGGCCGGCGCGAACCGACGGTTGCGGCCGGCGGGCTCATCGACCCGGCCGCCCTCGTTGCCGCCCTTGAAGAGCGCGCGGCCTGGGCGCGGGTCGGGCTTTAAGGGCGCGATCCGTAGCCTCGACGGGAGGGCGCCCACGACGCGGAACGACTCAATCTCGACGGGCGTTGAGTCAGCCTAAAGCCGAGTTTGATCCCATAGGGTCTCAACTCACGCGTGTGCGTTGAAGGCGGAGTCAATGCCATGGCAGTGCGGGCGAACTGGAAGGGGTATCTCAAGCTTTCGCTCGTGTCCTGCGCCGTCGCCCTCTATCCGGCGGCGAGCTCCTCGGCCCGGGTCCGCTTCAACACGCTGAACCGGGCGACCGGCAACCGCGTCAAGCGCCAGTTCGTCGACGCCCAGACGGGCGAGCCCGTCGAGGACGACGACCAGGTCAAGGGCTACCAGGTCGGCAAGGGCTCCTACGTCATCGTCGAGGACGAGGAGCTCGAGGCGGTCCGCCTCGAGAGCACGCACACGATCGACGTCGAGAGCTTCGTGCCCCGCGACGAGGTCGACGTGCGGTACCTCGACAGCCCCTACTACATCGCCCCGGACGACAAGGTCGCCCAGGAAGCCTTCGCGGTCATTCGCGACGCGATCCGCGAGAAGGAGATGGCGGGCCTCGCCCGGGTCGTCATGGCGCGGCGCGAGCATATGATCCTGCTCGAGCCACTCGGGAAGGGGCTGCTCGGGACGACGCTGCGCTTCCCGTACGAGGTGCGCGAGGAGAAGCCCTACTTCGAGGACATCCCGGACGTGAAGCTGCCGCAGGAGATGCGCGAGCTTGCGGCCCACATCGTCGAGAAGAAGGCCGGGCACTTCGATCCCTCGAAGTTCGAGGACCGCTACGAGAACGCGGTCATCGAGCTCGTGAAGTCGAAGCAGGCCGGAAAGCCGCTGCCTGCCCCGAAGGCGGCGCCGCCCTCGAACGTCATCAACCTCATGGACGCGCTCCGCAAGAGCATCGGCACGGAGAAGGGTGGCGACAAAGGCGGCGAGCCCAAGCACGCGCGGCCGACGAAGGCGGCGAGCGCCCGGCGCAAGCCCGCCCGCGCCTCGAAATCCGCGTCGAAGAAGCGCCCTCTCAAGAAGGCCAGCTAAGCCATGGAAGAACGCCCGAAATCGAAACGCGGCTTCGCCTCGATGACGAAGGAGCAGCGTGAGCGCATCGCGAGCCTCGGCGGGCGCAGCGTGCCGAGCGCCAAGCGCTCCTTCGCCCAGAACCGCAACCTTGCCTCGGAAGCCGGCCGCAAGGGCGGCCAGCGCTCGCAGGGGCGCCGACGCGCCGGCGAAGGCGAGGAGGCCGCACCGGACCACCCGGCGGAATAGCGGCGTGGCAGCGGCGCGCGCGACGAAGCGTCCGAAAAAAGCTCCCGACCCGGCGCCGAGAAGCCGCAGCCGGGCACGAGCGGATTCCCCCGCCGACAAGCGCCGGTCCAAGCCTGTTTCCGATCCGCTCGCTCCCTACAAGGGCAAGCGCGACTTCGCGCGCTCCCCAGAGCCCAAGGGGACGGTGGAAGAGGCCGCGAGCGACCGCTTCGTGGTGCAGAAGCACGACGCGCGGCGCCTCCATTACGATCTCAGGCTCGAGCTCGATGGCGTCCTCAAGAGCTGGGCCGTCACCCGTGGCCCGAGTCTCTCCCTCGGCGAGAAGCGCCTTGCAGTCCATACCGAGGACCATCCCCTCGAATACCTCGATTTCGAGGGCGTGATCCCGCAAGGCGAGTACGGCGGCGGGACGATGATCGTCTGGGACCAGGGCCGCTGGACCCCAAAAGGCGATCCGCGCTTCGGCTACAAGAAGGGGCACCTGGAGTTCACCCTCGACGGGCAGCGCCTCAAAGGCCGCTGGCACCTCGTGCGCACCCGCCCGAAGCCGCGGGAGAAGAAGGAGCAATGGCTGCTCCTCAAGGCCGACGACGAATACGCCCGCCCGGCAGGCTCCCCCGAGATCACGGACGAGGAGGACACCTCCCTCCTGTCCGGGCGGACGAACGACGAGCTTGCCGCCGGCGGCGAGGTCCGGGCCGACCACGCCGGCCGGGCCGAGGCTTCGCGGACGCGGACGAAGGCTCTCCCCTCCGTCTCCGGCGTGCCGGGCGCCCGCAAGAAGATCCTGCCGCCCTTTGTCGAGCCGTGCCTTGCGACCCTCGTCGAGCAGGCGCCGATCGGCGAGGAGTGGCTGCACGAGATCAAGTTCGACGGCTATCGCCTGCAGGCCCGCATCGACGGCGCGAAGATCGCGCTCTTGACCCGCAAGGGCCTCGACTGGACGGACAAGTTCGCCCGCACGGCCGAGGCCCTGCGCGACCTCAAGCTCGGCTCGGCGCTCATCGACGGCGAGGTGGTGGTCGAGGAGAACGGCGTCTCGACCTTCTCGGGGCTGCAGGAGGCGCTCAAGACCGAGCGCTCCGACCGCATGGTCTACTACGCCTTCGACCTCCTCTACCTCGACGGCCACGACCTCACCCAAGCGCCGCTCGTCGAGCGCAAGACCCTTTTGGCCGGCCTCCTCGACGACGCGCCGAAGGACGGGCCGGTGCGCTACAGCGACCACATCGAGACCGACGGCGCCACCATGGTGCGCCACGCCTGCCGGCTCGGCCTCGAGGGCATCATCTCGAAGCGCCGCGACCTGCCCTACCACTCGGGGCGGCGCGGCGACTGGCTCAAGACGAAGTGCACGGCCCGCCAGGAGTTCGTGATCGCCGGCTACGTGCCCTCGACCACCGTCAACAAGGCGATCGGCGCCCTCGTCCTCGGGTTCTACGAGGACGGCCGCCTCGTCCACGTCGGCAAGGTCGGCACGGGCTACACCGAAGCGACGGCGCGCCGGCTCTGGCAGGAGCTCGACAAGCTCCGCCGCCCGGCCTCCCCTTTCCCCGTGAAGCTGCCCCGGGACGCGACGAACGGCGTGCGCTGGGTCGAGCCGCGCCTCGTCGCCGAGATCGAGCTGCGCGGCTGGTCCTCGGACGGCCTCATCCGGCACGGCTCCTTCAAAGGCCTGCGCGAGGACAAGGACCCGCAGGAGGTCGTGCGCGAGAGCGGGCCGCCCGCCGGCCCGCAAGCCCCCTCGAAGGCCGCGCGGAAAAAGCCCGCGCCGCGGACGGACTTCGCCCTCACCCATCCGGACCGGGTGCTGTGGGAGGATGTCGGCCTGACGAAGCAGGGGCTCGCCGACTTCTACGTCGAGATCGCCGAATGGATCCTGCCGCACGTCGTGAACCGGCCGCTCTCCCTCGTGCGCTGCCCGGGGGGCTACAACAAGGAGTGCTTCTTCCAGAAGCACGCCTGGGCCGGCCTCGACACGGATCTCGTCCGGCGGGTCCGGATGGGCGAGGACGAGGGCCTCGCCATCGAGAACCTCGACGGCCTCCTCGCGCTCGTGCAGGCCGGGGTGCTGGAGATCCATCCCTGGGGCTCGACCATGGCCGACCCCGAGAAGCCCGACCGGATCGTCTTCGACCTCGACCCGGACGAGAGCGTGCCGTTCGAGACGGTGGTGGCGAGCGCCGTCGAGGTGCGGGAGCGCCTTTCCGCGGTTAAGCTTAAGAGCTTCGTCAAGACCACCGGCGGCAAGGGGCTGCACGTCGTCGTGCCGCTTACCCCCAAGGCCGGCTGGGACGAGGTCAAGGCCTTCACGGAGGATTTCGCGACCCGGCTCGCGGCCGAGTCCCCGGACCGCTACACGGCCAATATGGCCAAAAAGGCCCGGACCGGCCGGATTTTCGTCGATTATCTCCGCAACGGGCGTGGAGCGACGGCGATTTCGGCCTATTCGACCCGGGCCCGGGCCGGCGCCCCGGTCGCGACGCCGGTCACCTGGGACGAGCTTCAAAGCTTGAGGGCCGGCAGCCAGTACCGGGTCGACAATCTCCTGGCCCGCCTCGACCATCTCGCCCGCGACCCCTGGGCGGACCTTTCCCGGACACGGCAGACGCTGCCGTCCATTGCGCCGAAGGCAGGGCAGCGGAGCCGCCGCGGCAGGTGACCTCGCCGAACCGATAGGTTAAGTTCGGCCGCAAGGTCGCCTCTTTCCTTGGGAAACGACCGTTCGGGGGCCGATCCAGGGGTTTGTCGGGAGTTTTTCGTGATGGCGGATTGGTCGGACGCGGACATCAGGACGGTCAAGGCGATGTGGCGCAAGGGCGCCACGGCGACCGTGATCGCCGAGGCTCTCGGCGAGGGCTTCACCCGCGGCGCGGTGCTCGGCAAGATCCATCGCCTCGGCCTGAAGAAGGTCGACGAGGCGCCGCCGAAGGCCGCCGCGCGTCCCGCAGCCAAGGCCGTCAAAACCACCGCCAAGCCCGCGGCGAAGTCCCCTGCCAAAGCAACCGCCAAGCCTGCCGTGAAGCCCGTCGTCAAAGCCGCTGCCAAGCCAGCCGGATCGGCGGCCAAGCCCGCGGCCCATGCGGCGCCCGTGCAGGCGCGCCCGAAGCCGACAGCGCCCGCCAAGCCCATTCAGATGAAGCCTATCCAGGCGAAATCCGCTCAGCCGAAGCCCGTCGAGAAGCCGCGCATCGTGGCCCGGACGCCGGAGCCCGTTGGCCCGCAGCCGATCTGGGCTCTCGGGCAATGCCAGTGCCGCTGGCCGATCGGCAACCTCCTCGACCCGCCGGGGCTGTTCTGCGGCGCCGTGACGGCGGACGGATCGTCCTGGTGCCCGGTGCACGAGCGGATGGTCTACACCGGCAGCAACCGGCCCCGGCCCGAGGCCGCGCGCGAGGCGCCGCGCTTCGCGGTCGCCGGCGGCCGCTCCCGGTTCTGAGGACTATCCGTGGCGGAGCATCCCGCTCCGGCGGCCAGGGACAGCGACGGCTTCACGACGGCCGCGGTCCTCTTCGCCTTCTACGCACTGTGCATGGGTGCCGCCGCCTACCTCTACTGGCACGGCACGGGCAAGCTGCCCTGGCAATAGCGTCCGCACACCCGAAAGCTCACGCCGGGCGCTGGCGCGCCATGCGCTCGTCGGCCACGCTCGCGAAGACGATGCGCCGGTGGTAGGCGCACCAGCTCGAGCCGCCGCTCGTCGGCGCGCCGCAGCAGATCGCCCGCCGGGTCGGCTCGGCGGTGATGAAGCGGCACTGGCCGTCGCGCACCTTGGTCAGTGCAACAGCGTGCTTCTCGGAAGGGGGCTCGAGTTCGGCGTGGTCGGCGGGCATGGTGGCATTATGCCCACGCTTTGCGTCTCGGGGAGTGTCGCATCGGCATCACCCGGGAACGGAACGGTTTCGACGAGGCAGCCGCTCTCGTTGTGGACCGCGACGAGCCAGCTCGACCAGCCGTCGTAGTCAGGCAGCTCGGCCATGAGGCGGTCGGCGGCGCGGTAGGCGAACCACATGAGCTCGCTCTCGGCTTCGATCTCGTGGCCGACCCTGTCGAGAACGAAGTCGACCCCGTCGGTGCAATGCAGGAAGTACCTTGGCATTGCGGTTCTCCACTGTTTCCGTTGCTTCCCGTTGACCGCGAATGCTTCGGACCATGGCCCCCACGACGATGGAGTTCCTTCCTTTCGTCCAAGTCGAGGCCGCCCGCGCCGCAGGGCGGCCTTATGCCCGTTATCCACAGGACTCACAGGAGGTGTGGGTCAATGGGTCGTGTCTCAGTTTGAATGTGGCGGAGTGGAGCCAGGCGGCCGGACGATCAATAGCGTCGCCCAAGCCACAACCAGCCAGACGGCCCAAATCATGAGCGTGAGCGGCAGGAGAATGCCCATAAGGTACAGCGCGGCTGTAAGGCTCACGGGTTGGGGGCCGTCCCCGGCGCCCCCCACGGCTATCAGTAAGAATGTGCCGACGGTCAGCGCGAAGCTTGCGGGCATTTCCAGTTCGGCTCAACCCGCGATCTGAGGCTTGGTTCCGGGCTCACGCCGCCGTTAGGTGCGCCGCGCTTTGGGTCGTGTCTCAATTTGAATGGGCGGGCGCTCGCGCCATGGTGCTCGTTCCGGAACGGGGCACCATTCCGCCTTTGTCTTCGGAGGATCGGCATGAAGCAGGCAGCCGACACGAGCCCCGCCGCCGTGCCGCTGATGGCCAGCGGCAATGCGAGAGGGTTTGGGCCGAAGAGATCGTCCCATCGCATCCGGGCGAGCAGGATCGGCATGGGCGACAGCAAGCCTCCGACGGCTCCGACGAGGTAGATGACGCGCGGCCGGCACGACGTGCCGATCGTCATCAGGCACGCGACGGGCAGCACGAACACGTTGAGCGGCAACGCCAGGGGCGCCGAAATGAACATCAGGAGCAGCCCGCCGAAACCCGCCCCGATCACGACGCCGAACACCAGGGAGCCGACGATGGTGGCGGCAAGCCAGCCGAGCAGGGCCGAGACCAGATATTGCAGGAGCAGCTTCATTCACCGCAGCGCGCTCGTGCCGCATCCGACTCGAGCCGGAACGCTTCGTCACTCCGCCACCATTTCGCCGGAGCCGCCGAACGCGGCCGGGAAGTCCTTGAGCTTCGGCAAGCCGTCGCGCATGGGCAGCACCGTCTCGGCGTAGTTGACGTGAACGGCGGGGACGAAGGGAAGGGTCGGGATCGTCGCGGCGAAGACGTCGATGAGGCCGAGCGGCGGATGGTTCGCCATCAGGTGCCCGCCGCACTTGACGCACCACTGGCGCAGGCTGAGCGGGGTCTTCTGGAACGTCGCGACGTGCTCGGCCCCGGAGGCGACCCGCACGGCTTCCGGCTTCCATAAGGAGAAGGCGTTCACGGGCCCGCCGGACCATGAGCGGCAGGAGCGGCAATGGCAATAGCCCATGGCCTCCGGCTCCCCGGTGACCTCGATCTCGACCGCGCCGCAGAAACAGGTTCCTGAGTGTGTCATCACGTCCTCTTTCGCATCGGTTCAATCGCACCCCAAGCCCGGCGATCATTGCAGCAGGCCCGGGCCGGTACTGTGATCGAGATCACTCGCGCAGACGTTCGCGGTCAGACGAGCGCCGGGCGCATCCTGCGGGGCCGGCGCTTTTCCAATGGGATGCGCATGCCGCCGCCAGCCCCACCGGAACGGGAAGGTGGTGAGCCACTGGAATCCCGCGATGGCCAAGGCGACGCTCGATGCGACGGCAACGGCCGCGCCGAGCACGAAGGCGATCATGACGATCATGCGGGCCTCAAGGACAAGCTCCGCCTCGAAGCCGAGCATACCACGAACCGCGGCGCGCGAATAGAAAAGGCCCTGGAGTCCATCCCGACTCCAGGGCCTCGGAGGTGCCGGTCGTGGACCGGTTACTTCCCCTTCTTCGACGACTTCGAGCCGCCCTTCGAAGCGGCCTTGGAGCCGCCCTTCGAGCCGCCTTTCGAGCCGCCGGACTTCTTTGCGCTGCTAGCCATGTCGTAGTCCTCGAAACGCTCCACTGATTCTGGAGCGTCAGGATGATTGCACCCGATTTCTTAATCGCAACTTGATTCGCGGCCGCGTGCACCGGAAATTGTGAACAATCCGCGCGGCTTACTCTGCGGCCGCACTCAGGGGGGGGCGCATCAGCCATGTCAGCAGCAGCGGGATCGTGAGGATCGAGAGGAGCGTCGAGAGGATGACGACGCCCGCGACCTCCTCGGGCTCGTTGTTCCAGCGCTGCGCGAAGAGGTAGTTGTAGACCGCGACCGGGTTCGCGCACTGCAGGATCAGCACCGCGCGCAAGGGACCCGAAAGGCCGAGCGCCGCCGCGACCGTGACGCCGACCGCGGCGCCGAGGCCGAGCCGCACGACCGAGACGAACAGCGCGCGGCCGGACGAGGCGACCTTGAGCTGGGAGAGCGACGATCCTAGCATCAGGAGCATCAGCGGCACGGTGACGTTGCCGATGAGCGCGATCGTCGTTCCGGCCCATTGCGGCAGCTCGATCTGCCAGAACGACAGCGCGATGCCGAGCGCCACCGCATAGAGGATCGGCAGGCGTGCGAGCCCGCGCCAGTTCGCCTGCCCCGCCGCGATCATCTGGCCAAGCGTGTAGTTCGCGACCGACGAGATCGAGAAGTAGGCGATGGCGTAGCCGAGGCCCTCCGGGCCGAAGGCGTAGAGTGAGAGCGGCAGGCCGAGGTTGCCGGCGTTCGGGAAGGCGATCGAGGGCAGGAAGGTGCGGATGCGCAATCCCGCGATCTTGAGGATCAGCGCACCGAGCGCGGCAAAGAGGACGATGGCGGTGACGGCCGCGCCGGCCATTGCCGCGAAGGCGTCGAAGGAGAGCTTGCTCGACTGGAAGGTCGAGACGATCAGGCAGGGCGTCGCGACGTCGGCGATGAGTGCCGTCAGCTCCTTCGAGTTGAGCGGATAGCCGGTGCGGGTCCAGACGAAGCCGACCGCCACGGTGATGACGACGGGAAGGACGACCGAGAGGACGACGCCGAGCATCTTTTTACAGCGCACCCACGCCTTCGAGGATGCGGCGGAGATCCGCCCTCCCCTCCTCGTCGAGCGGCGCCTGCGGCGGGATCGGCGCGCCGACCGCAAACCCTTGCATCTCGAGCGCCGCCTTGATGCAGGGCGCGAGCGCGTACTTGGCGAAGGCCTGGTTGACGGCCCAGAGGCGGCGCTGGAGCGCCATCGCCTCGTCCCAGCGCCCGGCGCGGGCGAGGTCGTAGAGCGCGACGCTCTCTTCGGGGATGACGCAGGCCGGGCCCGCCATCCAGCCCACGCCGCCGATCAGCATGACGCAGGCTGGGATGTGGGCCGAGGCCGCGAAGACCTTCAGACGGCCTTTCGTCTCGTTGAGGATGGAGAGGAGGCGGCCGGTGTTGGTGGAGGCGTCCTTGATATAGCGGATGGTCGGCACCTCGGCGAGACGCCGGATCACCGGCAGGGACAGGTCGGAGCGCTGGAACTGCGGGTTGGTGTAGAGCACGACCGGGCACGTCACCGCCTCGGCGACCGCGCGGAAGTAGGCCTCGACGCCGGCGTCGGGGATGGGGAAGTACGCCTCCATGATCGCCAGCACGCCGTCGGCGCCGAGCCGCACAACTTCCCTGGCAAGCTCCACCGCGCCCGACGTCGTCGTCGCGGCGACCCCCGCCACCACCGGCACGCGCCCGCGGGCGGCGCGCACCACCGTGTCGACGACGTCGAGTCGCTGCTCCGTGGTGAGATACGCGAACTCGCCGGTGCTGCCGAGGGGCGTGAGGCCGTGGACGCCGGCCGCGATCAGGCGCTCGACCAAAGCCGTCAGCACGTCGCGATCGACCCGGCCTGCCTCGTCCACGGGCGAGACGAGGTAGGGAAAGACGCCGTGCCAGCCGGGGTCGGCGATTCCCTCGGTCATTCGACCAGCAACGGCTTGCGGGCCCGCCGGCCCATGAGCCCCATGACGAGCGGCATGACCAGAAGCGCGACCCCGAGCAGGATCAGGGTCGTGACGAGGCGGTTCGCGAAGAAGATTCCGAGCCCCCCCTTCGACATCAGCATCGACTGGCGGAAGGCGTCCTCGGCCTTGTCGCCGATGACGATGGCGAGGACGAGGGGCGCGACCGGATAGTCGAGCTTCTTGAAGAGATAGCCGACGACTCCGAAGCCCATCATCAGCATCACGTCGAGGTAGGAGTTCGAGACCGAGTAGGCGCCAACGACGCAGATGATGAAGATCAGCGGCGCGATGATGAAGAACGGCACCCGCATCAGCGCCGCGAAGATCGGCACCGTGAGCAGCACCAGCACCACGGCGACGATGTTGCCGAGGTACATGGAGGCGATAAGGCCCCAGACGAAGTCCTTCTGCTCGACAAACAGCGTCGGCCCGGGGTTGAGGCCCCAGATCATCAGCCCGCCCATCATGACGGCGGCGGTGGCCGAGCCCGGGATGCCGAGCGACAGCATCGGCAGGAGCGCCGAGGTGCCGGCCGAGTGGTCGGCGGTCTCCGGCGCGATGATGCCGTCGGGCTCGCCCCTGCCGAAGTTCTCGCGGCGGCGCGAGAAGCGCTTGGCGAGGCCGTAGCTCATGAACGAGGCGGCCGTCGGCCCCCCCGGCGTGATGCCCATCCAGCAGCCGACGGCGGCGCTGCGCAGGAGCGTCACCCAGTGCCGCGGCAGCCGCGCCACGGTGCGGAACACCTCGCCCCACTCGACCTTCGAGGACACGGCTTTCGCGTGGATCTCCTCCTCGACGGCAAGCAGCAGCTCGCCGATGCCGAAGAGGCCCATGACGGCGACGACGAAGCTCACGCCCTTGACGAGCTCGTCGACGCCGAAGTTGAGGCGCACCGAGCCCGACACCGTGTCGATGCCGATCGCCGCGACGGCGAAGCCGATCGCGAGCGACACGAGGGTCTTCATCGGCGGCGTGCCGCCCATGCCGATGAAGCTCGCGAAGGCGAGGAAGTAGACCGCGAAATACTCGGGCGGCCCGAAGGCGAGCGCGGCCTCGGCCACCCACGACGCCAGCACGGTGATGAGGACGACGCCGACGAGGGCGCCGAAGGCGGCGGAGCCGAAGGCGGTGGCGAGCGCCGTGCTTGGGCGCCCGTCGCGGGCCATGGGATAGCCGTCGAAGGTGGTCGCGACGGACGAAGGCTCGCCCGGGATGTTGAACAGGATCGAGGTCACCGAGCCGCCGAACAGCGCGCCCCAGTACATGCTCGACAGGAGGATGATGGCCGAGACCGGGTTCATCCCGAAGGTCAGCGGCAGGAGCAGCGAGACGCCGTTCGGCGCGCCGAGCCCCGGCAGCACGCCGACGAGAATCCCGAGCAGCACGCCCACCACCATCAGGGCGATGTGCTGCCAGCTCAGGGCGATGGTGAAGCCGTGCAGGAGGGCGTCGAGGTTCTCCACTCCAGCGCTCCTAGAATCCCAGCGCGGCGCCGAGCGCGCCGCGGGGGAGGGCGACCTGGAAGGCCCAGTCGAACATCGCGTAGAGGGCGACCGCCACCACGACGGCGCCCGCGAGCGCGCGCACGGGCGCGATGTGGTTCTGCCACACCAGCACGCCGAACATGTAGATGGCCGAGGCGACGTGCAGGCCGAGAAGCGGCACCGCCGCCACCATGGCGAGGGCCGGCAGGAAGAGCGCCGCGATCTTCTTCAGGTCCTCCCACGAGACCAGGGTGTGATGGCTGCCGCGCCACAGCCCCGCATAGAGGAGGTTCCAGAGGCTCGCCGCCATCACGATAAGCCCGGTGATGAACGGGAAGGTCCCGCTCTCGACCCCGGCGCTCGACCAGCCGATGCCGTTCTCGAGGCTCGACACCGCGACCGCGACGCCGAAGGCGCCGGTGAGCGCCGCCGTCGCGCCCTCGAGGCCCCTGCGCGAGATCATCGCCGTGCGAGGCTACTGCGAGACGAGCCAGCCTTCTTCCGAGGCGACCTTGCGGACCCGCTCGATGTCCTCGTCGATGAACTTCTGGAACTCGGCCCCCGCGAGGAAGGTGTCGGTCTGCGAGGTGCGCTCGATGTACTCCTTCCACTCCGGCGCCGCCTGCACCTTGCGCATGAGGTCGACGTAGAACGCGACCTGGTCGGGCGTGACCTTGCCGGGCAGCCACACGGTGCGGGGCTGCTGGAACTGCGGGATGTTGAGGCCCTGCTCGACGCAGGTGGGGATGTCGCCCCATCCTTGAGTGGCCGTGACCTTGGCGCCGGCGGGGAGGCGCTGCGGACTGAAGGCGCAGATCGGGCGCTGCGTCGCGCCCTTCCACTGGCCGATGCTCTCGCTCGGGTTGTTGACGTGCGAGTCGATGTGGCCGCCGGCGAGCTGCACCGCGGCCTCGGCGCCGCTCTTGAACGGGATGTAGGTGAGCTTGATCCCGGCCTCCTTGGCGATCATCCGGGTCAGCACCTCGTCCGTGTCCTTGGACTGGGCGCCGCCCATCTTGAATTCGGTCTTCTTGCCTGCCTCGACGTAGTCCTTGGCGGTCTGGATCGGGCTGTCCTGCTTCACCCACAGGAGGAACTCGTCCTGCGCCATGGCGGCGATGGGGGTGAGGTCGGTGTGCTTGTAGGCGAGCTTCGAGGTCATCGGCTGCGACCAGGCGTTCGAGGTGCCGAAGACGACCTTGTGCGGGTCGCCGGCCTGGCTCTTGCCGTAGATGTAGCCCTCGGCGCCCGAGCCGCCGGGCTTGTTGACGACCACCACCGGCTGGTCGGTGAGCTTGTGCTTCGTGATGATGCTCTGGACCGTGCGGGCGAGGTTGTCGGTGCCGCCGCCCGGACCGGCCGTCGCGATGAACTCGATCGATTTCGTCGGCTTCCAATCCGCGAGCGCGGCCGGCGCGGCGAGAAGGGCGGCGCCGCCGAGGAGGGCGGCTGTCTTCGTCTTGAAGGTCATGATTTCTCTCCCGATGGTTCTTTGTTCTTCAGTTGCAGCTTAGGTGTCGAAGCGAGCCAAGTGGAATGCCCATCACAACTCCCCTCATGCTGAGGTGCGAGGCCGCAGGCCGAGCACAGGCAGGGGTGCGCCCTTCGAGGCTCGCTGCGCTCGCACCTCAGGATGAGGACTCGGGAGGATGGCATGGACACTCACGCCACCTTCCGGCCCGGAGCGGCGTGCTCGGCCGAGACGACCGCACCTTCCTTCTCCAAGGCCGCGATCTCGTCCGGCGTAAAGCCGTACTCGGAAAGAATCGCGCGGGTGTCCTCGCCGTAGACCGGGGCGGCCTTGCGCACCTTTCCCGGCGTGTCCGAGAACTTGACGGGAAAGCCGATCGCCTTGACCCGGCCCGCGGTCGAATGGTCGAGCTCGACCACCATCTCGCGGGCGATGGTCTGCGGGTCGGAGAGCGCCTGCAGCATGTCGTTGACGGGACCTGCCGGCACGCCGAGGTCGTCGAACACCTTGAGCCAATGGGCCGCAGGCTTCAGGCGGAAGTGCCGGCCGAGCTCGGCCTCGAGCTCCTTCAGGTGCGCCATGCGGCCCGGGTTGTCGATGAAGCGCGGATCGCTCGCGAGCTCTGGCGCGCCCAGCGCCTCGACGATCTTGAGCCAGTTGCGCTGGTTCGCGCCGCCGATGACGATCCAGCCGTCCGCGGCCTCGAAGGCCTGGTAGGGCGCGTTGAGGGGGTGGGCCGAGCCCATGGCGCGGGGCGCGACGCCGGTCGCGAGCGCGATCGCCGACTGCCAGTAGGTCTGCACGAGGGCCGCCTCGAACAGCGAAGTCTCGAGCCACTGCCCCTTGCCGGTCTGGAGGCGGTGGACGTAGGCCGCGAGCACGCCCATGGCGGCGACGATGCCGGCGGTGATGTCGGAGAGCGGCGGCGCGCATTTCGCCGGCGGGCTGTCCGGCCCGTCGCCGGTGACGCTCATGATGCCGCTCATCGCCTGGGCGACGAGGTCGAAGCCGCGCCGGTCCTTGTAGGGGCCGGTGCGCCCGAAGCCCGAGAGCGAGCAATAGATCAGCCCCGGGTTGTCCTTGCTCAGGTCCTCGTAGCCGAAGCCGAGGCGCTCCATGACGCCGGGGCCGAAGTTCTCGACGAGAACGTCGGCCTCTTTTGCAAGACGACGCAGGACCTCGGCGCCGCCGGGGGTTTTGAGGTCAAGGACGAGGCCGCGCTTGTTGCGGTTCATCATCATGAAGGCGGCGGACTCGCCGCGGATCGTCGGCGGCACGCTGCGGCGAGTGTCGTCTCCGCCCGGGTTGCGCTCGATCTTGATCACGTCGGCGCCCATGTCGGCGAGCATCATGGTGCAGGTCGGGCCGGCCATGACGTGGGTGAGGTCGATCACCTTCAAGCCGCTCAGGGGACCCATCGCTTCCTCGCTTTTTCTCGTTTCTTGGTGCCGCTTTTTCATGATGGCGGCGCGGGCCGTTCGCTGCGCCGCCTGGGTTTTTCGGCCTCGGTCATCATGACGACGGCGCACTTTCTTGACGACGGCGCGGGCTACTCCCCGCGCCACTCGGGCGCTCGCTTGTTCAGGAAGGCCTCCATGCCCTCGCGGAAGTCGCGGCTCATGTAGCACATCAGGATCAGGTCCTCGCCCTCCTCCCGCGACAGGCGCTTCGTCAGGCGCCGCACCGCCTCCTTGGTGGCGCGAAGGGTCAGGGGCGCGTGGCCGGCGATCGTGCGGGCGACCTCGTCGGCGCGGGCCCGCAGGGCGTCGACATCCTCGACGACCTCGGTCAGGAGGCCGAGCGCCTGCGCCTCCTCGGCTCCGACCATGCGGGCCGTGAAGATGATGTCCTTGACCCGCGCCGGGCCGATCAGCGCCGTGAGGCGGCTGATGTTCGACATCGACAGGCAGTTGCCGAGCGTGCGCGCGATCGGGAAGCCGAACTTCGCCGTCCTCGTGCCGATGCGCAGGTCGCAGCAGGCCGCGATGCCGGCGCCGCCGCCCGCGCAGGCGCCCGAAATCGCCGCGAT
>DASVVU010000266.1:0-25794 GCA_036386395.1 Beijerinckiaceae bacterium | reverse complement strand
ATCGGGCGCTACGGCGGGGCGCTGGCGAAGGTCCGGGCCGACGATCTCGCCGCCATCCCGATCCGGGAACTCGTGACGCGCCACCCCGGCATCCGCGATGCCGTCGACGAGATCTATCTCGGCTGCGCCAACCAGGCCGGCGAGGACAACCGCAACGTCGCCCGCATGGCGGCGCTGCTCGCCGGCCTGCCGGCGCGCACGCCGGCCGCGACCCTCAACCGCCTGTGCGCCTCCGGCCTCGACGCGGTCGGCGCCGCGGCGCGGGCCATCAAGGCGGGCGAGATCGGGCTTGCGATCGCGGGCGGCGTCGAGTCGATGACCCGCGCGCCCTTCGTCATGGGCAAGAGCGAGGCTCCCTTCCAGCGCACGGCGGAAGTGTACGACACCACCATCGGCTGGCGCTTCATCAACCCGCTCATGAAGGCGCAGTACGGCGTCGATTCGATGCCCGAGACCGGCGAGAATGTCGCCGAGGAGTTCCAGGTCACCCGTGAGGCGCAGGACGCCTTCGCCCTGCGAAGCCAGCAGCGCGCCGCCCGCGCGCAAGCCGAGGGCGCGTTCGACGGGCGCGTCGTGCCGATCGAGATCCCGGACCGGAAGGGGGCGATCCGGGTCGAGCGCGACGAGCACCCGCGCGCCGACACGACGCTGGAGACGCTCGCCAAGCTCAAGCCCATCGTGCGCGAGCGCGGGACGGTGACGGCCGGCAACGCGTCGGGCGTCAACGATGGCGCCGCGGCCCTCATCCTCGCGTCGCGGGAGGCCGCCGAGCGGCATGGGCTCACCCCCATCGCCCGCGTCCTCGGCCTCGCCTCGGCGGGCGTGCCGCCGCGGATCATGGGCATCGGCCCGGTGCCGGCGGTCGGAAAGCTTGTCGAGCGGCTCGGTGTGAAGGTCTCCGATTTCGACGTAATCGAGCTCAACGAGGCCTTCGCCTCCCAGGCGCTTGCGTGCCTGCGCCAGCTCGGCGTCGCGGACGACGCCGGGCACGTGAACCCGAACGGTGGCGCGATCGCCCTCGGCCACCCCCTCGGCATGTCCGGCGCCCGCATCGCCGGCGACGTGGCCCTGGAGCTTTCGCGACGGGGAGGAAAGCTCGGGCTCGCGACCATGTGCGTCGGGGTGGGACAGGGGGTGGCGCTGGCGATGGAGCGTGCGGGGTAAGAGCGAGGCCGCGCCGGGCGAGGCCGGCTGAGCAGGTTGCACATCCAGGAGAGCGAGACAGGCATGACGGACGCCATCACGACCGCGCCGGCGGACACGGCCGAAAACCCCTTCGACGCGCCCTGGAACACCCCGTTCGAGCTGCCGCCCTTCGACCGCGTTCAGCCTGAGCACTTCCGCCCGGCCTTCGACCGGGCGCTTAAGGCCCACATGGCCGAGATCGAGGCGATCGCGGCGGACCCGTCCGAGCCGACCTTTGGCAACACCGTCGAGGCCATGGAGCGGAGCGGGCGGGATCTGCGCCGGGTCTCGGCCGTGTTCTTCAACCTCGCCGGCAGCCATACGAACGACGCCCTCCAGGCGATCGAGCGGGAGATCGCGCCGCGCCTCTCCCGCCACCGCAGCCGGATCTACATGGACGAGGCGCTCTACCGCCGCGTCGCCGCGCTCTACGAGCGGCGCGACGCGCTCGGCCTCGACCCCGAAGAGGCCCGCGTCCTCGACCGCGCCCACACCCACTTCGTCCGCGCCGGGGCGCAGCTCGACGCGGAGGCGAAGAAGCGCCTCGCGGCGATCCTCGAGCGGCTCGCGATCCTCGGCACCCAGTTCTCCCAGAACATCCTCGCCGACGAGAAGGCCTGGACCCTCGTGCTGGAAGGCGAGGCCGACCTCGCCGGGCTGCCGGATTTCGTGCGCGAGGCCGCGGCCGAGGAGGCCGAGAGCCGTGGGCTTTCGGGCAAGCACGTCATCACCCTTTCGCGCTCCTCGATCGAGCCCTTCCTGTCCTTCTCGGCAAGACGGGATCTCCGCGAGAAGGCCTTTTCGGCCTGGATCTCCCGCGGAGATAACGGCGGCGAGACCGACAACAAGGCGATCATCGCCGAGATCGTCGCGCTCCGCGCCGAGCGGGCGCGCCTCATGGGCTACGCCACCTTTGCAGACTACAAGCTCGCCGACACCATGGCGAAGACGCCGGAGGCGGCGCTTCGCCTCCTCCACGACGTCTGGACGCCCGCGGTCGCCCGCGCGACCCGCGAACGCGACGCCCTTCAGGCCCTCGTGCGCGAGGAGGGCGGCAACTTCGAGCTCGCCGCCTGGGACTGGCGCTTCTATGCCGAGAAGCTGCGCCGCCAGGAGCACGACCTCGACGAGGCCGAGATCAAGCCGTACCTCCAGCTCGACCGCGTCATAGGGGCTGCCTTCGACACCGCGCACCGTCTCTTCGGGTTGGAGTTTTCCGAGATCACCGAGGCGCCGCACTATCATCCCGACGTGCGAGTCTGGGAGGTGACGCGGGAGGGGCGTCATATCGGCCTCTTTCTCGGCGACTATTACGCCCGGCCCTCGAAGCGCAGCGGCGCCTGGATGAGCTCCTTCCGGACGCAGGAGAAGCTTTCAGGCGACATCCGGCCGATCGTCGTCAACGTCATGAACTTCGCCAAGGGCCGGCCCTCGCTCCTCAGCTTCGACGACGCCCGCACCCTCTTCCACGAGTTCGGCCACGCGCTCCACGGCCTGCTCTCGGACGTGACCTATCCGATGCTGGCCGGCACCAGTGTGCCGACCGATTTCGTCGAGCTGCCGTCGCAGCTCTATGAGCACTGGCTCGAGGAGCCGCAGGTATTGCGCCGCTTCGCGCTCCACCACCGCACCGGCGAGCCGATGCCGGAGGCGCTCCTCGACCGCATCCTCGCGGCCCGCACCTTCGACCAGGGTTTCGCCACGGTCGAGTATACGGCCTCGGCCCTCGTCGACATGGACCTGCACCGTCTCGCGTCCGCCGAGGACCTCGACGTGGCGCAGTTCGAGCGCGACGCCCTTTCCCGCATCGGCATGCCGAAGGAAATCGTGATGCGGCACCGCACGCCGCACTTTTCCCATATCTTCTCGGGAGACGGCTATTCGGCCGGCTACTACAGCTATCTCTGGTCCGAGGTCCTCGACGCCGACGCCTTCGAGGCCTTCCGCGAGGCCGGCGACGTCTTCGACCGCGACACCGCGCGGAAGCTCCACGACTTCATCTACGCCGCCGGCAACCGCCGCCCGCCGGACGAAGCCTACGCCGCCTTCCGCGGCCGCCTGCCGTCGATCGAGGCGCTTCTCAGGAAGCGCGGCCTCGCCGAGGCGCCGACCGACGCGCGGGCGGTGGGCTGAGGGTCGCCCTCAGACCCGGCCGGCCGCGGTCCCCATGCGGGGGGCGCCGGGTTCGCCGAGTTCCCGCCGTCCCTCGGCGAGGAGGCAGTCGCAGGCGGATTCGATCGCCGCCTTCACCTCCTCGAAGAAGGCCTCGCGGGGCAGGCCGGGAGGAATCGGATCGAGAACCTCGATCACCATGGTGCCGGGGCGGCGCAGGAAGCTGCGGCGAGGCCAGAACACGCCGGTGTTGAGCGCGACCGGCAGGCAGGGCACGCCGAGGTTCTGATAGAGGTGCGCGATCCCATACTTGTAGGCCGGTGGGGCCCCGGGCGCGCGCCGCGTGCCTTCCGGGAAGATGACGATCTGCCGGCCTCGCGCCGCCTCCTTGCGGGCGCGCTCGTTCATGTCCGAGAGAGCCGCCGAGCCGGCGCTGCGGTCGACCGGCACCTGGGCGGCCTTCATGGTGTACCAGCCGAAGAACGGGATCCAGCGCAGCTCCCGCTTGAGCACGAAGGTCGGGTCTTCGAAGATGGTCAGGAGGGCGAAGGTCTCGGCGATGGACTGGTGCTTCGACGCGACGAGGAGGCCGCCGGGCGGGATCTTCTCGAGCCCGCGGAACTCGAGCCGGGTTCCGGCGAGCACCCGCAGAAGCCAGATCGACGAGTGCCCCCAGAGCTGGACGCCGCGCAGGAAGGTCCTGCGCGGGAAGAGCAGCAGCGGGATGAGCCCGATCAGCAACAGGATCGTGTTGGCGTAGAACGCGACGTTGAAGAGGATCGAGCGCAGGACGAGCATGAGGCCCTCGGGATGCCGCGGCCTTAGCAAGGAAGCGCCCCGCACGTCCATCGGAACCTGGATGCGCCAGAACGGGAAGCGCGAGAACGTCAGCGCGGGGCGGGCTCGGCCGCCATTCTGACCGGGGAGGGGCCGCCCGGCGGGTCCCGGTGCGGGGCCGGCTCGCGCTCGACGCGGGTGCGCAGCCAGCCGGCGAGATACTTCACGTACTCGGAGGCAAGGAGCCGGGCGGTCGCCGGGTTCTTCCACCAGTCCTCGGCCTGGGTGCCCTCGTGCACCACCGGGTAGGGCACCTTGCGGGCCTGCGGCAGGGCGGCGTCGAGCTCGAGGAGGGTGCGCGGCATGTGGTAGTTCGAGGTCACGACGATGAGCGAGGAGAAGCGGTTGCCCTCCATCCAGCGTCTCGTCTCGACGGCGTTGCCGAGCGTGTTGCGGGCCCGGTAGTCGAGGTCGACGCAGCAGTCGAACAGGCGCCGCTGGCCGGGGTTGAGGCGAGCGATCTCCTGGCGGCTCGTGCGCTCGTTGACGCCGGTGATGAGGAGGCGATGGCCGTAGCCCTTGGCCAGGAGATCGATCGCATCGCCGATCCGCTGCGCCCCGCCGGTCAACGCCACGATGGCGTCGGCGCGGCCGTTGGGCTCGCGCTCGAAGCGGTCGAGGGCTGTGACGAAGGCGACGAAGCCCGCTCCGAGGACGAAGGTGAAGACGAAGCCGGCGAGAAGCGAGGATTTCAGCACGAGCGGGAGGCCGGCGCGGGGCGCGGGCCTCGTCGGCTCGGCGCTCGCCCGCCACCCCCACCCTACGGCCTCGGGCGCATCGTTGGCGCCAGGGCTCGATATCCATCGCGTGTGCGAGGTCATCAGGACTGACGATAGTGAGGAATAAGGCGATGAAAAGGCAAGGCTTTTCGCGCTCCCGGCGTGTCTGTCAGTTAACTCCCCGTTAACGGCCCGGTTTCATCAGGCGCGGCGCCATCCATCGGCATCCTCGCCAGCCCATGGCTGTTCCGTCTGCGGCTGGGGGTATTATCGAGGCAACTGAAGCCATCCCGAGGACCGCAATGCGCTCCCGCGCCGCAGCCGCCCTTCTCGCCGCAAGCATCCTTTCCGTCATTCCCGCCGTGGCGCAGGAGCTTGCGATCCCGGAAGCCGTCTATCCGGCTCTGCCTAAGACGGCGGCGTCAGCGGAAGGATTCGTGCCGCCTGGGTGGGCGCTGGAGTCGCAGGCGTCTGGCGACCTCAATGGCGACGGCGTGCCCGACCTCGCCTTCGTCCTGCGCGGGAAGGATCCGAAGAACGTGGTCCCGAACGAGAGCGGGCTCGGCGAGAATCCGCTCGACACCAATCCGCGCATCCTTGCAGCGGCGTTCGGCGCCACATCGGGCGGCTACACGCTCGCTTTGGAGAACCGCACTCTGATCCCGCGCCGGACCGACCCCGTCATGGCCGATCCCCTGGAGGACGGCGGCATCTCCATCGAGCGCGGCGCCCTGAAGGTGCGGCTGCACCTCTTCATGAGCGCCGGCGGCTGGGGCATGTCGACCGCGACCTACACGTTCCGCCACAGGGACGGCCGCTTCGCACTGATCGGCTACGACCGCGAGGAGGTGCAGCGCAACTCCGGCGAGACGCGCTCTGTCAGCATCAACTATGCGATGGGCAAGATGAAGACCGAGACCGGCAGCATCGAGAAGGACGCCAAGAAGGTCCGCTGGAAGACCCTGCCGCGCCGCCCGGCGCCGACCATCGACAGCATCGGCGACGGCCTGGAATTCGACCCCGAGCGCTGACGGTGCGTCCCTAACCCGCGGGCGCTCCCGCCAGCGCCCGGTCGTAGACCTTCTTGTAGCCCATCGCCGAGCGCTGCCAGGCGAAGATGCGGCCCATGGCGGCGCGGCGCATGGCGTTCAGCGTCTTGCGCGAGCGGAAGGTATCGACCGCCCGGTAGACCGCGCCGAGGAGCTGGCTCAGCGACGGCTCGCGGAACAGGAACCCCGTGACCCCGTCCTCGATGGTGTCGGCGAGCCCGCCGGTGCGGTGCGCGATCGGGAGCGAGCCGAACTTCTGAGCGTACATCTGCGACAGGCCGCAGGGCTCGAAGCGCGACGGCATGAGCAGGAAGTCGCTGCCGGCGTACATCCGCCGCGCCGTGCCCTCCTCGAACCCGAGCCGGACGCCGACCCGGCCAGGGTGGCGCGCCGCCAGCTTCTCGAGCGCGCTCTCGAGCTCGCCCTCGCCGCGCCCGGTGACGACGATCTGCCCGCCCTCGCGCACGATGGTCTCGGCCGCATCGATGGCGAGGTCGACGCCCTTCTGGTGCACGAGCCTGGACACCACGGCGAAGAGCGGCCCGCGCGAGACCGCGAGGCCGAACTCTTTCCGGATCTCGTCCCGGTTCGCGGCCTTGCCCTTGAGGTTCTGCGGCTCGAAGGGGCTCGCGAGGTGCGGGTCGGTGCGCGGGTCGAAGCTCTCGTCGATGCCGTTGAGGATGCCGGTGAGGCGGCCCTGGTCCGCCCTGAGCTTCAGGAGCCCATCGAGGCCGCAGCCGAGCTCCGGCGTCGTGATCTCCCGGGCGTAAGTCGCGCTCACCGTCGTGACGTGGTCGGCATAGACGATGCCGGCCTTGAGGAACGACAGCTTGCCGTAGAACTCGACCCCCTCGATCTGGAAGGCCTGATCCGGAATGCCGAGGCGAGGCAGCCGCTCGGCCTCGAACAGGCCCTGGTAGGCGAGGTTGTGGATCGTCAGCACGCTCGGCATCGGCTGGCCGCACCAAGCGAGGTAGCCCGGGGTCAGGGCCGAGGGCCAATCGTTGAGGTGCAGGAGGTCCGGGCGCCAGCCGAGGTCGCCGACGCCGCTGGCGATCTCCGCTGCCGCGAGAGCGAGCCGCCCGAAGCGGACGTCGTTGTCGGCCCAATCGAGGCCGGCGGCGTCGCCGTAGGGCGAGCCCTCGCGGTCGTAGAGGTCCGGGCAGAGGAGCACGTAGAGGGTCAGGCCGTCAGACGTGTCGATTCGCCCGATCTCGCACGCCGGCAGGCCGAAGGCGGCGCCGAGGCGCCCGACCACGGGCACGTCGTCGTAGCGCTCCAGGACCTGGCGGTAGCCCGGGATCAGGATGCGGACGTCGTATTGCTGCCTGAGCGTGCGCGGCAGCGCCGCCGAGACCTCGCCGAGGCCGCCGGCCTTGATGAAGTCGGCGATCTCCGAGGTGACGAACAGGATTCTTTGGGGCGCCTCGAGGTCGCGGCGTTCCCGCTCGGGACGGGATTCTTGCCGGGCATGGGCGGACGCCGGGCGCGGGTCACGCGTTGAGCGCACGTTTCGCTGCTTCGGGCGGGCCGAGCGGAGGTCTGTCGATGCCTGCATGTCGAACGGAATCGCGCCCCCCAAGACGAAAGTCCCGTCGGCGCCAGCTACAAAGGTCCCGGCCATAAACGCCTATGCGGGCGGAAGGTTCCCGAGCGATCGCTCAATGCGCCCGATTTCTTCTTGCAGCCTTTATGCCAAGCCTGGGTGACGGCCTTGCCCAGAAGCTGCCCATAACCTGGAGTATCCGCCGTTCAGGTCGCGGCCCCACCCTGAAGGCATGGGACGGGCGGCTTCCGCCTCTTGCCGGTTGCCTCATCGGCGCATTACACGCGAACTGGCCTTCGGGCCGACACCGCCACGGGACCATGTCACGGGACAACGCCGTTCTGGAGCCGAGCCGCGCGAAGCCGTCCCGCGGGCGTGATGCGCGCGAAGGCGCCGCCAAGGTGCCGTCGAACGGTGCCGCCGCCGCGTCCCGGCTCGCGGACCCCGAGCAATTCCGTGAGGCGATCCTCGCGAAGCTCACCTACGCGGTCGGCAAGGACCCCACCGCCGCGCGCGACCACGACTGGTTCGCCGCGACCGCGCTTGCGGTCCGCGACGCCGTCATCGACCGCTGGATGGACTCGACCCGCGCCACCTATCAACGCGAGCAGAAGCGGGTCTATTACTTCTCCCTCGAGTTCCTGATCGGGCGGCTCCTCTCCGAGGCCCTCTGCAATCTCGGGCTGACCGATGTCGCCCGCGAAGCGCTCGCCGGGCTCAGAATCGACCTCGACCGGGTCAAGGAGATCGAACCGGACGCCGCGCTCGGCAACGGCGGCTTGGGCCGCCTTGCCGCCTGCTTCATGGAGAGCCTCGCGAGCCAGGAGCTTCCGGCCTACGGCTACGGCATCCGCTACGACTACGGCCTCTTCCGCCAGACTCTTTCCGACGGCTGGCAGGCCGAGCTGCCCGAGGACTGGCTTGCGGGCGGCAACCCGTGGGAGTTCGAGCGCCCGGAGGTTCTCTACCAAATCCGCTTCGGCGGCACGGTCGAGCACGTGGCCGAAGGCGGCGTCATCCGGCGCATCTGGCATCCGAACGAGACGGTGCTAGCGGTCGCCTACGACACGCCGGTCACCGGCTGGCGCGGCCGTCACGTCAACACGCTCCGCTTATGGTCGGCGCGGGCCGCCGATCCGCTCCAGCTCGAGACCTTCAACCTCGGCGACTACGTCGGCGCGCTCGCGCACCGCAACCGCGCCGAGGCGATCTCGCGCATCCTCTACCCGAGCGACGCGACCCTTGCGGGCCAGGAACTGCGCCTGCGTCAGGAATACTTCTTCACCTCGGCGTCCCTGCAGGACCTCGTGCGCCGTCACCTGCAGCAGTTCGGGACGCTCGCAAACCTCGCCGAGAAGGCCGCGATCCAGCTCAACGACACGCATCCGGCGATCGCCGTCGCCGAGCTCATGCGGCTCCTCGTGGATGAGCACGGGCTTGCCTGGGAAGAGGCTTGGGCGATCACGCAAGGGACGCTCAGCTACACCAACCACACCCTCCTGCCGGAGGCGCTGGAGACCTGGCCCGTCGCCATGATGGAGCGGCTGCTGCCGCGCCACATGCAGATCATCTACCTCATCAACTGGCTCCACCTCGAGGAGCTCGCCGGGCGCGCCGGCCCCCTTGACGCAGACGCCATCGCGGCGGTGTCGCTCATCGACGAGACGCAAGGGCGGCGCGTCCGCATGGGCCACCTCGCCTTCCTCGGCTCGCACAAGGTCAACGGCGTCTCGGCCCTCCACACCGACCTCATGCGCAAGACGGTCTTCCGCGACCTGCACGCGCTCTATCCCGAAAAAATCGTCAACAAGACCAACGGCATCACCTTCCGCCGCTGGCTGCACCAGGCGAACCCGCGGCTGCGCGACCTTCTGGTGGAGGCGGCGGACGAAGAAATCCTTAACGATCCGGAGGCGTTGCGCCGGATCGAGCCGCTGGCTGGCGACGCCGCCTTCCAAGCGCGCTTCGCGGCCCAGCGCCGGGCCAGCAAGGAGGCGCTTGCAGGGCTGATTGCCGAGCGCGTCGGGACGGCGGTCGATCCGGCTGCCCTCTTCGACGTGCAGATCAAGCGCATCCACGAATACAAGCGCCAGCTCCTCAACGTCCTGGAGGCGGTCGCCCTCTACCAGGCCATAAAGGATGAGCCGCACCGGGACTGGGCGCCGCGGGTCAAGATCTTCGCCGGCAAGGCGGCGGCGAGCTACCGGCAGGCGAAGCTCGTCATCAAGCTCGCGAACGACGTGGCGCGGGTCGTGAACGACGATCCGGACGTGCGCGGGCGGCTGAAAGTGGCGTTCCTGCCGAACTACAACGTCAGCCTCGCCGAGGCGATCATCCCGGCGGCCGACCTCTCGGAGCAGATCTCGACCGCCGGCATGGAGGCGTCGGGCACCGGCAACATGAAGCTCGCGCTGAACGGCGCCATCACCATCGGCACCCTCGATGGGGCCAACATCGAGATCTGCGAGCGGGTCGGCCACGACAACATCGTGATCTTCGGTCTCAGAGCGAACGAGGTCGAGGCCTGGGGACGAAAGGGCGCGCACGCGCCGCTCTCGATCGCGACCTCGCCGCGGCTCGCGGCGGCGCTCGCCGCGGTCGCCGACGGCGCCTTCTCGCCGGACGAGCCCGACCGCTTCCGCCCGCTCGTCGAGGAGCTGTCGCACCGCGACCGCTTCATGGTGACGGCCGACTTCGACGCCTATTGGGAGGCCCAACGCCACGTCGACCGGCTATGGGCCGATCCCAAGGCCTGGTGGCGCGCCGCGATCCTCAACACCGCCCGCATCGGCTGGTTCTCCTCGGACCGCACCATCCGGGAATACGCGGACGAGATCTGGGGCGTGTCGGCCGGTTGAGCGGACGCGCTATCCGCGACGCCTCGGGCTTACCCTCGCGGCAGGCTCGCGCCACTCGCGCCAGGCGAGCGGACGGGCGTCGCAGTCCTCGTTCATGAGGTCGATCCGGCGCTCCATGGGGGCCGAGAACACGCCGGGGGCGAAGCCGAAAGCGATCCGCCGCGGTCCCATGTAGGGTCCGCCCCGCTCGCGGGCATCGAGCTCGGTGCAGACGAGAAAAAACTCCGCGCCGTTCGTCGCCCGTGCCGGCACCGGATCCGTGATCCCGAGGAATTGCACCGAGCCGGGCTCGACGTAGTAGCGCTGCGTCCAGGCGACGATCGTTTTGCGGTAATCCGCCGGAATCTTCCAGGGCGGCGCCTCGATCGCGAAGTTGGGCGTACGATTGAAGTTGCAGCCGGTGAGGCTTAGCGCCGCAAGCCAGAGCATAAGCGCCCTCGAAAGCATCGTCCTCACGAATCTCCACCCGTCTCAGCCGTGCGCAGCCCACGCGAAGCGCAAGGTACGGCGCGCGGTCGAGAAGTCAAAGGCGCGGAGGTCTCTCCGAGGCGCATCCCGGCATCGCGGGCGCTGTGGATTGCGTGGGTCGAATCGCCGCTGCGCGTCCGCCCGGCGCGATTTGGGCGGTCCGGGCGTGACTCGGGCCACGATTCGCGGTGTCTTGGCCGGCATGGACGCGATTCGCTTGCCCGCGCATCTGCGCGCGAACCTGTCCCGCGAGCGCAAGCTCGCGCGCTGCGGGCACGGCACCATCGCGGGGATCGACGAGGTCGGGCGCGGGCCGCTCGCGGGGCCGGTAGTGGCGGCGGCGGTCGTGCTCGACCTGAAGCGCGTGCCGAGGGGGCTCGCCGATTCGAAGGCGCTGACGCTCGAAGAGCGCGAGGCGCTGTTCGAGAAGATTCTTGGGACGGCGCACGTCGGCATCGCGTCGATCAGCCATACCGAGATCGACGCCATCAACATCCGCCAGGCGTCGCTCTCGGCCATGTGCCGGGCGCTCGCGGCGCTGCCGTGCGTCCCCGACATCGCCCTCGTCGACGGCAACGACCCGCCGAAGCTGCCGTGCAAGGTCGAGACGATCGTCAAGGGCGACGCCCGCGTCGCCTCGATCGCCGCCGCCTCCATCGTGGCGAAAGTCGTGCGCGACCGGCTGATGAAGCGCCTGGCCCAGAGCTTTCCGGCCTACGGCTTCTCGACCAACGTCGGCTACCGCAGCCGCAGCCACATCGCGGCGCTCAACGCCCACGGCCCCTGCGCCTATCACCGGCGCACCTTCACGCCCGTCAGGATGGTCGACGGAGCCTGAACCGGGCTTAGCCCTTTAACGAAAAAGCAAGGCTTCTCAAGGGGTAGGCAGAAATTGCAGCCCCAAAACGAGACGTATTTTTCTGAAGGCAGGAACCCGGCTTTTACCCTGACTCGCCCATGATCCGGACCGTTGAGTTGTGTCGCGTAACCGGTGTTCGGCCATGGGTACCCAGCGTACCGGGGCCGCCGGCGCCGCCTCCCGGATCCAGGTCTCGCGTACCGGGCGGCTTGCGCCGGCGCCTCGGATGGGCCTTGCGCCCAAATCCGGCGTCTCTTCCCCGCAGGCGCTCCCCCTCGACGAGGTGCTGATCGGCGACTGCGTCGCGGCGCTTGAGAAGCTGCCGCCCGAGAGCGTCGACCTCGTCTTCGCCGACCCGCCCTACAACCTCCAGCTCGAGAGCGCCCTCGTGCGCCCGGACCACTCCCTCGTCGACGCCGTCGACGACGACTGGGACAAGTTCGCGAGCTTTTCGCACTACGACGACTTCACCCGCGCCTGGCTCCTCGCCTGCCGCCGCGTCATGAAGAAGAACGCGACGCTGTGGGTGATCGGCTCCTACCACAACATCTTCCGAGTGGGCTCGACGCTCCAGGACCTCGGCTTCTGGATCCTCAACGACATCGTGTGGCGGAAAGCGAACCCGATGCCGAATTTTCGGGGCAAGCGCTTCACCAACGCCCACGAGACCCTGATCTGGGCCGCTAAGGGCGCCGACGCCAAGGGCTACACCTTCGCCTACGAGGCGCTCAAGGCCGGCAACGACGACCTCCAGATGCGCTCCGACTGGTTCTTCCCTCTCTGCACCGGCGAGGAGCGCCTGAAGGACTCTTCGGGGTGCAAGCTCCACCCGACGCAGAAGCCGGAAGCGCTCATCGCCCGGGTGCTCCTTGCGGCGTCGAAGCCCGGCGACGTGGTCCTCGACCCGTTCTTCGGCTCGGGCACGACGGGAGCGGTCGCCAAGAAGCTCGGGCGGCATTTCGTCGGCGTCGAGCGCGAGCGCGCCTATGCGGCGGCGGCGCTTCAACGGATCGCTGCGGTCGAGCCTCTCCCAGCCGAGGCGGTCGCGGCTGCGCCGGCGAAGCGCTCCGAGGCCCGGGTGCCGTTCCTCGCCGTGGTCGAGGGCGGGCTGATCCAACCCGGCGAGTTTCTCCTGGACGAGCGGCGGCGCCACAAGGCCCTGGTGCGTCCCGACGGGACGTTGGCCCTCGGCCCCGCCGTCGGCTCGATCCATAAGATCGGGGCGCTCGCCCAAGGCCTCCCCGCCTGCAACGGCTGGACCTTCTGGCACGCCGAGCGCAAGGGCTCCCTCGTCGTCATCGACGAATTCCGGGCGAAGGTCAGGACGGGAATGGCCGCCTGATCCGTCCTCAGGCCAAGCACCTCTGTCCTGGTTCAGATAGATGTGAGACGGGTCCACTGGGCCTTGAAGGGGATCGGGGATCTCTGAAGCTGGTGTTGCGACACCCAGTCTCAGGGACCCGATGAAGGTTTGGCCCTTCAGGCGCCTGTACCGCGGCGCCGCTCTCGCGTCTCGCCTGACGGCGCAGACCTCAGACATCGCAGCCGGCAGGCGAGACGCGATCGCACCCTGGCGGCGGGCCCGCGCAAACGGGCTTTCGGCCGAGGAGGCGGCCAGGTCGACGGCGGATCGGAGTTCTGGGCCGCGTTGCGTCGACGCCTTCGCCCATCACTTCAATCGCCACAGACCTCACTAGGCCTTGGCGACCTCACTCCCGCCCAATACCTCTCAACCTTCAGCCTCAGAGACCCCAACATGGGCTGAACCAGGACACTGCCTTGACTTGACTCCCCCCCTTGGCCAGTGTCCCGCGTGCTCCGGCGCCGCAGGGACACCCGCGCCGTTCCTCCCTGGCTCAAGAAGGTCCGACGCCCCGCGCGATGCGAAGCTATCTCGATTTCGAAAAGCCTGTCGCCGAGCTCGAGGCGAAGGTCGAGGAGCTGAAGGCGTTGGGAGAGGGCGACAACGCGGTGGCGATCGCCGACGACGTCGCCCGGCTCGAAGCCAAGGCTGCGGCGGCGCTGAAGGACCTCTACGCCAGCCTCAATCCTTGGCAGAAGACGCAGGTTGCGCGCCACCCGCAGCGGCCGCACTTCGCGGACTACTGCGCCGAGCTCATCGCGGACTTCACGCCGATGGCGGGCGACCGCAAGTTCGGGGAGGACGAGGCGATCGTCGGCGGCCTCGGGCGCTTCCGGGGCGCGCCCGTCTGCGTCATCGGCCAGGAGAAGGGGGCCTCGACCGAGGCCCGCATCCGCCACAACTTCGGCATGGCGCGCCCCGAGGGCTACCGCAAGGCGGCTCGGCTCATGGAGCTCGCCGACCGCTTCGAGCTCCCCGTCATCAGCTTCGTCGACACGGCGGGCGCCTATCCCGGCATCGAGGCCGAAGAGCGCGGGCAGGCCGAGGCCATCGCCCGCTCGACCGAGGCGTGCCTTTCGCTCGGCGCCCCGAACGTCGCCGTCGTGATCGGTGAGGGCGGCTCCGGCGGGGCCATCGCGCTCGCGACGGCGAACAAGGTGCTGATGCTCGAGCACGCGATCTACGGCGTGATCTCGCCCGAGGGCGCCGCCTCGATCCTGTGGCGCGACAGCGCCCGGGCCCAGGACGCCGCCACCGCCATGAAGATCACGGCCCAGGACCTCCTGCGCCTCGGCGTCATCGATTCGATCGTCCAGGAGCCCGTCGGGGGCGCGCATCGCGATCCCAAAGCCGCCATCGCGGCGACCGGGGCCGCCATCGCCGGCGCCCTCTCCGACCTCGGCAACATGGGCCCGAACGAGCTGCGCAGCCATCGTTCGGACAAGTTCCTGGAGATCGGTCGCAAGCTGTGAGCGGGCTTTACGATCCGTTCACCGTGTGGCTTCCGAGGGCTTGCCTTCCGGTAAGTCTCGGGTAAGGCTAACGCCCTTAAACAAACGGTCGTGGGAACGTCCGGATCAACCGGGCGACGAAGAAGCGGGGTCCTCATGGCGAAGCGCATCGTGATCGCGGCGAGCCTCGCGCTCGCGCTCGCCGCCTGCGACGACCAGACGGCCCGCTCGACCAGGCACCTGTCGCCGATCCCGCCGCAGACCCTCTCGCTCATGGCCGAGAAGGGGATGTCGCGCTCGGACCCGATCCTGGTCCGCGCTTACAAGAAGGAATCCGAGCTCGAGGTCTGGAAACGCGGTTCGGACGGCAAGTACGCGCACCTCAAGACCTACCCGATCTGCCGCTGGTCGGGCCAGCTCGGGCCGAAGGTCAGGGAAGGCGACCGGCAGGCGCCGGAAGGGTTCTACACCGTCACCCCGGCGCAGATGAACCCGAACTCGGCCTACTATCTCTCCTTCGACACGGGCTACCCGAACGCCTACGACCGGGCGCACGGGCGCACCGGCGCGCACCTCATGGTGCACGGCACCTGCTCGTCGCGCGGCTGCTTCGCGATGACCGACGAGGCGATCGCCGAAGTCTACGCCATCGCCCGCGACGCCTTTTCGGGCGGCCAGCGCGGCTTCCAGTTCCAGAGCTATCCGTTCCGGATGACGGCCGAGAACCTCGCCAAGCACCGCGCCGACCCGCACATCGCCTTCTGGAAGAACCTCAAGGAAGGCTCGGACTACTTCGAGGTGATGAAGGAGGAGCCGAAGGTCGCGGTCCAGAGCCTGCGCTACGCCTTCGGAAGCGATGATCCGACGGTCGTCGCGGCCGTCGCCGAGAAGCGGGCCGAGGACGAGCGCAAGGTCGCGGAGCTCGTCGCCAAGGGTGTGCCGGCGGTCAGGATCGTGTACGAGGACGGCGGTACCCATGCCTCGTTCCGGGAGGCCATGGTGGCGAGCGCCGGCGGCAGCGGCGGCGACGAGGGCAGCGCCTTCGCGGTGCTGCAGGCGCGCCCGCGCCGCAACCTCGGCGACGTCAGCCGGCCCGACGCCCTCGCCATGGGCCCGCGCGAGATCGAGATTCCCCCCGCCACGGATAAGACCGGGAAGCCCGGCAAGCCTTCGACGGCGCTCGCCTTCGCGGGCGCGAAGCCCGCGCCCGCCGCGACCACCACGGTCGCGCGCTCAGCGCCGAGTTCCTCGTCGGCGTCTCTCGCGGCCTCTCCCACGGCTGGCGAATCGAAGTCGCTCTACGACCGCGTGTTCGGCAACCTCTTCGGGTCGAAGACTTCGGAGCCGGAGACGACCGCGGAACAGCCGTCGGCCGTGCCCCTGCCACCCCGGCGCGGCGCCGCCGCGAAACCGCCCGAGCGGCGCGCCGCCATCGCGCAGCCCCGGGTCAACTGAGCCCCGGCTCTCAAGCTCTCGGAAGGCGGCTTCGGCCGTCTTTTTTGTTGCCGCCGCACCACACCCGACGGGGTTCATCCGGCCGAGGAATGCCGCTGCACACAAAGGCGGCATGTGCACAGAATATGCAATTGCCGGTTTCGCCCTGACTCCCCGAAGCTCCCAGGCAGCGGGAGACAAGTCTCCCTGTTCAGTTGGAGCGACCACATGAACCGCCGGGGGTCTACTCATTTCCTCGCCGCGCCGCTTTTCGCCTGTGCGGCGCTCGTCTCCCTTAACGCCTACGCTGCCGACCTCGCCCCGGCGCCGGCTCCGGCCGCCGAGGTCAAGGCGCCGGTGCCAATCGACCTCGCCTTCGGCTTCAGGATCGCGAGCGACTACAATTTCCGCGGCATCTCGCAGTCGAACCACGACCCGAGCCCGCAGGCCTACGCCGAGTTGCAGCTGTTCGACAACTTCCTCTACTTCGGGACGAACTACTACCGCGTCGATCTTCCGACGAAGCCCCAGGCCGAGATCGACCTCACCGGCGGCATCCGGCCGAAGCTCGGGCCGCTCACCTTCGACTTCGGCTACACCTACTATTACTACCCCGACGAGCGGCGCCTGATGAACTACTTCACCACGGTGCCCTACACCCTGCCGGACGGCACGGTGTTCCTCGGCCCGCCGTTCTTCACGCCGAAGAACACCGACTTCCTCGAGCTCGCCGCCAAGGTGTCGTGGGCGATCAACGACCAGTGGACGGTCGGCGGCGGCGTCTTCTACGCCTGGGACTGGCTCGGCACCGGCGCACCCGGCGTCTACACCAACGCCACCGCTAAGTGGACCTTGCCCGAAGGCGCCTTCGGCGGCCTGCCGTCGGGCTTCGCGCTCTCGGGCGAGCTCGGCCACTACAGCCTCGGCCGGGTGAACCCTTGGCTCGGCGGAGCGAACCTCAAGGACTACCTCTACTGGAACGCGGGCCTGTCCTACACCTGGAAGAATCTCACCCTAGACCTGCGCTACCACGACACCGACCTCAACAAGACCGAGTGCTTCCTCAACACCACCGACCCGCGCGGGCTGTTCACGGGCTCGGGCCAGTCGAACTGGTGCGGCACCCGCTTCATCGCAACGCTCTCGGCCGACTTCACGGCAAGCGCGCTCGGGGTCTTCGCCCCGAGCAAATGAGGCCGAGCCCGCTCGGCCTCCTCTTTTGCCAGGCGCGCTCACCCGAACCGCGTCGGGCTGAACGGCGCCAAGTCCACGCTCGGCGGCTTGCCCGAGAGAAGCTCGGCGACGACCTTGCCGGTCATCGGCGCCGCCGCCATGCCGACGTGGCCGTGGCCGAAGGCGTAGACGATGTCAGGCAAGGCCATGGAGCGGCCGATCACGGGGAGCGAGTCGGGCAGGCTCGGGCGGTGGCCCATCCAGGTCGAGAGGCGCGCCTCGGGGTAGCTCTCGGCGAGCGCCGGGAACATCCGCTTGAGGTGGCGGAGCAGGACCCGGGCCCGCTCCCAGTTCGGCGGCGCGCTCAGGCCCGCGAGCTCGACCGTGCCGGCGGCGCGGATGCCGTGCTCCATAGGCGTCGCGACGAACTTCCCGTCCGCGTCCATGGTCGGGATGCGCGGCATGACTTCGGGGTCGCGGATCATGAGGTGGTAGCCGCGCTCGCTCTCGAGAGGCATCCGGTCGCCCAATCCGGCCGCGAGTTTCTTGGACCAGATGCCCGCCGCCACCACGGCGCCGTCGGCGGCAAGCATGCCGGTCTCGGTGCGGATGCCCGTGAGGCGTGCGCCGTCAAGATCGAAGCCCGTCGCCCGCGTGCGCTCGATGCGTCCGCCGTCGCGCAGGAATGCCTGCGCGAGGCTGTTCACCAGCCGGTGCGGGTTCACGGTGTGGCCGTTCTCGCGCACGAGCACGCCCTTGACGTAGTCGCGCGATAGATTCGGATCGAGCTGGCGCAGCTCGTCGGCATTAAATTCGTCCCAGGCGATGCCGTTCTCCCGGCGCAGCTCCCAAGCGAAGCTCTCCTTCCGCCAACGTTCCTCCGAGCGGTAGACGAAGAGGTGGCCGTGCTTCTTCACCAAGTCCTCGGCCCCCGCATCCCTGAGGAGCGGCGCGAGCGTTTCGAGCGAGGGACCGAGAAGGCCGCGTAGGGCCTTCGCCTGCGCCCGCACCTTCTCCGGCGTCCCCGCCCGGATGAAGCGGACGAGCCACGGCACGAGGGCCGGGAGGTAGGCCCAGCGGATCGTGAGCGGCCCCATCGGGTCGGTGAGCCACTGCGGCACGTTGCGGACCGTGCCCGGCATCGACATCGGCACGACGGAGGAGCCGTTGAGGCAGCCGGCGTTGCCGAACGACGTGCCCTCGCCGGGATTGCCGGGCTCGACGAGAAAAACGTCGTGGCCCTCGCGCAGCAAAAAGCTCGCCGCCGCGACCCCGACCATGCCGGCCCCGATCACGCCGATTCGTTTTCGTGCCTCATCCATCCTGCCGCTCGCTTGTGATCCGCTTCCCTCCTGTCCCATAGTCCGGCCGGGCCGGCGAGGGGAGGGGAGATGCCGCGTCTTCTGACGCTCCAGGACGTGTGGGCCGGGCTCCTGCTCGCGGCCTTCGGCGTCGCCGCCCTCGTCTTCGGGGCGGACCTGCCGATGGGCACGCCGCGGCGGATGGGGCCGGGCTACATGCCCTACGGCCTCGCCTGGCTCCTGATCCTGTGCGGCGCCGTCGTGGCGCTGCGCGGCGTGCTCGCGGGCGGGGCGGCGATCGAGCGGATGCGGCTGCGGCCCTTCGTCGGGGTGATCGGCGGCGGCCTCGCTTTCGCGCTCCTGATCGGGCGCGGCGGCATCCTTCTGGCCTCCGCCGGCGCGATCGTCGGCGCGGCGCTCGCCGACCGCACCAGCCGTTGGCACGAGGTCTTGGGCCTCGCCGCTCTGGCGACGGCTTTCGCCGCCATCGTGTTCGTCAAGCTCCTCGGCCTCAACATCCCGCTCTGGCCGTCCTGAGCGATGGACCTCCTCGCGAACCTCGCCCTCGGGTTCTCGGTTGCAGTCACGCCGACGAACCTCCTCTTCTGCCTCGTCGGCGCGCTCGTCGGCACCCTCATCGGCGTGCTGCCCGGCATCGGGCCGCTCGCCACGATCTCGATGCTGCTGCCGCTGACCTACCACTTCGAGCCGGTGACCGCCCTCATCATGCTGGCCGGCATCTACTACGGCGCCCAGTACGGCGGCTCGACCACGGCGATCCTCGTCAACCTGCCGGGCGAGACCTCCTCGGTGGTGACGACCCTCGACGGCCACCAGATGGCGCGCCAGGGGCGGGCCGGCGCGGCGCTCGCGGTCGCGGCGCTCGGGTCGTTCTTCGCCGGCTCGGTCGCGACCCTCTTCATCGCCGTCGCCTCGCCGCCGCTTGCCCAGCTCGGGCTGCAGTTCCAGGCGCCGGAGTATTTCGCCCTGATGGCGCTCGGGCTCGTCGGGGCGATCGTGCTCGCGAGCGGCGCCATCGACAAAGCCATCGGCGTGACCGTCCTCGGGCTCCTCTTGGGCATGATCGGCACCGACGTGAACTCCGGCACCGAGCGCTTCACTTTCCGGGTCCCGGAGCTCTCGGACGGCATCGGCTTCGTCGTCATCGCCATGGGCCTGTTCGGCGTCGCCGACATCCTCGTGAACCTCGAGAAGGCCGAGCTGCCGCGGATGACGGCCTTCGTCGGACGCCTCTGGCCCTCGCGCGAGGAGTTCCGCCGTGCCGCCCCGGCCGCGGTGCGAGGCACGCTTCTCGGCTCCCTCATCGGCGTCCTGCCCGGCGGCAGCGCGGCGCTTGCGGCCTTCTCGTCCTATGCGCTGGAGAAAAAGATCGCCCGTAACCCCGAGCGCTTCGGCCGCGGCGCCGTCGAGGGCGTCGCCGGCCCCGAGAGCGCCAACAACGCCGGCGCGCAGGCGTCCTTCATTCCGATGCTGACGCTCGGCATCCCGGCGAACGCCCTCATGGCCCTGATGATGGGAGCGATGCAGATCTACGGGGTCGCCCCGAGCCCGCGCTTCATCGCCGAGCAGCCGGCCCTGTTCTGGGGCGTGATCTCGTCGATGTGGATCGGCAACCTGATGCTCCTCGTCATCAACCTGCCGCTCATCGGCCTGTGGGTGCAGATGCTGCGCGTGCCCTACCGCCTCCTGCACCCGACGATTCTTCTCCTGTGCTGCATCGGGGTCTATTCCCTGAATTCTTCGGCCATGGAGGTGGTGTTCATGCTCGCCTTCGGCGTGCTCGGATACCTGCTGCTGAAATTCGGCTGCGAGCCGGCGCCGCTGCTGCTGGGCTTCGTTCTCGGGCCGCTCATGGAGGAGAACCTGCGCCGCGCGCTGCTCGTGAGCCGCGGCGACCCGTGGGTGTTCCTGCACCGCCCGATCTCGGCCGCGCTGCTTGCCGGCGCGGCGCTCTTGCTCGTCGCGGTCATCCTGCCATCATTCCGCCGGACCCGCGAACAGGCCTTCCAGGAAGAATGAGGAACGCATGACACCGACCCGTCGAATCCTCCTTACCGCCGCCGCACTCGCGATGGCCGCTTCCGGCGCTTCGGCGCAGGAGTGGCCGAAGGAGCGCCCGATCCAGATCATCGGCGGCTTCCCGACCGGCGCCGGCACTGACATCTTCGCCCGCCTCCTCGCCGAGCCCTTGGGAAAAGCCCTCGGCCAGACCATCGTCGTCGACAACCGCTCCGGCGCCGGCGGCAACATCGGCTCGGAGTTCGTGGCGCGCGCCAGGCCCGACGGCTACACGCTCCTCATCGGCACCGCCGGCACCCACGCCATCAACGCGTCGCTCTACAAGTCGCTGCCTTTCGACGTGGTGAAGGACTTCGAGCCCGTGGCGCTCCTCGTCGACGTGCCGAACGTCCTCATCGTCAATCCGAAGGTGCTGCCCGACATCAAGAGCTGCGCCGACCTCCTCGCCGCGGCGAGGAAAGAGCCCGGCAAGCTCAACTACGCCTCGACCGGCAACGGCGCCTCGGGCCACCTCGCGGGTGCGCAGTTCGCGCAAGCCGCGAACGTCGACATCGTGCACGTGCCCTACCGCGGCACGCCGCCCGCCATGAACGCCATGATGTCGGGCGAGGCGCAGATCATGTTCCAGCAGTCGATCCCGATCATGGGCCAGCTCAAGGCCGGCACCTTCCGGCCGCTCGGCATCACAACGGCGGCGCGGGTCGCCGCGCTCCCCGACGTGCCGCCGGTGGCGGAAGCCTGCAGCCTCCCGGGATGGGAGAGCACGACCTGGTACGCCCTCTTCGCCCCGAAGGGCACGCCCTCAGAAATCGTGCGGCGCCTCAACGAGGAGGTGAACAAGATCCTGCGCGACCCCGAGTTCGACCGGAAAGTCAAGGACATGGGCCTCGTGCCGCTCCCCTCCTCGCCCGAGGAGTTCCGGCAGGTGCAGTTGCGCGACATCGACAAGTGGCGCGACCGGGTGCGGAAGTCCGGCGCGCAGGTGGATTAACCGGTCGCCATCGCCCGCCCGATGGGCTCGCGGGGCGCGTCCGGCATCGTGCGCATGAAGGAGAAGTCGAGGGGGGCGGCGACGGCGAAGCCCGGGCAGTCCAGCGATGCGATCGCAAGCCGCCCGTCGCGGATGCGCAGCCGCGCCGGGCCGCGCTCCTTGGCGTAGAGATCCGGGTGCGCGGCCGCGAAGGCCGCCTGCTCCCGTTCCGGTGCGAAGGACATGCCGTCGATGAAGTGGTGGCCGTTGCGCTCGACGTGGGTGAGGCCGAGGAGCGCGACGCGGCAGAGGTCCTGCTGCACGGAAACGCCCGCCCAGGTGGTGAGGTCCTCGGCCGACATGAAATAGCGTCCCCCCGCCTCGGCGTTAAGCCTCGCCACGCGCGCGGCGTTGAGCATCGACTTGTAGAAGCCCTTGCAGTTCTTGCTCGACACGCCCGTGTAGCCGAGGCCGATCGCGGCCGGGAAGGACGACAGCTCGCCGTCCGATTCGTCGATCTCCAGCGGCTTCTCCCGGGCGAGCGGCGCGACGGGGCGCGAGAGCGCCACCTGCCGCTTGATCGGCTGCTCGATGAACAGGATCGAGGCGACAAGGCGCGCGAGCGCCGGCGTCTCGCGCATGCGCCGCCACAGCTCCGCGATGCCCTCGACGCTCTCGTACTGCTCGTTGCCGTCGAGCGTCGCGCGGTAATCGGGCAGGTCGCGGTCGAGCATGGCGGCGATGCGGGAGAGGCGCGCGAGGTCGGCCACGACGTCGCCGCCGACCTTCAGCTTGTAGAAGCGCCCGCCATAATGGCGCACGACCTCCTCGAGGGTCTCGGGCAGGCCGTCCTCGACGCGTTCGCCGCTCTTCTGGTCCTCCGCCGTGATCGGGTCCACGAGGCCGACCGTGTGGCGAACCTCGATGGATGGCGCCATGCGCAGCCCCGAGAGGAAGGCGCCGATGTCGAAGCCGGCGAGATCCGGGGTGAGATCGGTGACGCGGATGCCCGCGAGGTTTTTTTGGATCATCTCCGGAAACGAGCGTCCGAGCGCCCGCCCAAGCGCATGGATGATCGCCCGATCGAGGAGGGCGGGGCCGTAGGACGCGACGAGCGGGTTGAGGTCGAGCACCGCCCCCCGGGCCTGCTGCTCGCGGTAGGTGCCGGCATAGAGACCGAACGGCGTGTCGAGGCCGCGGGCCTTGTAGAGATCGATGGCGATGTCGAGGGACTGGCGGAGCTGGTCGAGGTTCTGCTCGTCCGAGAGGGCGAGGTTCTTGTCGAACCACTTCGCCGCCAGGGTCTCGGCCGCGACACCGATCGCGGTGCGGCGATCGGCGAGGGCGACGGTCGCGCGGACCACGGCCTGCGTCGCGTGCGTCACGGTCGTAACGCCGAACCGGAACGGCAGCCGCAGGCGCACGTCGCGCTCGAAGCGCTCCACCTCGACGAGCTTCAGGCGGGGAGCCCCGGTCATGCGAACCGGTTCTCCAGCTCACCCAACCCCGAGATCGCGATCCGCACCGTGTCGCCGCTTTTCAGGAACTTCGGCGGGTTGAAGCCGATGCCCACGCCGGCGGGCGTGCCGGTCGCGATCACGTCGCCGGGCTCCAAGGTGAGGCCGGCCGAGATCGTGGCGACGAGGGTCGGGATATCGAAGATGAGGTCGCGTGTGTTGGCGTCCTGGCGTAGCTCCCCGTTGACCCAGCACTTCACGTCGAGGTTCTCGGGGTCGACCTCGTCGGCGGTCGCGATCCACGGGCCCATGGGGCAGAAACCGTCGAGGGCCTTTCCCAGGAACCATTGCTTATGGTTGCGCTGGCGGTCCCGCGCCGTCACGTCGTTGACGATGGTGTAGCCGAAGATGTGCCGGTAGGCGTCGGCCTTGGCGATGTCGCGCCCGCCGGTGCCGACGACGAGCGCGAGCTCCGCCTCGTAGTCGACGCTCGAGGTGACGTGGCCATGCAGGCTCACCGTCGCGCCCGGCCCGGTGACGCTCGACGGCAACTTCGTGAAAACAGCCGGATACTCGTCGATCTCGGCCCCCTTCACGGCCCCGGCCTCGAAGCCCGAGTGCGAGAACTCCTTGGCGTGCTCGCGATAGTTCTTGCCGACGCAGATGACGTTGCGGCGCGGGCGCGGGATCGGGGCCTTGAGCTCCACCTCCGAGAGCGGAATGCCGCCGCCCTGCAGCGCGAGTCCGCCTTTCGGGGTGCCCCAGCGCTCGATGAGGTCGAGCATGTCGGCGACGGCAGAGATCGGGTGCAGGCGACCGGCAGCCTCGTCGACGAGGCCGACCTGGGTGCGCCCGCCGTAGGCGAAGGTCGCGAGTTTCATGGAGGCTCCTCAGGCTCGTTCAGCCGTTCACTCGACCTTGCCGATTTTCCGCACCGCCGTGATGAGGCGGGCGCTGTCGGCCTCGACGAAGCGGGCGAAATCCTCGGCATCCTGGTAGGCCGGCGGGCTGCCGGCGTTCTCGAAGACGCGGGTGACGGCGGGGTCCGACATGGCTTGGCTCATGGCGGCGCGCAGGCGTGTCATGACGGGCTCGGGCAGGCCCTTCGGGGCGAAGAGGCCGGCCCAGATGTAGAATTCGACGTTGGGATAGCCGAGCTCCTTGAAGGTCGGAAGGTCCGGGAAGCTCGACACGCGCGCGGCGCCCCAGTTGGCCAGCACCCTGAGCTTGCCCTCGTCGACCTGGGGCTTCAGCACGCCGGGGGCCGAGGCGAGGGCCTGGATTTGGCCGGCGAGGAGCGCCGTCACGGCGGGGCCGGCGCCCCGGTAGGGCACGTGCAGGAGCTTGATGCCGGCCTCGGAGGCGAACATCTCCATGGAGACGTGGAGCGTGCCGTAGGGGCCGGAGGAGCCGTAGGGAATCTGGCCCGGGCGCTTCTTCGCATCCTCGACGAGGTCCTTCAGGGTTTTCCAAGGCGCGTCCGCCGGCACCGCGAGAAGCGTCGGGTCGGCGAGCACGCGGGCGACGGGCGCGAGCTGCGAGACCTCGTAGGACGGCTTGCGATCGAACAGCCGGTCGGCCTCGGGCAGAACCGCGAGCGACGAGAGGGTCATCAGGATCGTGTGGCCGTCGGGCTCGGCCCGGGCGACCGCGGCGTTGCCGACGGCGCCGCCCGCCCCGCCGCGGTTCTCGACCACCACGGCGCGCCCGAGGATCTTCTCCAGCGCCGCCGCGACCGGCCGCGCCGCCAAGTCCGCCTGCCCGCCGGGCGGGAACGGCACCACCATGGTGACGTTGCGGGAGGGCCAATCGCCTTGCGCGAAAGCGGGCATGATCGAAAGGCCGGGCAGCGCCGCGATGCCCTTCAAGAGTTGCCGCCGGTCCATGGTGCGTCCTCCCATGCGTTTGTCTCTCTAACTCGCCACGGCGGCTTCGTTTCCAAGGAAGGCGCCGTCAGCTTCGAGCCTGTGCTGGAGCGCCGCCGCGTCGATCTCGCCCGGCGCCACGCCGGTGCGTAGCGCGAGCGCCGCGGCGGTGCCGGCGGCTTGGCCCATGGCGAAGCAGGCGCCGCTCGCACGGGCGGCCGACTGGCCTTCGTGGGTCATGGAGGCGCAGCGGCCAGCGACCAGGAGGTTCGCGACGCCTTGCGGCACCAGCATGCCGTAGGGGAGCCCGCACCAGCCGCGGCTGCCGTCGGGGAAGAAGCGCCACTCGACCCGGCCCTCGACGTGCAGCTCCATCGGCCAGGCGTTGACGCCGACGGCATCGTCGAAGTCGGCGCAGGCGAGAATATCGTCGCCGGAGAGGCGGGCGACCCCTAAGATGCGGCGCGTCTCGCGCACGCCGACCTGCGGCGCGATCTCGACGATGTGGGCCGCCTCGAAGCCAGGCACCTCGTTCTTCAGGAACCGGAAGTACTCCCGCACCTGCCGCCGGCCCTCGACCTCGCCTTCGCTGAGCTGCAGTGCGTCGGTCGCGTCCATGGCGCGCCCTTCGCGGTTGCGAATCTGCGTGACGTTGACCCGCCACTCCGTTGGGTTTTTTTGGGGGCGCACGATGGCTCCGGCGCGGGGGAAGCGGTAGCGGTCCGCCGCTTCCTCCATGAGCCGGTCGACCCCCCCGAACGTGCCGACGGCGGCGAGCGCCTTTTCGGGATTGACGCCGCCGACCCGGAACATGGTCGTCGGGAAGAGCCCGCCGCCGTGGCCGTCGCCGAGCTCGAACGGCACGCCGGCACGCGCCGCGAGATCGGCGTCGCCGGAACAGTCGATGAAGACCTTTGCCCGGATCGCCCGGCGGCCGGACTTCGTCTCGATGATCAGCGCCGCGATGCGCTCGCCGTCCATGACTGCGTCGGCGGCCCAGGCGTGGAAGAGGAGCTTCGCGCCGGCGGACAGAAGAAGATCGTCGGCGGCGCATTTGTAGGCCGACGTGTCGTAGGAGCGCACGGTGATGCGTCCCTGAAGCCCCTG
>DASVVU010000265.1:0-7810 GCA_036386395.1 Beijerinckiaceae bacterium | reverse complement strand
CGGACCCGGCCTGGAGAGAGGTCTTCGCCCTCTCCGGTCGGACGCGTCCGGCCTTCTCCCGATCCGCTTCCAGTGCTGACGCACAGCCCCGCCGTAGTACGGAGCGGACGGATCTCGGACGGCGGTGGTCCCCAAATACGCGGAGGCCGCCGAACCGGCTCCAGCCTCCCGGGAGCGGGGCTTAGCGTCGACCCCGCCCGCAGGCGCCGGCCCCGCCCCACGTCACGACGCCTCATGAGCGCGTCCCCCGGTGGGCGGGACGGCGGCAATCTAGGACAGGGTTCCGGTACCTGTCAAGGACTATTTGGGACAATCAGGAAAATATTTTCCACACGCGGACCCCTCTCCCGAATGGGAGAGGGGCAGGGGTGAGGGCCCGCCCTCGCCGCAGAAGGCGCCGCGACGCGGCCTGCGCCGGCTTCGCCCCGGACCGCCGCACCCCTCACCCGGTCGCGCTTAAGCGCGACTCGACCTCTCCCGTTCGGGAAAGGTTGGCGGCCATGTGCGCCGCCTCACATAAACCCGGCGCCGATCGCCTTAGAGGAGACGACGGCGCGGGCATGAAAGAGACGAGAGGCTCAAAAGAGTCCTCGGGAGGCGTTCATGAACCCGTCACGCCGGAGCGCCGCGGCTTTTGCCGCCGGCATTGCAGTCTTCCTCTTCGCGGCCCCCGAGGCCTTCGCGCGCAAGCCTGCGCAGCCTCAGGCCTCGCCGCGGCAGCAGCAGCAGGCGATCGAGCGCGCGGCCTTCACGGCCGACGAGGCCGCGGCGGCGCGGATCGCGGGCATCCCCGAGGCGCGCTTCTTCGCCGACGACGTCGCGGCCTACGACGCGGCGCTCGCCTCTGCGCAAGCTTCGGGCGAGCCCTGGCTCGTGCTCTCGGGCGGGGGCGAGAACGGCGCCTTCAGCGCCGGCATCCTCAAGGGCTGGACCGCCGCCGGCACGCGGCCGGCGTTCTCGGTCGTGACCGGGGTCTCGACGGGGGCGCTGATCGCCCCCTTCGCCTTCGCGGGCGCGGCCTACGACGGCTTCCTGGAGGAGGCCTATACCGCCATTACGGCGGCGGACATCTTCGAGTTCGGGGCGAAGGCGGACAGCCTCGTCGATAGCTGGCCCCTGAAGCGCCTGATCGAGCGCCACGTCACGCCGCGGCTCCTCGCGGATATCGCCGCCGAGCACCGCAAGGGCCGCCGCCTCCTCGTCGTCACGACGAACGTCGACGCGCAGCGCCCGGTCGCCTGGAACCTCGGCGCGATCGCGGCGGAGGGCTCGCCGTCGGCCCAGAAGCTGTTCCGCGACGTGCTGCTGGCCTCGGCAAGCATCCCCGGCGTATTCCCGCCGGTCAGGATCGACGCCGAGGCCAACGGGCGCAAGCTCGAGGAGCTGCACGCCGACGGCGGCATCACGACGCCGTTCTTCCTCGCCCCCGAGGCCGCCGTCCTCGGCCGCGCCCGGGCGGAGCGGGCAGGCGCGCAGAAGGTCTACGTCCTCGTCAACAACAGCCTCAGGCCGGAGTTCGAAGTCACCGACCGCATGCTGGTCGCGGTGCTCGGGCGCTCGCTGTCCGCCGCCGTGAAGGCCGGCACCCGCGCCGCGATCGCGGCCCACGGGGCTTACGGCCGCCGCCACGGCGTCGACCTTCAGTTCGCGGCGATCGACGCCCGCTTCACGGCCGTCGCCAAGGGCCCCTTCGACCAAGCCTACATGAAGGCCCTCTTCGGGCACGCCGAGCGCCTCGCCCGCGACGGCGCGGCCTTTGGGGCGGACCCGCTGGGCGCGCCGGAAGCGGCGGTGGCGCGGAAGTGAATTTCTCGCATCGTTGTGCTAAGGCCTCGCGCCATGACGACCGTCGAAGAGATCGAGAACGCCGTCGCGAAGCTGCCCCCGGACGAGCTCGACGCGTTTCGCGCCTGGTTCGCGGCCTTTGACGCGGCCCGCTTCGACGAGAAGATCGAGCGCGACATCGAGGCCGGCAGGCTCGACCGCCTGGCCGAGCGGGCCCTCGCCCACCATCGCTGCGGCCGCACGCGCGAGCTTTGAGGCACTTTGCCGACCCGACGTTCTGGGCAGCCTATGAGAAGCTGCCCAGGCAGATTCGCGAGCTGGCGGACAGGAACTACTCTCTCTTGAAGCAGAACCCGCAGCACCCGTCCCTGTGGCTGAAGAAGGTCGGACCCATCAGGCCTCTTGCTATCCGTCCGTCCTGACGGCCACGGAAGCGTTCCGCTCATCCCGCGTCAGCAAGGTGAAGGGTCACGTCGCGCGCGGTGACGGGCCGCGGGCGGTTCCCGAGCACCGTCATGAGCACCTCCAGGGAGCGCGCGGTCTCGTACCGGTGGACCGTCGGCTCGGCCGAGTACGGCACCGGAGGCGCGTCCGACCGCACCCAGTCCCAGTCGACGTATTCCGCGGTGTCGCTGGCGATGTACATCCGCTCGCCCATGAAGGGGTCGTCCTCGTCCAGCGTGTGGTCGTCCGTGGCGCGAAGGACGAGGCAGAGCCGGGCGACTACCAGTCCGCTGGCCGGCACGCGGTGGCTGAGGATGTACTCGCAGTCCAATATCCTCATCCGCAGGAAGCGCGCGAAGTACTCCACGGCCGGTATCGTCGGCACGAGGTAGCTGTGGCCGCCCATGTGCTTGCGGACGTTGGCGAGGAAGGCGGCCTCGTGCGTGATGACCGAGGAGGTCTCGAGGATCATCAGCCCGTTCTCGCGCAGGAGCGCGCGGGCCGTCGCGAGGCCGCCGAGCGGGTCGAAGAGGTGGTACAGGACGCCGGAGAAGACCACGACGTCGAACGGGCCGTGCCCCGCGCGCCTGAACGCGGAGGGAAGCTCCCTCAAAGGAATGCCGTCCACGTACTCGAAGGGCGCCCCGTAGGCGTGCCGGACGGCCGCGATCTTCTCCCGGTGCTTCCACCGGTCGTAGCCGACGACGCCGGCCGCCCCGCGGCGGCAGAGCACGGTGGTCACAAGGCCCTCCATCGCGCCGATGTCGAGGCATCGCGTGCCTGCGAGATCCATCCGGCCGATGGCGGCGCGGGTCAGCGCGACGTTGGGGTAGTTCGCGCCCGGGGTGACCACGCCGGGGCGAAGCTCGATGCTGTAGTACCAGTCCTGCGCCGCCCGGATCGCTTCGTCGGACAGCTCAAGCCGGGAGATCGAACCGAAATCGAGGAACATGGGCACCGTCGCTCGTCTGGCGGTGGCCCATTCGGCTCGGCGGCGGCACCTGTCAAGCGGCGGCCGTCGCGCCGATCCTGCGAACGGGGCCGGGCGCCGGCAGCTTGATCCGGAGAGGCGACCCCGCTAGAGCGCCGCGATGTCCGCCCTCCCCGCGATCGATCCGGAGCCGGCCGCGCCCGTTCCCTCCGGCGGCGACGCCCCTGCCCTGTCGGCGCGCCGCCTCGGCAAGGTCTACCGGGTCTACGCCCGCCCGATCGACCGGCTGCAGCAGGCCCTGTTCGGCTCGAGCGCGAGCCGTTACTACACCGAGTTCAAGGCCCTCGACGGCGTCAGCTTCGACATCCGCCAGGGCGAGGCGGTCGGCTTCGTCGGGCGCAACGGCGCCGGCAAGTCGACGCTCCTCCAGATCGTCAGCGGCGTCATGACGCCGAGCGAGGGCGAGGTCTCGACCCGCGGCAAGATCGCGCCCCTCCTCGAGCTCGGCACGAGCTTCAACCCGGAGTTCACCGGCCTCGAGAACATCGGCCTCGCCGGCAGCATCCTCGGCCTCTCCGGGGAGCAGATCGAGGCGCGGCGCGAGGCGATCGTCGCCTTCGCCGACATCGGCGAGCACATCGCCCAGCCGGTCCGCACCTACTCGAGCGGCATGTACGCCCGCCTCGCCTTCGCGGTCGCGGCGCACGTCGACGCCGACATCCTGATCGTCGACGAGATCCTGTCGGTCGGCGACATCCGCTTCACGCAGAAGTGCATGCGCTTCATCAGGGAGTTCCGCGAGCGCGGCACGCTGCTCCTCGTCTCCCACGACATCGGCTCGGTGCTGGCGATCTGCGACCGGACGATCTGGATCGACCGCGGCCGCCTCGTCGAGGACGGCGAGCCGCCCCGGGTCATCCATCATTACCAGACCTTCATGGCCTCGTCCGACGAGACCCTGGACGCCGCGGTCTTCCTCGCCGGGGTGCGCCAGGCGGAAGCCGAGCGCGAGGCCGCGCTCGCAAGCAGCATGGCTCCCGCCCCGCCGTCCCGACCCGGAGAGGAGCCGGCCGAGCCGCCCTCGGGGCATCCCGTCGAGCCGGCCTCGACCATCCGCTTCTCGGGCTTCGACTGGTCGGCGCGCAGCCACGGCGAGCGCCACGGCGCGATCCTCGACGGCCATTGGACCGACAAGGACGGCGTCCGCATCACGACCCTGCGGGGCGGCGATCCCGTGAGCCTCGTCGTGACGTTCGAGGCGAAGCAGGACCTCGTGAGCCCGATCATCGGGTTCGGGGTCCAGAACCGGCACGGCCAGACCGTCTTCGCCTGGGATACGTCGAAGGAGCCGGAACTCCTCGGGCATCCGGTCGCGGCCGGGTCCCGCGCCGCCGCGCGCTTCGGCTTCGACTTCCCCTATCTGCTCGGCGGGAGCTACACCCTGATCCTCGCGCTCGCGGACGGGACCCCGGACTACCATACGCAGGAACACTGGATGTTCGACGTGATGAGCTTCGACGTGACCTGGTCGACGGTCGTGCAGGGGCTGATCGGGGTGCCGATGAGGGTCGCCTTCGAGCCGGCCGCCTGATGGGCGCAGTCCACCCCAACATTCCCTTCGGCTTCGCCGACAGCCTGCGCCGCGCCTTCGGGCTGCGCCGCTTCGTCGAGACCGGCACATATCTCGGCGACACCACCGCCTGGGCGGCCGAGCGCTTCGAGCGGGTCGACACCGTCGAGGCGTTCGAGCCGCTCCACATCAGGGCGCGGGAGCGCTTCGCCGGGCAGGACAAGGTGCGGGCTCACCTCGGGGACAGCCGGACCGTCCTCCCCGCCATCGTCCGCGGGCTCGATGCCCCGAGCCTGTTCTGGCTCGACGCCCACTGGTCGGGCGAAGGGACGGCGGGTCAGGCCAGCGAATGCCCCCTGCTCGGCGAGATCGCCGCCATCGACGAGGGCCCGGAGGACGCCTTCGTCCTCATCGACGACGCGCGCTACTTCATGGCCCCGCCGCCGCGGTTCCACCGCATCGAGGAATGGCCGGACCTCAACGCGGTCATGGATGCCCTGCGCCGGCGACGCCCGGACGCCTACACGGCGATCGTGGACGACGTGATCTATCGGGTTCCGGCCCCGGCCAGGGATCGGTTCATCGAGCTCCTGCGGGACGAAGACCTTCGAGGCGTCGCGGCCAACGCGCGCTGGCACGACCGTTCGATCGGGGCCGGCGCCCATCTGCCGCCCCTCGACCCCGGGATCGAGCGGCTGCTGCGCATCATGGAATCGGAGCGCTCGGCCGAGCCGCCGATCCTCGAGATCCAGGGCTTCAACGCGCGCAACCGGGACGCCTGGGTGGCCGAGCAGGCGAGGACGGTGCCGGCGGGCGCCCGCGTCCTCGACGTCGGAGCCGGCACCTGCCCCTACCGGAAGCTTTTCGGGCACGCCCGATACGAGGCGCACGACTTCACCCAGTACGAGGGCTACCACGACTCCGAGAAAGGCGAGGGCCTCTACGGGACAATGGACTACGTCTCCGACGTGACCGCGATCCCGGTGCCCGAGGCGAGCTTCGACTTCGTCCTGTGCACCGAGGTCCTCGAGCACGTTCCCGAGCCGATCGCCGCCGTCGCCGAGATGGCCCGCATCCTGAAGCCCGGCGGGCTGATGCTCCTGACGGCGCCCCTCGGCTCCGGCCTGCACCAGGAGCCCTACCATTTCTACGGGGGCTACACGCCGCATTGGTACCGGATGGTGGCGGAGCGTTTCGGGCTCGACGTCGAGGAGATCGCGCCGAACGGCGGCACCTTCCGCCACATCGCCCAGGAATGCGCCCGGGTGTCCTGGACGCTGGAGCGCCACGCCCACCTGCACGGCGCCCTCGCGCCGGCCGTCGGCCACCTCTTCGGCGAGCTCCTGCCGCGCTTCCTCACCACGCTCGACGACCGGCTCGACGACGCCCAATTCACGGTCGGCTACCACGTTCGCCTCAGGAAGCGGTGAGGCAGGTCACCTCACCTTTCCTGGCCGACGCCAGCCCTGATCCGCCCTCGGTTTGCCCCGTGGTCCGGCGATTGCTAGAGACCCGCCGCTTCGCGCTGGCGGCCTGCCCGATTTGCAGGCATGATCGTGGCGGAAAGCCGATAACAGGCCTTAAAGCGGCCGGACAGAGGGACGGCGGGTTCATGGATTGGGGCGTGTTCGTGCAACAGCTCATCAACGGGCTGACGCTGGGTTCGATCTACGGTCTCATCGCCATCGGCTACACGATGGTGTTCGGCATCATCGGCATGGTGAACTTCGCCCACGGCGACGTGTTCATGCTGGCGGCCTTCATCTCGCTGATCTTCTTCCTGATCCTCACCACCTGGCTCGGGATCACCTCGGTCGCGCTGGCGCTCCTCATCGTCCTGGTGATCGGCATGGCGCTGACCTCGCTGTGGGGCTGGGCGATCGAGCGCCTCGCCTACCGACCGCTCAGGGGCTCGTTCCGCCTCGCGCCGCTGATCTCGGCGATCGGCGTTTCGATCGCCCTCGCGAACTTCGTCCAGGTGGCGCAAGGCGCGCGCAACAAGCCGACGCCGCCGATGGTGCGCGACGTGATCGTGCTGTTCGAGAGCGAGAAGGGCTACGCCGTCGCCCTCTCCTACAAGCAGATCATCATCATGATCGTCACCGCCGCCCTCCTCGCGGTGTTCTGGTACATCGTCCAGAACACGGCGCTCGGGCGGGCGCAGCGGGCCTGCGAGCAGGACCGCAAGATGGCGGCGCTCCTCGGCATCGACGTCGACCGCACGATCTCGCTCACCTTCGTGATTGGCGCGGCCCTCGCCGCCGTCGCCGGCACCATGTACCTCCTCTACTACGGCGTCGTGAGCTTCGCCGACGGCTTCGTGCCCGGCGTCAAGGCGTTCACGGCGGCGGTGCTCGGCGGCATCGGCTCGCTCCCCGGCGCCGTTCTCGGCGGCCTCATCATCGGGCTCATCGAGACCCTGTGGTCGGCCTACTTCTCCATCGAATACAAGGACGTGGCCGCGTTCTCGATCCTCGCCATCGTGCTCGTGTTCATGCCGTCCGGGGTCCTCGGGCGGCCCGAGGTCGAGAAGGTCTGACGATGGAAGCCGCCGCGACCCCGGCCCTTACCCCGTCGCAGGCGGCGGTCGCGCGCCGCTCCCTCGACCTCGCCAAGGCGGTGAAGGACGCCGCCTTCTGGGCCCTGGTGACGCTCGGGCTGTCGATCCCGATTCTTTCGTTCCGCACCGACCAGGGGCAATCGAACGAGCTCATCCTGCGCCCGCGCTGGGGCTTGGTCGCGCTGCTCTGCGCCCTGGTCTTCGCGTTGCGGCTCGTCGGCGAGACCTTCGGCAGTCACCGCCGCAGCCGGCCGGCGCGGCCGCAGGCGCTCGCGACCGACCCCTCGCAGCTCAGCGCGATCCAGCGCATCGGCAAGCTCGGTCTGCCGGTCTTCCTCGGCATCGCGCTGACCTTCCCGCTCCTGATCTGGCTCGGCAAGGGCGGCCTGTCGGAATCGCGCTACTGGGTCGACCTCGGCATCCTGATCCTGACCTACGTGATGCTCGGCTGGGGCCTCAACATCGTGGTCGGCCTCGCCGGCCTCCTCGACCTCGGCTACGTCGCCTTCTACGCCGTCGG
>DASVVU010000264.1:0-25624 GCA_036386395.1 Beijerinckiaceae bacterium | reverse complement strand
GGCGATCTGGTGCAGGCGGCTCGCGCCGATGCGGTTCGTGCCCTTCTCGTACTTCTGGATCTGCTGGAAGGTGATGCCCAGCGCCTCGCCGAGCTTCTCCTGGCTCATGCCGACGAGCATGCGCCGCATGCGCACCCGGCTACCCACGTGCCGATCGACCGGGTTGGGCGACTTCGTGACCATCTTGGGTTCCTTCGGGCTCGCGCCTTGAGGGCCCTTGGGGGCCGGCTTTTTGCTCATGGGATCCGCGACCGTCCGCGCGCGATGAGGGCCAATGCGGCGCACCATAGGAGAATGAACATGAAAAGAATACGGCCAAGATTGCTAAAAGATGTGGGCTGTACGGCGACCGGCAACCTCGAGTCGAGAACGCCGTCGACACCCAACGGGAGGAGGCCAAGAACACGCCCGTAAGGGTCGATAACGGCCGAAATACCGTTGTTTGCAGCCCGCACGAGCGGGAGTCCTTCCTCGACGGCCCTGATTCGCGCCTGGGCATAATGCTGGTGCGGCCCCGGGGTGATCCCGAACCAGGCGTCGTTGGTGACGTTCAGGATGAGCCCCGGCCGGGTGCCCTCGACCACCGCTCCGCCCGGGAAGATCGCCTCGTAGCAGATCGTCGCCGCGACCGGCGGCAGGCCGGGCACGGCAAGCGTCGCGCGGCGCTCGCCCGCCTCGAAGCCGCCGGGGACATGCACGAACTGGCGCAAGCCCACCCCGCGCAGGGCTGCGTCGAGGATATGGGGAAAATACTCGCCGAATGGCACGAGGTGCGACTTGTCGTAAGTGGCAATGATGGTGCCGTCGTCGGCGACGACCTGGATCGCGTTGTAGAAGCGCAGGCGCTGCTCCCCCGGCAGCGGTTCCTCGGCCCGCGCCGCGCCGGTGATCAGGGTCACGCCGGGCGGGAGCAGGGCCGCGATCTGGGCGAGGGCCTTGGCGTCCCGGTGCAGCAGGAAGGGGAAGGCGGATTCCGGCCAGATCAGGTGCGTCGCGTCGGCGACGCCGCTCGACTGCGGCGAGGTCGCGCGGTCGCTGATCGCAAGATAGCGGCGCATGATCTCGTCCCGGTTCTCGGGCCTGAACTTCGCGTCCTGGGCCAGGTTCGGCTGCATGATCCGAAGCTTCACCCCGGCGACGGTCGGCGTCTCCGCACCCGGAATGCGCCAGGCCCCTAAGGCAGCAAGGAGCGCGAGCGTTGCGAGCGCCAGCGCCGGCGCCGTCCAGCGGCGGCGGACGGGGCCGCCGTCGGCGAGCGTCGCCGGCGCGGCGCAGATCAGGATCGCCAGCACGGTGAGCCCGTAGAGGCCGACGACAGAGGCCGCCTGCATGAGCCAGAGGTTCTGGCCGAGCGCCATGCCGGGCGTGTTCCAGGGAAAACCGGTGAAGAGGTTGCCGCGCAGCCACTCCGCGACGGTCAGGCCGAAGGCGAAGGCGAAAAGCCGCCCCCATCCCGGCGACCACAGCGCGCGGGCAAGCGCGAAGCCGAAGGCCGGGAAGACGGCGAGAAGCGCCGGCAGGCCGAGGACCCCGAAAGGCAGGAGCCACGCGAACTGGTCGGCCTCGACCAGGAAGGCGGAGCCGAGCCACCACAGCCCCGCCACGAAGTAGCCGAAGCCCCACCACCAGCCGGCAACGCCGGCGGAGACGAAGGTCGAGGCGCGCCCGAAGCGCCCGCTCGTGGCGGCGCCGTCGATCAGCCAGACCGCGACGGTGAGCGAGACCGCGAGCGCCGGCAGGATGCCGAACGGCGGCATGGCAAGCGCCCCTGCGGCGCCCGCCGCGAAGGCGATGAGCGCGCGAGTCCAGCCCCAGGACAGGACCACGTAGGCGGACAGTGATTTGATCATGCCCGGCGGGCGCTCGCCTGGGCGGCGGGTTCCGGCTCGGCCGCCGGCGCCGTCGTCGGCGCGACTATCGGTGCCGTCGTCGGCGCCGCACCGGCACCGGTCCCGGCGCCCGTCGGCGCCGCAGGGCGCCGGAGCGCCGCGCCCTCCGGACGGCGGTGGATGCGGACACGCTTGACCCGGCGCGGATCGGCGTCGAGCACCTCGAACTCGAGCCCTTCGGGGCCGGCGATAAGCTCGCCCCGGGAGGGCACGCGGCCGGCGAGCGTCACGACGAGCCCGCCCACCGTGTCGACCTCCTCGGCCATGTCGCCAATGGCGAGCGCAAGGTCGACGCCTGCCGCCTCGGAGACCTCCTCCAGGCTCGCCCGCGCCTCGGCCAGGAGGGTGTCGCCCTCGCGCATGACGGTGCGGCCGGCCTCCTCGTCGTGCTCGTCCTCGATGTCGCCGACCACCATCTCGACGAGGTCCTCGATCGAGACGAGGCCGTCGGTGCCGCCGTACTCGTCGATGACGAGGGCCATGTGGGTGCGCGTCGCCTGCATCCGCACAAGGAGGTCGATCGCCGGCATGGAGGGCGGCACGAATAGGACGGAGCGCACGATCCCGGCGGTCGAGAGCGGGACCGAGAGGTCGACGTCCCCGAGGCTTGGCGGGACCGCGGCCATGGCCTCGTCGGGGATCGGGCGCGGGCGCGCCTCGGCCTTCGCGGCGATGTAGTCGAGGAAGTCGCGGATGTGGACCATGCCGCGGGGATCGTCGAGGGTCTCGCCGAACACCGGCAGGCGCGAATGGCCGGCGGTGCGGAAGAGCGCCAGGAGTTCGCCGAGCGTCGCCTCGGCCGAGACCGCGACGATGTCGACACGAGGCACCATCGCATCGTCGACCCGGAAGCGGTGGAAGCCCAGCACGTTCTTCAGCATCGCCCGCTCTTGCGGGGAGAAGTTCTCTTCGCCGACCTCGGCCAGCGCCTCCTCGAGATCGTGGCGGATGGTGTCCTTGGATTTCAGGCCGATGCGGGCGAGGAGCCGGTCGTACCAGCGCTCGCGCGCGCCGTCGGCGTCGGAGGGCTCTCCGACGCGGCCGTTGGGACTTCGGTCATCGTTCATGGGGAATGGCGCCGTCAGGCCGCCGCCTCGCGATAGGGGTCCGCAATGCCGAGCCGCGCCAGGGCCTCGACCTCCAGCGCCTCCATCCGCTCCGCCTCGGCGTCCGTCTCGTGGTCGTAGCCGAGGAGGTGCAGGGTGCCGTGGACAATAAGGTGCCGGGCGTGGTCCGCCAAGGTCTTGCCCTCGTTTTCCGCCTCCCAAGCCACGGTCTCGAAGGCGAGGACGACGTCGCCGAGGGGGCGCGAGCCGGGCAAGCCGGGCGGCACGGGCGCCGGGAAAGAGAGGACGTTCGTCGGCTTGTCCTTGCCGCGGAAGCCGCGGTTGAGCGCGCGCACGGCTTCGTCGCCGGCGAAGAGCAGGCTCAGGGACAGCTCCTCCTGCGCCTCTCCGGCAACCGCGAGCGCGGCCTCGACGACCTCTCGCGCCAGGGCCTCCACGGCTTCGACGTCCCCGAGGGCCTTCCAGCCCGCGGATGCGATCGACAGGTCGATCTCGATCACGGCTGACGGCCCTCGCGGCGGGCGGTCACGGCGGCGGCGGTCGCGGCCGCGGCGTCCTGGTCGTAGGCGGTGACGATGCGGCGCACGAGGTCGTGGCGGACCACGTCCACGTCGCGGAAGACTACGCGGGCGATGCCCTCGACGTTCGAAAGGATGCGCGAGGCCTCGATCAGGCCGGACTTCTGTCCCGGCGGCAGGTCGACCTGGGAGGGGTCGCCCGTCACCACCATGCGCGAGCCCTCGCCGAGGCGGGTCAGGAACATCTTCATCTGCATGGTGGTGGTGTTCTGGGCCTCATCCAACAGGACGATGGAGTTCGTGAGGGTTCGCCCGCGCATGAAGGCAAGCGGCGCGATCTCGATCATGCCGGTCGCAAGCCCCCGCTCGACGTGGCGCGCCTCCATGAAGTCGTAGAGGGCGTCGTAGATCGGGCGCAGGTAAGGGTCGACCTTCTCGCGCATGTCGCCGGGCAGGAAGCCGAGGCGCTCGCCGGCCTCGACGGCGGGCCGCGACAGGATCAGCCGCTCGGCCTGGCCCTGCTCCAGGAGCGAGACCGCGTGGCCGACGGCGAGCCAGGTCTTGCCGGTGCCGGCGGGGCCTTCCGCGAACACCAGCTCGTGCTGCCGGAGCGCCTTAATATAGGAATCCTGCGCGGCGTTGCGGGCCCGCACGGGGCCGCGCTTCCGCGTCGCGATCTGGTCGAAGCTCGGGCGTCCGGAGGGCGGCTCCTCGGCGCTCGGGAACAGGTTGCCCTGAAGGGCGCTCTCCTGGATCGCCCCGTCGACGTCGCCGAGCGACAGGGGCGCGCCGTTGCGGACGCGCTCATAGAGTCCCTCCAGCACGCGGCGGGCCTGCTCGGAGGCGTCCGGCGTGCCCTTGACCACGACCCGGTTGCCGTTGGCGTTGGCGACGACACCGAGCCGGCGCTCGAGGTGCGCGAGGTTCTGGTCGTAATGGCCGAAGAGCAGGCTCGCGAGCCGGTTGTCCTCGAAGGTGAGGGTGATCTCGGCGGTCTCGTCCACGACGCCCGGAGGAGCGGCGGGCTTGACCCTTTGGCCGCGCGGGCCGTCCGCCGGTCTCAAATCGCGCTCTCCTTTCACGCCGCCGCCAAGCCGGCCGGCGCGTCCACGGCCTCGCCGAACAGGCTGTTGGAGCCTGCCTTCACGATGCGCACCGGCACGACGTCGCCGACCTTGTGATGGGCGGCCTCGATCTGCACCGCCTGGAGGTAGGGCGACTTGCCGGCGAGCTGGCCCGGATGGCGGCCTATCTTCTCCAGGAGAACGTCGACGATGCGCCCGACAGTTCCGCGGTTGAAGGCCTGGCGCTGCTCTTCGAGGAGCGCCTGCAGGCGAGCGAGGCGCTCGGCCTTGACCGGCTCCGGCACCTGGCCGGGGAGGTCGGCGCCCGGCGTGCCGGGGCGGGGGCTGTACTTGAACGAGAAGGCGCTCGCGAAGCCGATCTCCTCCACAAGCCGCATCGTGTCCGCGAAGTGGGCGTCGGTCTCGCCCGGGAAGCCGACGATGAAGTCGGACGAGAGGGCGATGTCCGGGCGGGCGGCGCGCACACGCTCGACGATCCGGCGGTAGTCGTCCCGGGTGTGCCTGCGGTTCATGGCGGCGAGCACGCGGTCGGAGCCCGCCTGCACGGGGAGGTGCAGGTAGGGCATAAGGGAAGGCAATTCGCGGTGGGCCGCGATCAGCGCCTCGTCCATGTCTCGCGGGTGGCTCGTGGTGTAGCGCAGGCGCGCGATGCCGGGAACCTCGGCCATGCGGCGCAGGAGGTCGGCCAGCGACCAGGCGCGGCCGTCCTCCCCCTCGCCGTGGTAGGCGTTGACGTTCTGGCCGATCAGCGTGATCTCGCGCACCCCCGCGGCGGCAAGCCGCTCGGCCTCGGCCACCACCTTCGCGACCGGACGCGAGACCTCGGCGCCGCGGGTGTAGGGCACGACGCAGAAGGTGCAGAACTTGTCGCAGCCCTCCTGGATGGTCAGGAAGGCCGCAACACCGCGCCCGCGCACCGGCGGCAGGCGAGAAAACTTGTCCTCGACCGGGAACTCGGTGTCGACGACACCGCGCTCCCGGCGGGCGCGGGCGACGAGCTCCGGCAGGCGGTGGTAGCTCTGCGGCCCGACCACCACGTCGACGACGGGCGCCCGCCGCACGATCTCCTTGCCTTCCGCCTGGGCGACACAGCCGGCCACAACGACCTGCGTGGCGCGGCCTGCGGCCGCGCGGGCCTGCTTGACCTGCCGCACCCGGCCGAGCTCGGAATAGACCTTCTCGGCCGCCTTCTCGCGAATATGGCAGGTGTTGAGGACGACGAGGTCGGCCTCCGCCATCTCGGCCGTCGGGACGAAGCCTTCCGGCGCCAGCACGTCCGCCATGCGCTCGGCGTCGTAGACGTTCATCTGGCAGCCGTAGGACTTGACGAAGAGCTTCTTCACGAAATCGCCTTGAGGCCGCCGCGCGGCCGTTCCTCGAGCGGAAGGGTCCCATTTAGGGGTTTCGGGCGCACAAGAGAATAGGAAAGAGGTTTTCGCGCGGCGAAGCGCCGTGGCGGACGGCGCCCGCCGTGCGACGGGCCTGCCGTCGACACCGGCACGTTCGCGCGAACATCCCGGCCGGCACGGCTCTGCGGCAACGCGGCGCACGGATGCCGCGCGTGCCGCGGGCGCGCCCGTGCTAGAGGCCGGGAGATTACCGGTGACCCCATGCAGCCCGTCTCCATCTCCCTCCTCACCGTGTGCGGCCTCGAGGAGCTCGAGCACCACGGCGCCCGCGCCGTGACCCACGTGCTCTCGATCCTCGACCCGGACTGGCCGGACCCGGAGGCCTTTTCGGCCTACGACCCGCACCACCGCACGATCCTGCGCTTCCACGACGCCGTCGAGCCCGCGCCCGGCGTGATGCTGCCGCAGATCGGGCACGTAGAAGCGATCCTCGGCTTCGGCCGGGCGCTCGCCCACGGGGCCGAGGCGAGGGGCGAGGGGGAGGGCCACCTCCTCATCCATTGCCACGCCGGCATCTCGCGCTCGACCGCCGCCATGGCGATGATCCTGGCCCAGGTCCATCCGGACGAGGACGAGGAGCGCGTCTTCCGGCGCCTCCAGGAGATCCGCCCCCAGGCCTGGCCGAACCTGCGCATGATCGGCTTCGCCGACGAGCTTCTGGCTCGCAATGGGCGGATGACGGCGGCGCTCGCCCGCCTCTACGCCCGCCAGCTCGCGGCGCGCCCGCACCTCGCCGACACCATGCGAGGCCTGGGCCGCGCCCGCGAGGTCGAGCTGGCCCAGGCGAAGACCGCGGCCTGACGGCTCACGCGTGCTGATCGGCGTCGACTGGGGCGGCACCAAGATCGAGGCGATCGCGCTCTCCAGCGACGGCCGGACCCTTGCCCGCCGGCGCATCGCGACGCCGCAGCACGACTACGAGGCCTGCATCCGCGGCGCCGCTGATCTCGTCCTCGGCATCGAGGGGGAGCTTGGAGAGACGGGCAGCGTCGGCATCGGCATCCCGGGCGCGATCTCGCCGGCGAGCGGGCTCGTGCGCAACGCCAACTCGACCTGGCTCAACGGCCGCCCCCTCGACCGGGACATGGCGGCGGCGCTCGCACGCCCGGTGCGGGTCGAGAACGACGCCAACTGCCTCGCGGTCTCCGAGGCCGCGGACGGGGCCGGCGCCGGCGCCGCCGTGGTCTTCGCCGCGATCCTCGGCACCGGCGTCGGCTCCGGCATCGCGCTCGACGGGCGCGCCCTCTCCGGGCGCCACCGCATCGCCGGCGAGTGGGGCCACAACCCCCTGCCCTGGCCGCGGGACGACGAGCGCCCGGGCCCGCCCTGCTGGTGCGGACAGCACGGCTGCATCGAGACCTTTTTGTCCGGCCCGGCGATGGCGGCGGATCACGAGCGGCAGACTGGGCGGCGCCTCAAGGCTGAGGAGATTATCGCGGCTCTCCGCGCGGGCGACGCCGCCGCCCGGACCACGGTCGAGCGCTACGGCGGCCGCCTCGCCCGCGGCCTTGCGCACGTGGTCAACATCCTCGACCCCGACGTCATCGTGCTCGGCGGCGGCCTGTCCGAGGTCGACGAGCTCTACGCCGACCTTCCAGCCCGCGTCGCCCAGCACGTCTTCTCCGACCGCTTCGACACGCCGGTCCGCAGGCGCCTCCACGGCCCCTCCTCCGGCGTGCGCGGCGCGGCGTGGCTGTGGCGGTGACCGCCTCTTCTCTTGAGGGAGAGGCGAATCACCCCTGCACCGAGTACCCGCCGTCCACCGGGATCGCCGCCCCGGTGATGAAGTCCGACGCCGGGCTCGCCAGGAACACGGCGATGCCGGCGAGGTCGTCGGGGGTGCCCCAGCGGCCCGCGGGGGTGCGGGCGAGGGCGCGCTCGTGCAGGCCCTCGACCTGGCGGCGCGCCGTCCGCGTGAGCTCGGTGTCGATCCAGCCCGGCAGGACGGCGTTGACCTGGACGTTGTCGGTGGCCCAGGCGGTCGCGAGCGCCTTGGTGAGCTGCACGAGCCCGCCCTTCGAGGCGGCGTAGGGCGCCGCGAAGGAGGCGCCGAAGATCGACATCATCGAGCCGATGTTGACGATCTTGCCGCCGCCCGCCCCCTTCATCTCCGGATAGGCCGCCTGCGCCGCGAAGAAGGCGCCGGAGAGGTTGACGTCGAGGACCGCCTGCCACGCCTCGGGCTCGTAGAGCTCGGGCCGCCGGCGGTCGTTCACGCCGGCGTTGTTGACGAGGACGTCGAGGCGCCCGAGCTTCCCGACGGTCTCGGCCACCATGGCGCGGCACGAGTCCGCATCGGCGATGTCGACCTCGACGAACACGGCCTTCGGCCCGAGCGCCGCGAGGGCGTCTTCAGCCTTCTCCGCATTGCGCCCGGCGATGGCGACGGCGGCGCCGGCCTCCGAAAGGCCCTTCGCCATGCCGAGGCCGATGCCGCCGTTGCCGCCGGTCACGAGGGCGACGCGGCCGGACAAATCGAAGGGGTTCATCGCGCGTCCTCCAGGATCATGTCGGTGCCTTTCTCGGCGATCATCACGATCGCGGCGTTGGTGTTGCCCGAGACCACGCCCGGCATGACGGCCCCGTCGACGACGCGCAAGCCCTCGAGGCCACGCACCTTCAGCCGCGGGTCGACCACCGCGCGGGGGTCCGTGCCCATGCGACAGGAGCAACTCGGATGGTAAATCGTGCTGCCGACCTCGCGGCAGTAGGCGAGGATCTCGTCGTCGGTCCGCACCTCAGGCCCCGGCAGGTGCTCGGCGAGCACGTACGGGCGCATCGCCGGCATCTGCATGATGGCGCGGAGGCGCTTCATGCCCTCGACGTTGGTGCGCCGGTCGGTCTCGGTCGAGAGGTAGCGCGGCTGGATCGCGGGCGCCGCCGCAGGATCAGGGCTCTTGATGCGCACGAAGCCGCGGCTCTCCGGCCGGAGCTGGCACACCGAGGCGGTGAAGCCGGGGAAGGGGTGCAGACGCTCGCCCATGCGGTCGGTCGAGAAGGTGATGAAGTGGATCTGCACGTCGGGCGTCTCGAGGCGCTCGTCGGTGCGGAAGAAGGCGCCCGCGTAGCCGGCGCTGATCGTCAGCGGCCCCTTGCGCCACAGCGCGTAGCGCAGGCCGACGCCCATGCGGCGCATGAGGGAATTGATCTCGTCGTTGATGGTGATCGGCATGGTGCATTTCAGCACCATGCGGACCTGGAGGTGGTCTTGAAGATCCTCGCCGACGCCGGGGCTCTCGGCGACGACCGGAATGCCGTGCTCCCGCAGCAGCGCGCCGGGGCCGACGCCGGAGAGCTGGAGGAGCTGTGGCGAGTTGATGGCGCCTCCGGACAGGATCACCTCGCGCCGGGCGCGCACGACGAAGATCTCGGCCCCGCGGCGATACTCGACGCCGACGGCCTTGCGACCTTCGAACAGGACGCGGGTCGCGAGCGCTTCCGTGACGACGGAAAGATTCGGCCGCCTCAGCGCCGGGCGGAGATACCCCCGCGCGGTGCTCCAGCGGACGCCGCGCCGGGACGTCGTCTGGAAGTAGCCCGCGCCCTCCTGCATCGCGCCGTTGAAGTCGTCGTTGCGCGGCACGCCGGCCTCTTCGGCCGCCGCGATGAAGGCGTCGCAGAGGACGTGCGGCTCGGTCGCGTCGGAGACGCAGAGCGGCCCGCCGACGCCGTGGTGCTCGCTCTCGCCCCGGGCCTGGTCCTCCGAGCGCCGGAAGTAGGGCAGCACGTCGTCGAAGCCCCAACCCGTGTTGCCGAGCTGGCGCCAATGGTCGAAGTCCTGCGGCTGGCCGCGGACGTAGACGAGGCCGTTGATCGAGGACGAGCCGCCCAGCACCTTGCCGCGCGGCTGGTAGATGATCCGGCCGTTGAGCTCGGGCTCCGACTCCGTCGCGTAAAGCCAGTTGACCCTAGAATCCTTGAACAGCTTGCCGTAGCCGAGCGGCACGTGGATCCACACGTGCCGGTCGCGCGGGCCGGCCTCCAGCAGCACGACCGTGTGCCGGCCGGATGCCGTCAGCCGGTTCGCCAAGACGCAGCCGGCCGAGCCCGCGCCGACGATGATGAAGTCGGCCTCCTGGGCGGGGCGGCGGGCGGACCGGGCGAGCCTCATGGGCACCATCCGCGCTCGCGCTCCTCCTCCTGGACTACGAGCATGTGCCGGTAGGAGCCGGCCTGGGCGGGGGAGAGGCAGCCCTTGGCCTGGATCGCGTCCAGCAGGGAGACGACCGGCTCTCGCTTCCTGCTTTCCCGAGCCTTCGCCTCGCAACTCTGGCGGCTTCCCGGCCAAAGCGTGTTGACGGCGGAGCTCGCGGCGCGCTGCCGCTCGCCGGCCTTGTGCTGACGCGTGGCCGAGCCGAGGGCTTGGATGAGCTCGGGGCAGCCCGGAACGGGCTGGGCGCGCAGCTCGGTCGGTGTCGTCCCGATGAGCCACGCGCATAAGGCAAGGGCGGCGGTACGCGCCCCGCCTCGGGTCTTCATCGTGGACCTGCCGTGCAGCGCGTCGCCGCGCGCGTTACGGGATCCGCTTTCAGCACGAGGGGGTCTTGTCGCGACCATAAATCCCAGGATTCAAGCGCCTTGGGTGCGAGGGTACAGAAGCCATGCCGGCCGCGAAAGCCGGGGAGCGTATCGCGCCAGCCGGCGATTCACCTTGCGCCTCAAATTTCCGTCAGGCCGGGTTTTTACCGATTGCCAGGGCGGATTAACCTGAGCTTAACTATGGGTGGATGCGGGTCGATGTAACGTGAGGCGTAAAGCGTCATGTCGCCCATCCGCGTTGTCCGGCTCCTCCCCGCCCTGATCCTTCCCCTCCTCCTCGGCACGCCGGCCTTCGCCGCCGTCACGGTCCAGATCAGCAACTCGGCCCAGCGCATGCGGGTCTACGTCGACGGCGGGCTCACCTATGCCTGGCCGGTGTCGACCGCGCGCCGCGGCTATCGCACGCCCGCCGGCCATTACCGCGTCCAGCGGATGGAGCGCATGTGGTACTCGCGCAAGTACGACATGTCGCCGATGCCGTACTCCCTGTTCTTCCGCGGCGGCTACGCGATCCACGGCACGTACTCGATCCGCCAGCTCGGGCGCCCGGCGAGCCATGGCTGCGTGCGGCTCCACCCAGCGAACGCGGCGGCCCTCTACCGGCTCGTGCAATCCCGCGGCGGGGCCAGGATCGTAGTGACGAACTGACGCGCAAAGCCGCCCGGCGCTGCCGGGCGGCTCCCGTGTTGGAGGCGGGCTTCAGATGCCCCAGTACGGCGTCGCGTTGTAGTAGCGGTGGACGTGCTCCTCCCACTCGCGGTCGTAGGATGCGTCGCGGCCCTCGGACGAGCGGCGCGGCGCGCCGCGGAGCTGGTCCTCGGTGAGGTTGAGCTCGTAGGCGTCGAGCTGGGTGTTATACTTCAGGACGCTCCAGGGCAGCGTGTAGTAGTCCTCGCCGAGCCCCATGAAGCCGCCGAAGCTCATCACCGCGTAGGCGACCTTGCCCGAGCGCTTCTCGATCATGACGCGCTCGATGGTGCCGATCTTCTCGCCGTCGGAGCGGCGCACCGGCGTCCCCTCGACCTTGTCGCTCGCGATGAGGTTGTGGGTCTCGCGGACCTCGCCGGCCGCGCCGCCCGCGGCGGTCGTCGTGGAGGCGCCGCTCGTGCCCGTCGTCCCGAAGGTGGTGTTCGTCGCCATGGAGTCCCTCCTCTGGTGATGTAAGGCAACGCTTGCCTTGAAGGGGGGTTCCGGACCGGAACCCCGGCTTGAGGCACACGTTGACGGGGCATTCCGGAAACGCGGGAGAACCCCATGGCGGTCGAGCTGAAGCCGGTCGAGGAGCAGGTCATCGTCATCACGGGCGCGTCGAGCGGCATCGGGCGGGTGACGGCCGAGATGGCGGCCGCGCGCGGCGCCCGCCTCGTGCTCGCCGCCCGCAACGAGGCGGAGCTCGAGGAAGTGGCAGCGGAGTGCCGGCGCTTCGGCGGCGAGGCCGTGGTCGTTCCGGCCGACGTCGCGAGCCGCGAGGACTTGGAGCGCATCGCCAGGACCGCGATCGAGCGCTTCGGCGGCTTCGACACCTGGGTCAACGACGCCGCGGTCACGATCTACGGCGAGATGACCAAGACCCCGGTCGAGGACCAGCGGCGCGTCTTCGACGTGAACTACTGGGGCGTCGTCAACGGCTCCCTCGTCGCGGCCGGGCACCTCGCCCGCCGCGGTGGCGCCATCGTCAACATCGGCAGCGTGCTCAGCGACCGCGCCATGGCCTACCAGGCGCAGTATTCGGCCACGAAGCACGCCGTGAAGGCCTTCACGGACGGCCTGCGCATGGAGCTCGAGGCGGCGGGTGCGCCCGTATCGGTCACGCTGATCAAGCCCTCCGCCATCGACACGCCCTATCCCGAGCACGCCCGCAACGAGATGGGCGCGCCGGGCCTTTCGCTGCCGCCGCCGACCTACGATCCGCATCTCGTCGGCAAGGCGATTCTCTTCGCGGCCGAGACCCCGAAGCGCACCCTCGTGGTCGGCTTCGGCGGCTACATGATCAGCCTCATGGGCACCCACTTCCCGCGCCTCACCGACTACGCCATGGAGATGACGGGGTACGCCTCGCAGGTGCGCGACGCGCCGAGCCCGCGGGAGCGGCAGCGCCGCGACAACCTCTACCGCCCCCGCGAGGGCGCCGAATACTCGTCCCTCCCCGAGACGAGCCCGCGCAAGACGAGCCTCTTCCTCGAGGCGCAGCTGCACCCGATGGCGACCGTCGCGCTCCTCGCGGGCGTCGGGCTCGCTCTGGGCTACGCCTTCAGCGGCGGCGGCCACCGGAAGGAGGCGCGTAATCGCGCTTCCCTGCACCGACGGGGGGGCGAGCGCGAGGACCTCGCCCGCGTCGCGATGGCGTCCTACCCGACCCGCGACCACGACGCCCGCCGCACCTCGGCGCTCGCGCGGCATTGAGCGAGCCTGTCATTCCGGGGCCTCGCGTAGCGAGGAGCCCGGAACCCATAACCACGAACTTTCGCGATGACGCTGAAGCGGTCGTGCGCATCGGCACCGCTGGCGTTTATGGGTTCCGGGCTCGGGCCTCCGGCCCGCCCCGGAATGACACAGGGGTGCGCTTGAGAAGAAACCGCTCTAGCCTCTCCGCCATGCGGCCGATTCGCATCCTCCTCGCGGCCTTGGCGCTTGCGCTACCGACGCAAGCGCTCGCCCAGGACCCGGGCACGCTCAACCCGAAGCCGCTGCCGCCGATCAAGAACCCGGACGATCCCAGCGTCCCGGCGAAGGAGCTGTTCGGTCGCGCGACGACCGGGGCGCCGCTCGCGGCGCGGGCGATCGGCGGCTACGCCAAGGGCTGCGTCGCCGGCGCGACGGCGCTCCCCGTCGACGGCGACACCTGGCAGGTGATGCGGCTGTCCCGCAATCGCAACTGGGGCCATCCGAACCTGATCCGGTTCCTGGAGCGGCTGTCGAAGCGGACCCCTGAGATCAACGGCTGGCCCGGCCTCCTCGTCGGCGACCTCGCCCAGCCTCGCGGCGGCCCGATGCTGACCGGCCACGCCTCGCACCAGATCGGCCTCGACGCCGACGTGTGGCTCACCCCCATGCCGAGCCGCCGGCTCTCCCGCGCCGAGCGGGAGGAGATGTCGGCCACGAACCTCGTGCGCGCCGACCGGCGCGACATCGACCCGTCCGCCTACACGCCCGCCCACGTCGCGCTCCTGAAAGCTGTGGCGAAGGAGCGGGAGGTGGCCAGGATCTTCGTCAACCCGGCGATCAAGAAGGCCCTGTGCCGCGACGCCGGCTCGGACCGCGCCTGGCTCTCGAAGATCCGCCCGATGTTCGGGCACAACTACCATTTCCACATCCGGCTGTGGTGCCCGCCGGGCGACGAGGGCTGCGCCGACCAGGAGCCGCCCGCCCCCGGCGACGGCTGCGGCGCCGAGCTCGACCGCTGGTTCACGGACGAGATGCTCTTTCCCAAGCCCGGCGGCAAGCCGCGCCCGCCCATGCTGATGTCCCAGCTCCCGGCCGAGTGCCGCAAGGTGCTGGTGGCGAAGTAGGCGGCACGCCCGACCGCATGGCCCTGCACTTCTCCCCGGAAGAGTTCGAGCGCCGCAAGAGCGCGCTGCTTGCCGCGATGAGCGAGGCGCGGCTCGATGCGCTTCTCATGTTCCAGCAGGAGTCGATGTACTGGCTCACGGGCTACGACACCTTCGGCTTCTGCTTCTTCCAATGCCTCGTCGCGGCGGCCGACGGGCGGATCGCGCTCCTCACCCGCTCGGCGGATTTGCGGCAGGCACGGCACACGTCCAACATCGCGGACATCCGCATCTGGAAGGATTCTGCGGACGCGAACCCGGCCCTCGACCTGAAGGCGCTGACCGAAGACCTTGGCCTTAAGGGCAAGACCCTCGGAGTTGAGCTCGAAAGCTACGGCCTCGTGGCCGCGAACGGCCGCAAGCTCGAGGCGGCCTTCGACGGCTTCGCGATCCTCGCCGACGCCTCGCATCTCGTGACGCGGCTGAGGGCCGTGAAGTCGCCGGAGGAGGTCGCGTACGTGCGCCGCGCCGCGGTCCTCGCGAACGAGGCCGACGCGGCCGCGCTCGCGCACATCCGGGCCGGCGCCGACGAGGGCGAGATTCTGGCGGCCCAGCACGCCGCGATCTTCCGCGGCGGCGGCGACTACCCCGGCAACGAGTTCATCATCGGGTCGGGCGAGGACGCCCTCTTGTGCCGCTACAAGTCCGGCCGGCGCATCCTCGACACCCGCGACCAGATCACGCTGGAGTTCGCCGGGGCTTACCGGCGCTACCACGCCGCGGTCATGCGCACCGCCGTCGTCGGCGACCCGCGGCCCGGCCACCTCGCCTACCACCGCGCCGCCCGCGAGGCGCTCCTCGCCTGCGAGGCGGAGCTGCGGCCCGGCCGCACCGCCGGCGACGTCTTCGCGGCCCACGCCCGCGTCCTCGACGCGCACGGCCTGTCGCAACACCGGCTCAACGCCTGCGGCTATTCGCTCGGCGCCAAGTTCACCCCGTCCTGGATGGACTGGCCGATGTTCTACGAGCGCAATCCCTGGCCGGTCGAGGCCGGCATGGTCGTCTTCGTCCACATGATCCTGATGGACTCCGACAGCCGCACCGCCATGACGCTCGGGCGCACCTACCTCGTCGGCGAGGGCGGCCCCGAGGCGCTGACCCTGCCCGACCTGGACCTTGCGGTCCGCTGAGCGTAGAAGGGGAATGTAGCTCGCCGGAGACCAACGACAGGCGGGGAGGCATTCATGGGGTGGGGTGCGCCGTTGGCTCTCGTGATGTGCGCGCTCGCGGGCGCGCTGGCGTCCTGCCAGACCGTCGGCGGCTCGCCCGCCGGCAAGCCGATCGCCTTCGAGAGCATCGAGGGCGCGCCCGCGGAGGTGCGCGCCGCGCTCGCCGGCGAGCTCGCCTCGGCCGCGACGGCCCGCCAGGTCGAGCTCGTCGGCACCGGCAACCCGGCCCGCTATCGCGTCCGCGGCTATCTCAAGGCCGAGCCGACGGCGGACGGCGGCACCGCGCTCGCCTTCGTCTGGGACGTCTTCGACGCGCAACAGCGGCGAGCGCAGCGGGTCACGGGGTCGAGCCCGATCAAGGCTGCCTCGAAGAAGAACCCCTGGGACGGCCTCGACAAGGAGGCGCTTGCGCGCCTTGCCGCGAAGAGCATGGACGAGATCGCGACCTTCCTGGCCGCCGGCCCCGCGGCCACCGCCCCGCCCGAGCCGATGGACGACGTGGCGTCGGAATCGTGAGCCGCTTGCGGAGAAGCTGAGGCTACTCCGCCGCGAGCGGCAGCGCCGGCTCCGAGGCGCGGAAGCGGGCGAGGAGCTCGGCCTCCTCCTTCTTGGCCGCATCGAGGTTGCGGGCCTTGATGTGGCCGAAGCCGCGGATTTTCTTCGGGACGTTGGCAAGGCCGACCGCGGTGGCGTGGTTCTGCGGCGAAAGCTTCGCCACGATCTCCTCGAGCAGCGCCTCGTACTCGCCGATGAGCCGGCGCTCCACCTTGCGCTCGTGCGTGTAGCCGAAGACGTCGAACGGCGTGCCGCGCAAGCCCTTGAACCGCGCCAGCACCCGGAACGCGGTCATCATCCAGGGCCCGAAGCTCATCTTGCGCGGCAGGCCCGTGGTCTTGTCCTTGCGGGCCAAGAGCGGCGGCGCGAGGTGGAACTCGTAACGGAGGTTCTCGCCCTCGAAGGTCGTTGCGACCTGCCGCGCGAAGTGGCCGTTGGTGTAGAGCCGGCCGACCTCGTACTCGTCCTTGTAGGCCATGAGGGCGAAGAGCGAGCGCGCGGCGGCCTCGGTCAGGGCCGTGGAGTTCGCGACCGTCCTGGCCTCGGCCTCACGCACGCGCTCGATCAAGCCGCGATAGCGCTCCGCATAGGCCGCGTTCTGGTAATCCGTCAGGAACGCGACCCGGCGCGCGATAATCTCGTCGAGGCTCTGCGAGAGATGGCGCGATTCCGTCGGCTCCTTCACGGGCGCGGCAAGCTCGGCGATGCGGGCGGGCTCGGCGGCGGCGCGGCGGCCCCATTCGAAAGCTTCGAGGTTCATCGGCACGGCCTCGCCGTTGAGCTCGATGGCGCGCCGGATCGCCGCCGCGCCGAGCGGCACCCGCCCGCGCTGGTAGGCGAAGCCGAGCATGAACATGTTGGCGGCGATGGCATTGCCGAGGATGCCGACCGCGATCGCGGTCGCGTCGACGAAGTCGACCGCCTCGCGGCCCGCCGCCGCGAGGATCGCGCGCTTGAGGCGCTCGACGGGCAGCGAGAAGTCGGCGTTGCGGGTGAAGTCGCCGGGCATGATCTCGGCGGTGTTGACGACGAGGGCCGTCTGCCCCGGCTTCACCGAGGCCAGCACCTTCTTGGTGCCGGTGACGACGAGGTCGCAGCCGAGCACGAGGTGCGCCGCGCCCGCGGTCACCCGGATCGCGTGGATGTCGTCCTGCGCGTTCGCGAGCCGCACGTGGCTGTAGACGGCGCCGCCCTTCTGGGCGAGGCCCGCCATGTCGATCATGCCGCAGCCCTTGCCCTCGAGGTGGGCCGCCATGCCGAGGATCGCCCCGATGGTCACGACGCCGGTGCCGCCGACGCCGGTCACGATGATGTTGAAGGTCTTGTCGATGGCCGGGAGCACGGGCTCGGGCACGTCGAAGGTCATGCCTTCCGTCGACACCGCCGCCGGCACGGCCTTCCTGGGCTTCGCCCCGTGGACGGTGACGAACGAAGGGCAGAACCCCTTCACGCAGGAGAAGTCCTTGTTGCAGCTCGACTGGTCGATCTGGCGCTTCCGGCCGAACTCGGTCTCGACCGGCTGCACGGCGACGCAGTTCGACTGCACCGAGCAGTCGCCGCAGGCCTCGCAGACGAGGTCGTTGATGATGACGCGCTTGTCCGGGTCCGGGAACTCGTTGCGCTTGCGGCGCCGGCGCTTCTCGGAGGCGCAGGTCTGGTCGTAGATCAGGACCGAGACGCCGGGCACCTCGGCGAGCGCGCGCTGGACCTCGTCGAGGTCGTCGCGGTGGTGGATCGTGAGGCCCGAGGGCCATTGGATCGAGCGCGGGTACTTGTCGGGCTCGTCGGTCACGAGGGCGATCCGCTCGACGCCCTCGGCGCGTACCTGGCGGGCGATCATGTCGACGGTGAGCCCGCCCTCGTGCTTCTGGCCGCCGGTCATCGCGACGGCGTCGTTGAAGAGGATCTTGTAGGTGACGTTCGTCTTGGTGTGGATCGCCCAGCGCAGCGCCAGCGACCCCGAGTGGTTGTAGGTGCCGTCGCCGAGGTTCTGGAACACGTGGCGGCGGGTCGAGAAGTTCGACTCGCCGATCCAGTTCGCGCCCTCGCCGCCCATCTGGGTGTAACCCTCGGTCGAGCGGTCCATCCACTGGGACATGAAGTGGCAGCCGATGCCGGCGTAGGCGCGCGCGCCTTCGGGCACGTGCGTCGAGGTGTTGTGCGGGCAGCCCGAGCAGAAATGCGGCGTGCGGGTCGCGACGTCGCTCGTCGCGGCGAGGACCGCCTGCGCCTCCTTGAGGCGGGCGACCCGGCCCCTGAGGTCGTCGTCGTTATGGTGGCGCAGGAGCCGCTCGCCGATGGCGATCGCGATGTCGTTCGGGTCGAGCGCCCCTTTCACCGGGAACAGCCATTGGCCCCGCTCGTCCTTCTTGCCGACGCAGACCGGCTGGTTCGCGGTGCCGTAGAGCTCCTCGCGGACCTGGACCTCAATGAGCGAACGCTTCTCCTCGACGACGATGATCATCTCGAGGCCCTGCGCGAACTCGACGAGCTCCCGTTGCGACAGCGGCCAGGGGCAGGCGACCTTGTACAGCCGCAGCCCCATGTCGTTCGCCTTGACCTCGTCGAGGCCGAGCTCGTCCATGGCCTGGCGGACGTCGAGGTAGCTCTTGCCGACCGTGATGACGCCGATCTTCGGGGTGCGGCCGCCGGAGAGGACGATCCGGTTGAGGTTGTTCGCCCGCACGAAGGCGAGCATCGCGTCGCGCTTGTAGTCGTGGAGGCGCGCCTCGAGCTCGAGGAAGGGGTCGCGGACACGGATGTTGAGCCCGCCGGGGGGCATGCGGAACGCGTCGTCGCCCGGGATCACGATCCCGACCCGGTCGATGCGCCCGTCGACCGAGGCGGTCGACTCGATGTTGTCCTTGACGCACTTCATCGCCGCCCAGGAGCCGCAGAAGCGGCTCATGGCGAAGCCGTAGAGCCCGTAGTCGAGCATCTCCTGGACGCCCGCCGGGTTGAGGATCGGGATCATCACGTCGACGAAGGCGAACTCCGACTGGTGCGCGACGGTGGAGGATTCCGCCGTGTGGTCGTCGCCCATGAGGGCCAGCACGCCGCCGTGCCGCGACGAGCCCGCCATGTTGGCGTGCCTGAACACGTCGCCGGTGCGGTCGACGCCCGGGCCCTTGCCGTACCAGACTCCGAAGACGCCGTCGTACTTGCCGTCGCCGCGCAGCTCCGCCTGCTGCGTGCCCCAGAGCGCCGTCGCGGCGAGCTCCTCGTTGAGGCCGGGCTGGAACACGATGTTGCGCTCCGCGAGCCACTTCTTCGCCCGCCAGAGGTTCTGGTCGAGGCCGCCGATCGGCGAGCCGCGATACCCTGAGACGAATCCCGCCGTGTTCAGGCCCGCGAGCCGGTCGCGCTCGTGCTGCATCAGCAGCATGCGGATGATCGCCTGCGTGCCGGTAAGGAAGACGCGCTCTTTGGTGAGGTCGTATTTGTCGTCGAGGGCGACGTCGCGAAGGGCGACGGGGGCGGCTACCTGGGCATCGGCCATCGGCCGGTTCCTCCTCGAAGGTTCAACGCCAATCCGCCGGATTGAGGTCCGGTCTGTTCAATTAGGTCAACAATGCTGACATAAACTGCGGGCCCGGTCAATCGAGCGCAGCCTAGCCGCTTCGCGGGTCATATGGCGTTTCGATTCCCGCTTTCCACGCTCACATCGCCGTGACGCCGCCGTCGATGACGAATTCGGCCCCGGTCACGAAGGCGGCCTCGTCGGAGGCGAGGTAGGCGATCATGGCGGCGACCTCCTCCGCCCGGGCGTTGCGGCCGAGGGGCACGCTCGCGGCGAGCTTGAGGCGGGTCTCCTCCGGGTTGCGGGAGTGCCGGACGAGGTCCTCAAGCATCGGCGTGTCGACGAAGCCCGGGTGCACCGAGTTGCAGCGGATGCCGTAGCCCTTGCGGGCGCAGTGCAGGGCGACCGACTTCGTCAGGAGCCGCACCCCGCCCTTCGCGGCGTTGTAGGCCGCGAGGTTGTGGCCGCCGATGATGCCGGAGACGGACGAGAGGTTGACGATCGACCCGCCGCCCCCCGCCTTCATGACCCGCACCCCGTGGCGGCAGCCCAGAAAGGTGCCGTCGAGATTGACCGCCATGGTGCGCCGCCAGTCTTCGAGGCTCACGTCCTCGACCGAGCCCGTCGGGGCGATGCCGGCGCTGTTGACGAGGACGTCGAGCCGGCCGTGACGCTCCGCGACGGCATCGGTGGCGCGCCGCCAGTCCTCGTCCGAGGTCACGTCGAGGGGCTCGAACGAGGCGCCATCGATTTCGGCGCAGGCGCGCTCCGCGGCGTTCCGGTCGATGTCGCCGAGGACGACGGCCGCGCCTTCCTCGGCGAAGCGCCGCGCCGTCGCGAGCCCGATCCCGCTCGCTCCGCCCGTGATCAGCGCCACCTTGCCTTCGAGCCGCCGCATGCAGGTTCTCCCTCATCGGCAGAGTGGGGCCCGCGCCGCGGCGGCGTCAATGGAACGCGCCTCGCTTTCGCCGCAGTAGGACCGAAGAACTCGGCCCGGCGACTGCCCGAGCCGTTGAGTTTCCGTTAACCATTGAAGCGGCAGCGTCGCCGAGATGGACCAAGCGATGAAATCCGTGGTGCGGATCCTCGTCCTGATGCTGGCCGCCGGCCTTGCCTCGCCGGCGCTCGCGCATCCGCACGTGTGGGTGACGGCGAAGGCCGAGATCGTCTACGCCGAGGACGGGCGTGTGACCGGCGTGCGGCACGTGTGGACCTTCGACCCCGCCTATACGGCCTATGTGACCCAGGGACTCGACAAGAACGGCGACGGCAAGCTTTCCCCGGACGAGCTCCAGGAGCTCGCCAAGGTCAACGCCGAGAGCCTCGTCGACTTCGACTACTTCACCGTCCTCAAGGTGAACGGGGCAAAGCAGGCCTTCGAGGCCCCGCGCGACTACGGCATGACCATGGAGAAGGACCAGGTCACGCTCTCGCTCATGCTCCCCATCAAAGGGCAGGCCAAGGGCAAGACCGTCTCGCTCGAGGTCTACGACCCGACCTTCTTCGTCTCCTTCGGCCTCGCGGAGGGGGAGGACGCGGTGCAGCTCGCCGGCGCTCCCAAAGGCTGCGCCGCGACCGTCTCCCGGCCGAAGGGCCCCGACACGGCACAGCAGCAGAAGCTCTCCGAGGCCTTCTTCGAGGCCCTGACCGCGGCCTCGAACTACGGCTCGAACTTCGCCAACCGCGCCATCGTGGCATGTCCCTGACAGCCGAGGTTTTCGGGGCCGCCCCGAAGGCCGGCCGCCCGCGCGCGCTCCTCGTCCGCATCGCGGTCGCCGCGGTGGCCGTGGCGCTCGTGGCCGCCGCCATCGTGGCGATCGCGGCCCTTTTCGCCTCGGCCGCACCGCCCCCGCCTCCCGCCAGGAACCCGTTCGGGATGGGCATGCGCGAGGCCGCGCCCGCGGCGAGCGGGATCGGCGCTTACATCCTCGCGATCCAAGGAAGCTTCTTCCGCGGCCTGCAGGCGGCGGTGTCGGCCCTGAAGGAGAGCGGCGCGGCGTTCTGGTCGCTCATGGGGCTCGGCTTCGCCTACGGCGTCTTCCACGCCGCCGGGCCCGGGCACGGCAAGGCGGTGATCGCGGCCTATATCGTGGCGAGCGAGCGGGCGCTCCTGAAGGGCCTTCTCCTGAGCCTCGCGGCGGCCTTGCTGCAGGCGCTCGTCGCCGTCGCCATCGTGGGCGTCGCCGCCGTGGCGTTGCGGGGGACGGCCGCCACCATGACCTGGATGACCGGGATGGTCGAGGTCGCGAGCTTCGCGGCGGTCGCGGCCCTTGGCGCGGTCCTGACCTGGCGCAAGGCGGGCAAGCTTCTGGGAGTCGCCGGCCTTGCGTCCGATGCGGCGCACGCCCCGGCGGCCCATGGCCATGACCACGGGCATGGGCATGGGTACGGCGAGGCTTGCGGGGCCTGCGGCCACGTCCACCTGCCGCCTCCCGCCGAGGTCGACCGCATGACGCGCCTGCGCGACATGGCGGGCGTGGTTCTGGCCGCCGGCATCCGCCCCTGCTCGGGAGCGATCCTGGTGCTGGTCTTCGCCCTCTCGCAGGGCCTCTTCCCGGCGGGCGTCGCGGCGGCCTTCGTCATGGCGCTCGGCACGGCGCTGACCACCGGCGCGATCGCGGCGCTCGCGGTCTTCGCCAAGGCCCTCGCCCTGCGCTTCGCCGGCGGGCGCGGGACGGGCGAGACGGCGATCGCCGGCCTCGAGCTCCTCGCGGCGGCCTTCGTGCTGGTGCTGGGGGTGTCACTGCTTGCCGGGATGTGGAGCGGCGCGGGCGGGAGCTGAGGGCCCCCCCACATCGTCATCCTCGGGCGCCGCAAAGCGGCGACCCGAGGATCTCGTGGTGATTGGCGCCTTCTGTCCAACGGGGTCCTCGGGTCTTCGCTTCGCTCCGCCCGAGGATGACGGTGGTTTAGCGGAGCGGGTCGTTCTCCAGAAGAATCGGCTCCCCGTGCGGGGTCGCGTGCGCGGCGCGGTCCCAGGCGTCGCGGCGCGCGTGGAGCGCGGCGGCGCTCGTCACGCCCTTCTCGGCCGCGAGGCGCTCGACCGCGGCGAGCCAGTGGCGGTAGTAGGTCGAGCCGTCGTCGGGGTCGCCGTCGGCTTGCGCACGCCTGATCTCGGCCGCGAGCGCCGCGGCCCATTCGGCCCAAGTGAAGAGGCCGCGCTCGTGAAGCGCCAGCGTCATGGCGAAGGCCTGCGCCTCCCAAGGAGCGGCGAAGACCGGCGCGCCGTCGCCGCCGCGCGGGATCGGGGCGACGGCGGCGGCCGCGGCGCTCAGGCCCTCAGGCAGGCTCAAGGTAGCTCTCCCAGGCGTCGATCGAGACGGCGAGCGACGGGTCGGCGTCGGCGCCCCACAGCTCCGCGCCCGAGAAGCGCACCGTATAGAGCCATTGCGGCCGCTCGCCCGCGCCGGCCGCCGCCGAATCCGGGAAGACGTGGGCGCCGTGGACCCGCTCGATCGTGCCGCGCTTGCCCCGGGCGTAGCGCGGCAGGCGCGTGTGGCCGGCGGGATGCATGACCCGCGTCATCACCCGGTCGCCGGCGGCGAAGCGGGCGGGCGCCGCGGCCGGGCGCTCGGCCGGCGAGCCCTTGGCGAGCGCCGCCGGGACGCTCTCGGCCTTCAGCACCCGCGCGACGGGCTTTGGCGGCGTAAGGGCATGGCCGGCCTTCAGCTCGTCCGTGGTCACGAGCCCCTGCTGCAGGACGAGCTTCTCCAGGCCCTTGGTCCAGATCTCGTAGTAGCTCGACGACAGGTACTCCGCCGGGTGCAGGCTCTCCCGCGCGGCCCGGCTCATGTCGATGTTCCACTGGCCCGTCGCCCCCATGGCGAGCGTCAGCCCAAGCGCCCGGCGCTCCCAGTCGGCGTGGAACCAGGGCTCGTCCGGCTCAGGCTGGACCGGCCCGAATCCCATCATGCCGCCGAGGTCCTGCCCCCCGTTCACGGCCGCGCCTCGCCGGGCCTCAAGGGGAGCCCGACGCCGATCATCGAATCGCGGGTGACCAGGGCGGCGAGCTCCTCCTCGCTCCACCCCTCGGTGCCTTCGGGCCGCATCGGCACCACGAGGTAGCGCACCTCCGCGGTCGAGTCCCAGACGCGGATGCGGGTCGCCGCCGGCAGCGCGACGCCGAACTCGGCCAGCACCCCGCGCGGGTCGATCACGGCGCGGGAGCGGTAGGGGGCGGACTTGTACCAGACCGGCGGCAGCCCCAGCACCGGCCAGGGGTAGCAGGAGCACAGGGTGCAGACGACCATGTTGTGCTCTTGGGGCGTGTTCTCGACCGCCACCATGTGCTCGCCCTGGCGCCCGGAGAAGCCGAGCGACGCGATGGCGGCGGTGGCGTCGCGCAGGAGCCGGTCGCGGAAGGCCGGATCGGCCCAGGCCTTCGCCACCACCTTCGCGCCGTTGCGCGGCCCGACCTTCGTCTCGTAGGTCTCGACCAGGGCGTCGACGGCGGCCGGATCGACGTAGCCCTTCTCGACGAGGATCGACTCGAGCGCCCGCACCCGCAGCTCGATCTCGGAGAGCTCGCTGTGGTCGTGGCCGTGCGCGTGGCCGTGGTGATGGTGGTGGTGGGTATCGTTCATGCCGCAATTCTAACCCCCGCCGCCGCCCCTGTCATTCCGGGGTGGGCCGCAGGCGGGTGGGAACGCCCCCACCGCGCCGTCATCCTCGGCCGGAGCGCGCAAGGCGCGGAGAGCCGAGGACCCCAGGCCGGCAAGGCGCCTTCTGCCCCGCGAGGTCCTCGGGCCGCGCTGCGCGCGCCCGAGGATGACGCGTCGGGAAGAGGCGCCCGGTTTCGGGCTCATGCCCCGAAAGACACCGGACGGAGCTGTCGTCGGGCGGCGCGGTCTCGGCGCAGCCCACCTCTCCCGAACGGGCTACGGCATTCACACATCTATCCCGATGGCGCCGCCCTTGATGGCCGGCAGAGTGCACCATCCCCCTCCCCCCGCTCGCGGAGCGAGTGGCGGGGAGGGCCGACTCGGCCGAAGGCCGAGCGGGGTGGGGGGTGCCTCCCCGAGGCTCTTCGCCGACGATAAGGCGCGGTGTCCTTGATCGAGAGGTGCCAGGCATGGCCGCGGCCCTGGCGGTTGAGGACGCGGTTGCGCTCGACGATGCCGAGAGCCATGAGCTTCTGGAGCTGGCGGTGGATCTGGCTCGGGGACTGCCCCGTCATGCCGGCGATGCGGGCCGCCGTGACCGGCTCCTCGTCGCCCGCGAAGGCCCAGATGAGCGTGAAGAGCCAAGCAGTTTGTCTCGCGCTTCGGCGAACGCCTGGACTCAGTAGAGCTTGGTAAGCCTATCGGCGACATGCTTCGCAACATCGTCGCCGATGACGCGCGTCATCGTCGCAACCGTCGCGCATCATCGTCGCGGTTGGAGCGCGTCATCGGAGCGCCGGCGCGGCGTCGGCGGCCGCCCGGTTTAGGAAATGTTTCACGCAAAACATCCCGCGGGAGGGGGCCCACCCGTTAACCCCAAACGCAGAAAAGCCGCCGGCCCTTCCCGGACCCGGCGGCTTTCCGCTCGAACAGACGCTTCGTACGCTGGGCTAGTGGATCACCCGGGTACCGGTGCGGAGCTTGGTGATCTCGTCCTTCAGCTGGAGCTTTCGTCGCTTGAGTTCCGCAATCTTGAGATCGTCCGTGGACGGGTGGGCCATGGCGTCCTGGATTTCCCGCTCGAGCGCCTGATGCTTCTGCTCGAGCTCGCTCAGATTGATCTGCAGCGACATGCGTCGGTCCCTCCTGTAGCTGTTCCGACAGGTTCGGAGTATGCCACAGACGGGCCCCTGCGTGAAGCCGAAATGCGCGGATTCGCACAAAGGAAGGGGCCGCGAGCCTTGCCCCTCCGGGCCCCCCGGCGCATAGTTCTGCCCCTGGAATCGGGCGGCGGCGGAGCCAGGATGGCGCTTCAGTTGAGCGACGAGGAGGTCGCCGAGTTCGAGGCCGAGCTCGCCCGCCTCAAGGAGGAGCACCGGGACCTCGACATGGCGATCGAGGCCCTCGAGCGCATGGTCGCCGGCGACCAGCTCCAGATCCAGCGCCTGAAGAAGCGCAAGCTCGTCCTCAAGGACCGCATCTCCTACATCGAGGACCAGCTCACCCCCGATATTATCGCCTAAGGGGGGCGAGGGCCGGGGCGTCAGGCCCGCATGGCCTTGCGCTCGGCCTTCTGGCGGTACATCGCCTGGTCGGCCCGCATCAGGGCCTCCTCGGGGGTGTCGCCGGTGCGCAAGGTGGCGACGCCGATCGAGGTGCCGAGGGTCAGGGTGACGGCCCCGGCGACGAGGGGCGTCGCGGCGACGACCGCCTGGAGGGAGGCG
>DASVVU010000263.1:0-20198 GCA_036386395.1 Beijerinckiaceae bacterium | reverse complement strand
CGGCCGCCGCGGCAGTCGAGCGGCAGGCTCACCGTCACGGTGGTGCCGTCGCCGGGCGCGCTCTCGATGACGATCTCGCCCTGGTGCAGCCCGACGAGGCCGCGCACCACGGAGAGGCCGAGCCCCGTGCCGTCGTGGCTGCGGCTGTAGGCAGCGCCCGCCTGGAAGAACGGATTGCCGAGCCGCGGCAGGTCCTCCTCGGCGATGCCGATGCCGGTGTCCGCCACGGTGAGCTCGACGCGGTCGTGCCGGCGCCGGGCCGACACGCTCACCCGCCCGCCCCGGGGCGTGAACTTCACGGCGTTCGAGAGGAGGTTGATGAGGATCTGCCGGCAGGCGCGGGCGTCGGCGACGAGCTCGGGCAGGTCGCGGGGCACGTCGCGGGTCAGAAGAACGCCGGCCTGCTCGGCCTTGAGCTGCATGAGGTCGCAGCAGGCGTGCACCACCGGCCCGGCCGCGAAGGGCTCGGGCACGAAATCGAAGTTGCCGGTGTCGATCTTCGACATGTCGAGAAGGGTGTTGACCACGTCGAGGAGGTGCTGCCCGGAGGCGTGGATGATGGCGGCGTACTCCTGCCGCCGCTCGGGCCCGACCTCGGGCGCGCCGAGCGGCGGGCTCTTCGCGGCGAGGATCTCGGAGAAGCCGATGATGGCGTTGAGGGGCGTGCGCAGCTCGTGGCTGACCGTCGCGAGGAAGCGGCCCTTCGATTCGTCCGCCGCCTCGGCGTCGGCGCGGGCGCGCTCGAGCTCGTCGGCGCGGCGCCGGTGCTCGGACACGTCGCGGGTCACGGCGACGACGGCGTATTCGCCCCCCTGGCCTTCGGACTCGATGCGGTGGGCGCGGGTCTCGGCCCAGATCACGCGCTCGCCTTCGGGCACGCCGGCGTGGAGGCGGAACTCGATCGCGACCGGCCGGTCGGAGAGCGCCGCGTCGCTGATCGCCTTGAGGAAGGCGGGCCGGTCCGAGACGTGGACGCGGTTGAGGAGCCCGCGCCCGAGGAGGCTTGCCGGTGCGGTGCCCAAAAGCTTCGCGGCGGCGGAGCTTGCCTTGAGGACGTGGCCGTTGCGGTCGTGCCAGGTGACGAGGTCGTCGATGGCCTGGAGGAGCGAGCGGTCACGGGCGTCGCGCAGGCGCGCCGAGGCGCGGCGGCTCATGTCGATCCGGCAGTGCTCGACGGCGAGCGTCGCGGCGTGGGCGATCGCCGTCACGGCGAAGACCGGCATCGCGACCGCGACCGGCCAGGGCTCGACGTCCGGCAGAAGGCCGAGGACGTCGAGGGCGGCGAGCAGCAGCGCGGAGAGCCCGGCAACGGCGCAGGCGGCGAGCGCCGCCCGGCGCGAGCCCGAGAGCAGAGCCTCGAGGGGCACCGCAACGAGCCACACGGCCGCCGTCGACGAGACGCCGCCCGAGGTCGCCGCGATGCAGACGATAAGGCCGGCGAGCGAGGCCGAGGAGATCGCGTGCGCGAGCCACAGCCGCCCGGTCCGCGACAGCACGGCTGCGGCCGCGACCGGCGCCACGAGGCAGACCACGGCGGCGTACTCGGGGAGCGTCGGCACGCCGCGCACGATGAGGTAGAGCGGCAGGAGGCAGAGCGCGATGACGCCGACCGACATCCGGCTCGCGATGAAGCGCTCGTGCCTGAGCCGCTCGACCGGATCGCCCCGGACGTCGTCGTGCACGAGCCCGGCAAGGCGCCCTTCGACGGCCGCTATGGTGTCGGAAATACGCAAACTCAACACGCGAACGGTTTGGCCGTTACGCCCCTCGCCTCTCCGTCCTTCACCGTGTCACAGGGCGCTTAAATGAACCCTAAGGCGGGAGGCGCAGAGCGGCGCGCGCAAACCCTCTCCCGAACGGGAGAGGGGCAGGGTGAGGGCCTGCCCTCTCCGCAGAAAGGGCGCAGTGTGGCGCCTGTGCCGGCTCCGTCCCTGACGGCAGACCTGTCCGGGAGAGGCGGACGCGGGGAGAGGCGTCGTAAGCCCCCGCTAACCAGCCTTCTAGCGAAAGCGTTTACGCTGGATTCATTCTGCTTCCGCGCGGCGCGCGGGCGTTCAGGAAGAGCCGGTACAAAGACGTTCTTTCGCTGCCGGTCCTTCCATGCTTGCCCTGTTGCGCATCGCCCTCGCGGTCGGCCTGATCTTCTGGTTCTCGCCGGCGCGCCGGCCCGTCGAGGTACCTCTCGCGGGCGCGGCCGACCTCGACCGCATCGGGCAGATGATCGAGGCCTGGGAGAAGCTGCCGCCCGACGCCCGCGCCGCGGCGCTCCACGCCGCCGGATCGCCGCTCAAGTCGGCGAGGAAGCCCGGCGGGTAACTCTGTCATTCCGGGGCGCGCCGCAGGCGCGAGCCCGGAGCCCATAAACACCTACGGCCTTGATCGTGTACGATCGTTTCAGTCTCATGGGAGAAGTCTGTGGTTATGGGTTCCGGGCTCGGCGCTCCGGAATGACAGGTGCTCGCCAGGGCCGTCCCGAAACCCTATATCGGGCCCATGCTCCCGCCGATCGAAGAAATCCTGGCGAATTTCGAGCTCCTCGACGATTGGGAGGAGCGCTACCGCTATCTGATCGAGCTCGGGCGCATGATGCCGCCCCTGCCCGGGGAGGCCCGCACGGACGCCAACAAGGTCATGGGCTGCGCGAGCCAGGTCTGGCTCGAGACGAAGCCCGAGCGCGCGAACGGCGACATCGCCTTGAACCTCCGCGGGGACAGCGACGCCCACATCGTGCGCGGCCTGATCGCGCTCCTCGTCGCCCTCCTCTCCGGCCGGCCCGCCGCCGCAGTCGCCGAGACCGACCCGCAGGAGACCTTCAGGGCGCTCGGCCTCGCCGAGCACCTGACGCCGCAGCGCTCGAACGGCCTGCGCTCCATGGTCGAGCGCATCAAGCGCGACGCCCGCGCGGTCGCGGCGGGCGCGCACTGACGCACGCTTACATCGGCGTCACCTCGCGCCAAGCCTCGATGCCCCGCGATCGCATGGGTCCGCGGGCCTCGCGGGCGAGGCCGTAATGCTCGGCGAGGCGCGAAAGCGCGAGCCGCGCCGCGACTTTGGCGGAGCGCGCCGGCCAGCCGCGGTCGCGCTCGATCTCGGTGAGGCCTTTAAGGAAGCCGCAGAGGTCGATGAGGAGGTCACCGAGGTCGGCCCCGACCGCGCCGATGGCGTGACCGACCCGCTGCCGGGCCGCAGCGGCCGCGTCGGTTGCGACGGCTGGATCGCGCGGAGCGCCACGAATCTTGCCGGAGACGGCCGCATCCCAGCTCGCCGTCACCCGCGGCAGCATCGCGGCAAGCGTGAGATCCCGGCGCAGGCGCTCGCCGGCCTCGTGGCAGGCCGCGTCGATCAGGGGCCGGCCGGCGGCGTCCTTGCGGCGGCGCAGCCAGCCGAGGGGGCTTTCGCAGGCGTTGAGCGTGACCTCGATCCTGCGGCCCTCGACCTCGATCCGCTCGGTCACGAGGTCCCGATGCTGGGCCGCGAAGGCAGCACCGGAGTCCGCGGCTCCGGCTGCGCCTTCCTGCCGCTTCAGATGCGCCACGCCCGTGCCCGAGAGGCGGAAGGCCGGCCGCGCCCGGCCTTCGACCGGCTCGACGAGATCCCGGCGCAGAAGCTCCTCGGCCGCCGCCCCGGAAAAGCGCCCGCCGCCGAGAGACACGCCGGCGCGCTCCCGGCGCAGCACCAGCATGCCCTCCTCGATCGGATCCGCGGCCACATAGGCACCGGGCTCTGCGAGCCCGGACAGCAGCCGCGTCGCCTCACGCGACAGAAGCTCCCCCGCACCGGTCGGGTATCCATGTCCACGTTTCTGTCTGTTTTTCATGACGATCCTTGCCCCCGCGCTGAGGACAACGATCCTATTAAGCTAATTTTCCTTTGTCAACCGGAATCAACCTTCGGTTGCATGCGGCGCAATATACCAAATAAAAAAGTGGGACGGCGGCACCGTCCCACTTCAAGTCAAGCGCCCGAGTACCCCATCAGGGGCCACGCCCTCAAACGCCCCACGGGAGGAACAGACTTCACCATACTCGATTCGACAGCCCGAGGCTGTGCCGCGAAAGCCACAGCCGCGCTCATGGTGACGTATGGGAAGCCGCCCGTCGTGGGAACCCTCACTTGTCCCCATGCCGCGATCCGCCCAGATTGGCCTCGATGGCCGTCCTCGCCCATGAGCCCCTGATCCGCCTCGCGTGCTTCGCCGGCGTCTTTGCCGCGCTCGCCCTGTGGGAGCTGCGGGCGCCGCGCCGCGTCCAGGAGATCGGACGCGGTCGGCGCTGGCCGGGCAATCTCGGAGTCGTGATCGTCGACACCCTCGTGCTGCGGCTCCTGTTCCCGACCGCCGCGGTCGGCGTCGCGATGATCGGCGAGGCGCGCGGCTGGGGGCTCCTCAACAGCGTCGCCATCCCCTTCTGGACCAAGGTCGCCGCCGCGGTCGTCGTCCTCGACCTCGCGATCTACCTGCAGCACGTGCTCTTCCACGCCGTGCCGGCGCTGTGGCGCCTCCACCGGATGCACCACGCCGACCTCGAGTTCGACGTGACCACCGGCGTGCGCTTCCACCCGGTCGAGATCCTGCTCTCGATGGCGATCAAGCTCGCGGTCGTGACGGCGCTCGGCGCGCCGGCGCTCGGCGTGCTCGCGTTCGAGGTCCTGCTGAACGCGACCTCGATGTTCAGCCACGGCAACATCCGCATCCCTCCGCGGCTCGACCGGTGGCTGCGCCTCGTCGTGGTGACCCCCGACATGCACCGCGTCCACCACTCGATCGAGCGGCGCGAGACGAACAGCAACTTCGGCTTCAACCTGCCTTGGTGGGACCGCCTGTTCGGGACCTACCGGCCTGAGCCGCAGGCCGGGCACGAGGGGATGACCATCGGCGTGCCGCAGTTCCGCGACCCACGGGAGTTGCGCCTCGACCGCATGCTCCTGCAGCCTTTGCGCAAGGACTGAGCCTCTGGGCTCACCTAAGAAAAAAGCCGCCGAAACCGGCGGCTTTCGTCTCGAGAGAAGAAGTCGCTTCTCAAGCCGCGGCGCGGGTGCGGCGCTTGCGGCGCTGCTGGCCGAGGCCCATCTCCTTGGCGAGCTCGGAGCGCGCCTTGGCATAGTTCGGGGCGACCATCGGATAATCGGAAGGAAGGCCCCATTTCTCGCGGTACTGCTCGGGCGTCATGTTGTACTGCGTGCGCAGGTGACGCTTGAGCGACTTGAACTTCTTGCCGTCGTCGAGGCAGATGATGTAGTCGGGCGTGACCGACTTCTTGATCGCCACGGCAGGCTTCGGCGCTTCGGCCGGAGTCTCGGCGGCACCGTTCCCGACCTTGGCGAGCGCGAGGTGCACTTCGCTGATCAGCGCGGGCAGTTCGCCGGCTGGGACCGAATTGTTGCTCACGTAGGCGGAGACGATCTCCGACGCGAGCTCGATGTAGTTCGAGGAGGCAGCTTCGGTCATTTCGATCTGTTTTCCTTTCCGGTCCTGTGTTTTCTGGACATCGATCACAGCTCCGTTCAATCCACAGTTTGCCAAAGGGCGAATTCTTGATCCCGAAGCTTGTCGACGCTTTCGCGGACGCGAATGAGGACCGTGCGCCGCGATTGTCGCCCCAATTAGGTCAGCCATGGACAGAAGACAAGTAGAACTTTATCGAAACATTCGAATGTTCACCATTATTTCCTGCCAACACACTTTAACAGTCATACAAACCCCGGTTGCCCAGAGCCTTTGAAAGGCGCTTGTCCCCTCTCCCGGCACGCGTCATAAACCGCGCCAGCCTGCGCGAAATTCTGTCGCAACCCGACGCGATGCTCGCGCCTATATTACCCAACGTCACTCTCCGGACCCCCGAATCATGAAGACCGACCGCCCCGTGCCGTTCGCGCCCGCGCCGCAGGCCGCCGTCGAGCCGAAGGAATTCGAGCTGCACGGGATTCGCCTGCGCGACGACTACGCCTGGCTTAAGGCCGGGAACTGGATGGACGTGCTCAAGGACCCGTCCGTCCTGCCGAGGGACATCCGCGACCACCTGACGGCCGAGAACGCCTATGCCGAGGCGGTACTGGCGGACGCGGCCGCCTTGCGCGAGCGGATCGTCGCGGAGATGCGCGCGCGCATCAAGGAGGACGACTGGACGGTGCCGGAGCCCGACGGTCCCTTTGCCTACGCGGCCCGCTACCGGGAAGGCGGGCAGCACCCCCTCGTCTGCCGCGAGCCGCGGGACGGCGGCGAATCGGAGATTCTTCTGGACGGCGACGCGGAGGCGAAGGGCCTTCCCTTCTTCGACCTCCACGACGCCGACCATTCACCCGACCACAGGCTTCTCGCCTGGAGCGCCGACACGAAGGGGTCCGAGCTCTTCACGATCCGGGTGCGCGACATTGCCACGGGCAAGAATCTTGCCGACGAGGTGCCGGCGACATCGGGCGAGGTGGTGTGGGCCGCCGATTCGGCGACCTTCTACTATGTCGAGGTCGACGAGAAGCACCGGCCCGTGCGGGTCAAGCGCCACCGGGTCGGGACGCCGGCGGAGGACGACGAGCTCGTCTACGAGGAGAAGGAGCTGGGATTCTTCATCGACCTCGACGTCACGACCTCGGGGGCTTTCATCGTGCTCACGGTCTCGGACCACGAGACCTCCGAGGTGCGGCTGTTCGACCGCAAGGACCCGAGGGCCGCAGCGCGCCTCGTCGCGACCCGCGACCCCGGCGTGCTCTACTCCGTCGACCACCACGACGCCGACCTTGTGATCCGCACGAACGCGGACGGGGCCGAGGACTTCAAGCTCGTCACCACGCCCCTGTCGGCGCCGAGGCGCCAAAACTGGCGCGACCTTATCCCGCACCGGGCCGGCGTCATGGTGCTGTTCCACATGGTGCTCGCCCGCCACCTCGTGCGGCTCGAGCGCCAGGACGCGAACCCGCGCGTCGTCGTGCGCGACATCTGGACGGGCGAGGAGCACGCCATCGCCTTCGCCGAGGAGGCCTATTCGCTCGCCCTCAACCCCGGCTACGAGTTCGACACGGCGACGATCCGCTTCACCTACTCGTCGATGACGACGCCGGCCGAGGTCTGGGACTACGACATGGCGACCCGCGAGCGGACGTTGCGCAAGCGCCAGGAGGTCCCGAGCGGCCACGATCCCGCGGACTACGTGACACGGCGCATCCACGCGACGGCGCCGGACGGGGAGACGGTGCCGGTCTCCCTCGTCCACCGCCGCGATCTTCGGCTCGACGGCTCGGCCCCCTGCCTCCTCTACGGCTACGGCTCCTACGGCTCATCCATGCCGGCCGCCTTCCGGACGAACCCGCTCTCCCTCGTCGACCGCGGCTTCGTCTATGCCATCGCCCACATCCGCGGCGGCACCGAGAAGGGCTGGCGCTGGTACCTCGACGGCAAGCGCGAGAAGAAGCCGAACACCTTCAGGGACTTCATCGCCTGCGGCGAGGCGCTGGCCGCCGCCGGCTACACGTCGCGGGGGCGCATCGTCGCCCACGGCGGCAGCGCCGGCGGCATGCTCATGGGCGCCGTCGCCAACATGGCGCCGGACCTCTTCGCCGGCATCGTCGCCGACGTGCCCTTCGTCGACGTGCTCAACACCATGCTCGACGGCGACCTGCCGCTCACCCCGCCGGAGTGGTCGGAGTGGGGCAATCCCGGCGCCTCCGAGGCGGACTTCCGCACCATCCTGTCCTATTCCCCGTACGATAACGTGAAGCCCCAGAGGTATCCGCCGATCCTGGCGCTCGGCGGCCTCACCGATCCGCGGGTGACCTACTGGGAGCCGGCGAAGTGGGTCGCGCGCCTGCGCGCCACCATGACCGGCGGCGGCCCGGTGCTCCTCAGGATCAACATGGAGGCGGGCCACGCCGGCGCAGCCGGCCGTTTCGACCGGCTCGAGGAGGTCGGCCTGATCTACGCCTTCGCGGTCCAGGCGATCGAGGGCTTCGGGGAGGTCGAGGCCCGCTCCGCTGCGGCCGCCTGACCGGTCGAAGGTTTGCGGCTCACGCGGGTTTCGCTCCATAGTTGCCGGTACGCGATCAACGGATTCATGGAAGAACGAGACATCTCGCAAGCTCGGACGTCCGGCGGCGCACGTCGGAAGGACTCCGGAACCGCCCTGCGGCGGGCCGAGCGGCGGCTGAGCTTCCTCCTCGGGCTGAACGACCAGCTCCGCGACGTCGCCGACCCGACCGCCGTCATGGCGAAGGTCGCCGAGGCGCTCGGCCGATTCCTCGGAATCGACCGCGTCGGCTACGGCGAGATCGACCCGAGCGAGACCACCGTCACCGTCCACAGCGACTGGAACGCCGGCGGCATCGGCACGGTCGCGGGCCGGCACCGGATGAGCGCCTTCGGGCCGGCCATCATCGACGCCCTCAAGGCCGGGCGCACGATCCGGGTCGACGACGTGGCGGGCGATCCGCGCACGGCCTCGCCCGAGGTCCAAAGGGCCTTCGCGGCGATCCGTACGCGGTCCGTGCTCTCGGTCCCCCTGGTCAAGGGCGGGCGCATGACGGCGATGCTCTACTTCCACCACGGCGCGCCGCACGCCTGGTCTGACGACGAGGTCGCGCTTGCCGAGGACGTGGCCGAGCGGACCTGGTCCGCCGTCGAGCGGGCCCGCGCCGAGATGGAGCTCGCGGGGCACGCCCAGCGCCTGCGCCTGGCGCTCGGCGCCGCCCGCATGGGCGACTGGAGTTGGGATCCCGCAAGCGACCTCGTCTCTCTCTCGGAGCGCGCCGGCGCAATCTTCGGTATCGCCCCGGGGCCGGTGATGACCTGGACCGAGATGCGGGGCCTCCTCCACTCGGACGACGCCGAGCGGGCGCGGCTCGCGGTCGAGAGCGCGATCGCGGACCGCACCCAGTACGATATCGAGTACCGCGTCCGTCGTCCCGCGGACGGCCGCGAGGCCTGGGTCGCGGCGCAAGGGCAGGCGGTCTACCGGCCGGACGGGGCGGTCGCCGGCATGATCGGCGTCGTCCAGGACGTGACCGAGCGCAAGCGGGTCGAGGAGCGCCAGAGCCTCCTCATCCGCGAGCTGCACCACCGGGTGAAGAACACGCTCGCCACCGTCCAGGCGATCGTCGGCTCGACGGCGCGCACCGCCTCGACCGTGGACGAGTTCTACAGCGCCTTCGTCGGCCGGATCGTCTCGCTCGCCCACACCCACTCGCTCCTCACCGACGACGAGTGGCAGACCGTGCCGCTGCGTCAGCTCCTCGCCGACGAGCTGCGCCCCTACGACGAGGGCGGGCGGATCGCGCTCCGCGGCCCCGACGTGGAGCTGCCCTCGGACATGGCCGTGCCGATCGGCATGGCGATCCACGAGCTGACCACGAACGCCGCGAAATACGGCGCGCTGTCCCGTCGTGACGGCCGGCTTGAGATCGCCTGGGAGATCGCCGGTCCCGACGGCGGGCGGCGCCTCGCCTTCGCCTGGAGCGAGCGCGGCGGCCCGCCCGTCGCGGCGCCGAAGCGGCAGGGGTTCGGCTCGCGGCTGCTGGAGCGGGTGCTCACGGCCCAGCTCGAGGCCGAGGTCGACGTCGCCTTCGCCCCCGAAGGGCTGCGGCTGCGGATGACGGCGCCCCTGAAGGAGCGGCCGCGCTTCCTCGGCACTCTGCCGGTCTGACCGCAAGGCCTTGAAAAGGCGTCCCAAAAAATTTTTTCGAAAAATTTTCGAGCGGCCTGGAACTACTTCCGGGGAGCGCGCGTTGACAGGCATCACCGGCCATCTTCTGCCCCCACCGGCCGGCACCTTTAAGCGAGCGCCCCTAGCGGGGCGCTTTTTTTATGCCGCGCCGCCGGTCAAGCCGGCCGGGTCCCGTCCTCGCCGCCCGAGGCGATGAAATCCTTCAGTTCCTCCAAGGACTTGAAGCGGTAGTGCCCGGTCGGCGTCTCGGCCTCGATCGAGCCGTCCGAGTACATCGTGTAGGCGTTGCCGCCGGAGCTGTAGGTCCCGGCGACCGTCCGGGCAGGCTCCGCGGGAGCGGGCTTCGCGGGGGCCGCCGTGACCGGCCGCAGCGGCTCCGGTGGGACGGGTTCCGGGATCACGTCGGCCGCCCTGAGGACCGCGTGCTCCTCCTCGCCCACAATCGGCGATTCCGGCGGCGCCACGACGGAGTCGACACCGGAGGTCGCGCCGGCTTTGGCAGCGGTCCCCGCGGCGGCGGGCGAAGGCTCGGAAGGCCGCGGCGGCAGCGGCGAGGCGCTCCCTCCGAGCCGGGTGAGGTGGTCCCGGAAGACGGCGAGCTCGCGCTCGATCCGCCGGATGCGGCCGGCAACGACCGCGATGCCGAGGAGGAGGAGCCCGGCCGAGAGCACGACGACGGCGCAGATCACCATCGTCCAACCGCGCTCGGTCATGACGATGCCCCAGCCGTAGGCGATCGCTCCCGCGCCGGCGCCGATCATCGCCAGCGCGATCAGGTACAGCGCGACGACCATGAGCCCTCCCAGACGCGCAAACTCAAGCGACTCTAGAGGCTTGGCCGTCGTTTGCAACCAAAGCCCGGGGTGGACGCGCCGCCGTTGCCGTTCCGCTCCTCAAGGCGTAACTACCTGCCGGGAACCGCCCGGGGCCGCGCACGCGCCCGAGGCGTCCGAAAACCCGCGAGGAGAGGCCGATGACGTTCACCCTGCCCGAGCTGCCCTACGCCTACGACGCCCTCCAGCCCTACATGTCGAGGGAGACGCTCGAATTCCACCACGACAAGCACCACGCGGCCTACGTCAACACCGGCAACAACCTCCTCAAAGGGTCCGAGCTCGAGGGCAAGAGCGTCGAGGAGGTCGTGAAGGCCTCGTACGGGAAGAACCAGCCCCTCTTCAACAACGCCGGCCAGCACTACAACCACATCCACTTCTGGCAGTGGATGAAGCCGAACGGCGGCGGCGCGATCCCGGGCAGCCTCGAGAAGAAGATCGCCGAGGACCTCGGCGGCGTCGACAAGTTCAAGGAGGACTTCATCCAGGCCGGCGTGACGCAGTTCGGCTCGGGCTGGTGCTGGCTCGCCGTCAAGGACGGCAAGCTCGCCATCATGAAGACCCCGAACGGCGAGAACCCCCTCGTCCACGGCGCGAAGCCCATCCTCGGCTGCGACGTCTGGGAGCACTCCTACTACATCGACTACCGCAACCGCCGCCCCGACTACCTCAAGGCCTTCCTCGAGAACCTCGTGAACTGGGAGCACGTGGAGAAGATGTACGGCGAGGCGACGCGCTGAGCGCCTCAGGATGGAATGCAAAAAGGGCCCAGACTGGGCCCTTTTTCTTGGGATCCAGCACACTCTGCCTCTCCGAACAAAGGCTTCTTTGACCAAACTTCAGCCGCAGGGGAGCGCTGACCCGTGGTCGAGGTTATGAATCGATCGGTGTAACGTGACCGAGTGAGCGCATGGGAAACCGTTCCGACCTGGCGCCGGCCTCGCGCGACCGTCCGGCGAAGTGCTCGTCCGGCCGGCCTGCCGCCGTCGCAACGATCCTGCTTGCCGCTCTGGCGCTGTGCGGCGGCGCGGCTTCCGCGGCGGAGCCGGTGCGGCTGAACTGCGACGCGCCGCACCAGCGCTCGATGGACCTCGCCCCGATCGGGGCGGGGCCGCTCGCCTTGCCGGCGGTGTACTGCCAGAGGATCCGCGCGACTCCTTATCCCAAAAGCGCGCCGCTGATCTCGCCCGACGCGCGCGCCATCGCCTATTACGAAGACACCACCACCCTTCGGGTCGCGGAGCTCGCGGACCGCGACGGGTGGACCGATCACGGGATCGGCGTCACGTTCTCCCGCTTCGGCTCCGACTTCCGGTCGGTCCCGAGCTTCGCCTGGGATACGCATTCGCGGTTCCTGTGGGCCGCCGCGCAGGAGCGGGTGCATCCCTCCGGCTTCGCCAAGACCCCGCTGCAGGCCGTCAACGCGGTCCGGAGCGGAGGCGTCCAGCTACTCCCGGCGCTCGCCCACCCGGCGGGCCCGCTCGACGGGCTCCTCTGGGCGAACGGAGACGGCCTCGCGGTCGCGCAGTTCGGCACCCGCGGCGGGTTCTACCGGCCGGAGCACGCGGATCCGTCGCCGACGTTCGGCATCGTCGACGCGCGGCGCGGCGCCGTCCTGGACACGCTGCCTTTCGCGGCCGTCGAGCCGCTGCGCGAGCGGCTCGGAACCTCCCCATACGTGCAGGTCAGGAACGCCGCGGCGACGACGCTGGCGGACGGCCGCGTGCGCGCCTTCCTCAACGTCGGGCAATGGCTCGTCTGGACGCAAGGGGAGCCGCCGCGCCTGATCGCCGACCCTTACTCCGGCGAGCAGCACGCCAGGATCGCGATCTCGCCCGACGGCACCCGTCTCCTTGTCGCGAGGCTCCTGCGGACGGAGGGCGGCTGGTGCGACCGCAGGAGGGGGTGCGCGCCGGGCAAGCCGGTCGAAGGCGTGCTCGCCGCTCTGCACGACCTCGCCGACGGGCGGGCGCTCTGGACCATCCGGGCGACGGTCGAGCACGACTACGAATACCCCACGCCCGCCATCGGCCCGGACGGCCGGTTCGCGCTCGTCGGGCTCGTGCCGGCGGGCGCGCCGCCGGAGATCGGGCTCGTCGCCATGGACACGGGCGCGGTCGTGCAGCGGCTGCCCGCGCCCGGCGGCCCCTACGCCATGGGCTTCGCGCAAGGCGGGCGCACCGTCTGGACGCACGCGCACGGATTGACCGCGCTCTACGAGGTCGCCGCGTCTCCTTAAGCGTTATCGCCCGAATTGAATCGGCGGCCGGGCGCGCTCCCCTCCCCCTTGCGGGGAGGGCCGACTCGGGCCAACGGGTCCGGCCTTCGGCCGGCCCGATGACAGGCTCCGACCGAGCGGGGTGGGGGGCGCGGGCATAGAGCGCCGCGTGAACGAACAGGCGCACTGTATCAGCCGCAGGGGTATGAACGGTAACGGCGGGCCCGACCTGCGCCCCCCACCCCTGCCCCTCCCCACAAGGGGGAGGGGAACGCGCGCCAGGAACCCTTCGCGGAATCCCGGCGTTCCCACGACTCGCCTCGTCCACGGGAACCGCATGGCCCTCCTCGACTATTCCGGCTACCTCGCCGCGTTCTGCACCACCTCCGCCTACGTGCCCCAGGTCCTCAAGGTCTGGCGCACGCGCGAGACCAAGGACATTTCCTTGAAGATGTTCTGCGTCCTCGTGACCGGGCTCGCCCTGTGGCTGACCTACGGCATCTGGCGCGGCGAGTGGCCCCTCATCGTCGCGAACTCGATTACGCTCTGCCTTGCCGGCACCATCCTCTGGTTCAAGCTCCGGCACGGGTGATCGCCGCTTAGAGCGCGATCCAGAGCATCATCTCCCTCCCCCCGCTCGCGAAGCGAGTGGCGGGGAGGGCCGACTCGGGCGAAGCCCGAGCGGGGCGGGGGGCGCCTCCCCGAGGCTCTTCGCCCGACGGCGAGGCGCGGTGCCGATGGGTGCCCCGGCCAGCCGCCGCGGTTTCATCGTTGCCATCCCACCTGGCCCAGCCACCCCCCACCCCGCTCGCCTTCGGCGAGTCGGCCTTCCCCGCCACTCGGCTTCGCCGAGCGGGGGGAGGGAGAAGCCGTGGCCAAAGGCTCGGGCTTACAGGGCTTCGCCCGAGGATGACGGCGCTTATGGCGCCGTCACCTTCCTCAGGATCAGCGTCGCGCCGACCTCCGGGTCGCGGCGCCAGTGGCCGTCGCGCTCGGAGATGAGGGTGACCTCGTGGCCGCGCCGCGCCGTCAGCGTCAGGCGCCCGCCCTCGTAGCGCCAGGCGACGGGGTCGAAGGCGCGTAGCCCCGCGTCGCGGCAGCCGTCGAGGAGACGGGCCTCGTAGCGCGTCGGGTCGAGGCTTAAGCGCGCGAGGGCGACGCGGCAGACCTCGCGCTCGGTGTAGCGGTCGACCACGTAGGTGCCGGGGAGCGTCGCGAAGGGCGGCGCCTTCGCCGGGTCGACGGGCGTCTCCTGCGGCACGCCGATCGGCGGTGGGGGAGGGGGGAGATTCACGATCCGCAGGTCCTCCTCGCGGGTGAGGCGGTAGGTCTCGCCCTTCGCCGTCGTGGCCGTGAGCGGCGCGTCGCCCTCGGCGCGGAACGTGAGGGCAGGCTCGCCCGCGGCGTCGACGAGGCGAAGCGACCCGCGCTCGGGGATAAGCCAGCCGGTGAGGTTGTTGAGGACCGGAAGCGCCCGGCGGCAGCCGGCCGGGAAGCGTAGCGCCCGCCCGATCCCCAAGGGCTCGAGGCCGAGCGTCACCCGGCACTTGCGGTTCGAGCCTTCGAGGGCGAGGTCCCAGGCGCCCGCGATGGCGGCGACGTCGGTGGGCGCGGGCGGACCCGCGGCGGTGAGGAGGAGGGCGAGGGCGGCGGCGCCGACGCGTATTCCCCTCCCCCTTGCGGGGAGGGGCAGGGGTGGGGGTCGCGGGGTCGAATTCAGACGCTTGAGCGTTGAGCGCAGGCGCCTGGACAAGGCTTCATTCTCCACCGTCGTGCTCTACGCCCGCGACCCCCACCCCGCTCGGGCTTCGCCCGAGTCGGCCCTCCCCGCAAGGGGGAGGGAATCGTGCGCCGCCGCCGCGAGTACGCTCTACGAATTGCGTCCCGTCCACGGCGTCTCGGCCACCGGCGTGAGCGGGCCCTTGCCGGAGAACCAGGACGTGAGGTTGTCGACGACGAGCTGGCCCATGGCGTTGCGGGTGTGGACGGAGGCGGAGCCGACGTGGGGCAGGAGCACCACGTGGTCCATGGCGATGAGCTCCTTCGGCACCCGCGGCTCGTCCTCGAACACGTCGAGGCCGGCGGTGAGGATCTCCTTGTTGGCCAAGGCCTGGATCAGGGCGCGCTCGTCCACCACCGAGCCGCGCCCGACGTTGATCAGGATGCCGTCAGGCCCGAGCGCCCGCAGCACCTCGGCGTCGACCATGCCCTTGGTCTCGGCCCCGCCGGGGGCGACGCACATCAGCACGTCCACGTCCTTCGCCATCCCGACGAGGGTCGGGTGGTAGTGGTACGACACGTCGCTCTGCGGGTTGCGGCCGTGGTAAGAAACCTCCAGGCCGAAGGCTTCGAGACGCTTTCCGATCGCCTTGCCGATGCGTCCGAGGCCGAGAATGCCGACCTTGCGCTCGCGCAGGGTCGCGGTGAGCGGATAGGGCTTCTCCAGCCATTTGCCGGCCCTGAGATACCGGTCGACCTGCGGGAGCTGGCGCACGGTCGCGAGCAGCAGGCCGATGGCCAAGTCCGCCACCTCCTCGGTGAGCACGTCCGGCGTGTTGGTGACGATGATCCCCCGCTCGCCGGCGGCCTTGGCGTCGATGGTGTCGTAGCCGACGCCGAAGTTCGCGATGATCTCGAGCTTCGGGAAGCGGTCCATGAGGGCGCCGTCGACCTTCACGTGGCTGCCAGGCGCCATGCCGCGCAGGCGCGGGGCGAGCTCGGTGAGGAAAGCCTCGCGGTCCGACGCCTCCCAGGCCTTGCGCAGGGTGAAGGCGCGGTCGATCCCGTCCATGATGAGGGACATCATCGGGCTCAGCATGAGCACTTCGACGTTCTTCAAAGTCGAACCTCCGGGCAGGGCTGAATGACAAGCTCAACGCGCGCGGAGAGACCGCCCACGCTTTGCCGCTTGATCTTGCGGCAGGGTCCGTCAATGATGGCCGCCAAACGAAAACCCGGCAAGCCCGCAAAAGGATGCCGGAACAAGAACGGGACGGAACATGCGAACGGGAGAGGCGGGTTGACGCCCGTACCATCAGGCACACGCGAGATCCGCCGGGCGCGATAGGCGGCCGGCCTCCCGCCTCGTCCGAGGCGGGCCGGTCCCCCGCATCCGTCTCCAACACCAACATCAGGTCAGGCGAGCATCATGGCTGGAGTCGAGATCAGGAACGTCCGCAAGGCCTTCGGGGCGACGCAGGTCATCCACGGGGTGTCGATCGACATCCATGACGGCGAGTTCGTCATCCTGGTCGGCCCCTCGGGCTGCGGGAAGTCGACCCTGCTCCGCATGATCGCGGGCCTCGAGAACATCTCCGGCGGCGAGATCCGCATCGGCGAGCGCGTCGTCAACAACGTGCCGCCGAAGGAGCGCGACATCGCGATGGTGTTCCAGAACTACGCGCTCTACCCGCACATGACGGTTGCCGACAACATGGGCTTCTCCCTCAAGCTCCGGAAGGCGCCGAAGTCCGAGATCGACTCGCGCGTCAACAAGGCGGCGGACATCCTGGGGCTGCGCCCGCTGCTCGAGCGCTATCCGCGCCAGCTCTCCGGCGGCCAGCGCCAGCGCGTCGCCATGGGCCGCGCCATCGTGCGCGACCCGCAGGTGTTCCTGTTCGACGAGCCGCTGTCGAACCTCGACGCCAAGCTGCGCGTCGCCATGCGGGCCGAGATCAAGGAGCTGCACCAGCGCCTCAAGACCACGACCGTCTACGTCACCCACGACCAGATCGAGGCCATGACCATGGCGGACAAGATCGTCGTGATGCACGACGGCATCGTCGAGCAGATGGGCGCGCCGCTCGAGCTCTACGACCGCCCGAACAACCTGTTCGTGGCGGGCTTCATCGGCTCGCCGGCCATGAACTTCGTCAAGGGCCGCCTCGAGGACGGCGGCTTCACGACCGACGCCGGCATGCGCCTGCCGGTCGGCAAGCCGCCGGCATCGTCGGACGGGCGGCCCGTCGTCTACGGCGTGCGCCCCGAGCACTTCCAGCTCACCCCGGACGGCGTGCCGGTCGAGGTCGTGGTGGTCGAGCCGACCGGCTCCGAGACCCAGGTCGTGGTGCGCGGCGGCGGCGGCCACCAGGAGATGATCTGCGTCTTCCGCGAGCGCGTCACCGCGGCCCCCGGCGAGACCATCCGGGTCCAGCCGAACCCGAGGCTCGTCCACCTCTTCGACCAGGAGACGGGCCAGCGCCTCACGTGAGCCGATAAGAGAGTGCCGCTGGAAAGCAGCGGCTGTCGCAACCAACGGGAAACAACCCTGACTTCGGAGGAACCAACCATGATGAACATGAACCGCCGCTCGCTCCTCAAAGGCGGCGCCGCCCTCGGCCTCGCCGGCGCCACGAACCTGACCGAGTTCGCCAAGGCCTGGGCTCAAGCGAACCAGTGGAAGCCCGAGCAGGGCGCCCAGCTCTCGATGCTGCGCTGGAAGTACTTCGTGCAGTCCGAGGACGACGCCTTCGTGCAGCTGATCGACGCCTTCACGAAGGCGACCGGCGTCAAGGTCGACATCACCCGCGAGTCCTACGAGGACGTGCAGCCGAAGGCCTCGGTCGCGGCGAACACCGGGGCGGGTCCCGACCTGTTCTGGGGCCTCTACTCCCTGCCGCACCTCTTCCCGCAGAAGTGCGTCGACATGACCGACGTCGCGGGCTACCTCGGCCAGAAGTACGGCGGCTGGGTCGACAGCGCGCAGAAGTACGGCAAGATGCCGGGCACCGAGAAGTGGATCGCGGTGCCGGTCTGCTACTCGGGCGCGCTCATCAACTGGCGCCTCGCGGCCTCGAAGAAGGCGGGCTTCTCCGAGTTCCCGAAGACCACCGACGCCTTCATGGAATACGCCAAGGCCATGAAGGCTCAAGGGACGCCGGGCGGCTTCGCCCTCGGCCACGCGTCCGGCGACGGCAACACCTGGGTGCACTGGGCGCTGTGGTCGTTCGGCGGCCAGGTCGTCGACGCCAACGACAAGGTCATCCTCAACTCGCCCGAGACCGAGAAGGCGCTGACCTACGCGAAGCAGCTCTACGAGCACATGGTCCCGGGCACCGCCTCCTGGAACGACAGCTTCAACAACAAGGCGTTCCTGGCGAACGAGATCCATTGGACCAACAACGGCATCTCGATCTACGTCGCGGCCTCGAACGATCCCACCAAGAAGGAGATCGCCGAGGACATGAACCACGCCTACTTCCCGGTCGGGCCCGTCGGCAAGGCGACCGAGCTGCACCTGATGTACCCGATCCTCGCCATGAACTACACGAAGTACCCGAACGCTTGTAAGGCGCTCATCACGTTCATGCTCGAGGCCGATCAGTTCAACAAGTGGATCGCCGCCGCGAAGGGCTATCTCACCCACTGCCTCAACGCCTACGACGCGAACCCGGTCTGGACCGAGGATCCGAAGCGCACGCCCTACCGCGACGTCGCCAAGCGCTCCCTCACCGCGGGCGGGCTCGGCTCGGTCGGCGAGAAGGCCGCGACCGCGATCGCCGACTTCGTGGTGCTCGACATGTTCGCCAACGTCTGCACCGGCCGCGAGGACATGAAGAGCGCGATCCGCATGGCCGAGCGCCAGCTCCAGCGCATCTACCGGGCCTGATTCTTCTGGTACGCGGGGCGCCGCGCCTTCGGGTGCGGCGCCCTTGTTTTCTTAAGGGCGATTGGACGGACACATGGCCGACTTGACGATGGGAGCCGTCGCGAAGGCGCCGATCCGCGAGGCCACGGCCTGGGAGCGGCTCAAGACCAACCGCGACTACCTCGGCGCCTGGTTCATGCTCCCGGCCGCCGGCTTCCTGCTGCTGTTCCTCGCCTATCCCCTCGGCCTCGGCATCTGGATGAGCTTCACCGACGCCCGCATCGGGCGCTCGGGCGCGTTCATCGGACTCGAGAACTACGAGTGGCTGTGGGGCGACGACAGCTTCATCAACGCCACCCTGTTCACGATCACCTACACGGTGGTGGCGAGCGCCTTCAAGTTCGCGATCGGGCTCTACCTCGCCCTCATCCTCAACAAGCACATCCCGTTCCGGGCGATCGTGCGGGCCGCGATCCTCATCCCCTTCATCGTCCCGACGGTGCTCTCGGCCATCGCCTTCTGGTGGATCTTCGACCCGCAGTTCTCGATCATCTCCTGGTCGCTCCGGAAGATGGGCGTGATCTCCGGCAACATCGACTTCTTGGGCGTGCCCCTGCACGCGCAGGCGAGCGTGATCTTCGCGAACGTGTGGCGCGGCGTGCCCTTCATCGCCATCACGCTCTTGGCCGGCCTGCAGACCGTGCCGCCCTCCCTCTACGAGGCCGCGACGCTCGACGGGGCGACGCCGTGGCAGATGTTCCGCCACATCACCTACCCGCTGCTGACCCCGATCATCGCCGTGGTGATGACCTTCTCGGTGCTCTTCACCTTCACGGACTTCCAGCTCATCTGGGCCATGACCCGCGGCGGTCCCGTGAACGCGACCCACCTCATGGCGACCCTGTCCTATCAGCGCGGCATCCTCGGCGGGCGCCTCGGCGAGGGCGCCGCCATCGCGACCGCCATGGTGCCGTTCCTGCTTGCCGCCATCATGGTCTCGTGGTTCGGGCTGCAACGCCGCAAGTGGCAGCACGGAGAGAGCAATGACTAAGGCCGCTGCCGCCGCCGCCGACGAGCGCGGGCCGGACCCCGGAACGGACGTCGCCCAGGCCCTCATCGCGCCGGGCAAGCAGTCGCCCGCCTGGGAGGACCACACCGAGGGGATGGCCTACCTCGACACGCTGCCGAAGCGCATCGTGACGACCTACATCCCGCTCTTCCTCATCATGGTCGTGCTCTTGTTCCCGTTCTACTGGATGGTGCTGACCGCGATAAAGCCCGACGAGCAGCTCCTCGACCTCGAGAAGTACAACCCCTTCTTCGTCACGGCGCCGACCCTCAAGCACGTCTACAAGCTGCTGTTCGAGACCGACTATCCGCGCTGGCTCTGGAACACGATGCTGATCTCGGTCGCCGCGACCGTGCTGTCGCTCTTCGCCAGCGTGCTCGCGGCCTACGCTATCACCCGCATCCGCTACCGCGGCGCGAACACCGTCGGCGGCATGATCTTTTTGGCCTACCTCGTCCCGCCCTCGATCCTGTTCATCCCGCTCTCGACGGTGATCCACCAGTACGGCCTGTTCGATTCGGTCTTCGCCCTGATCCTCGTCTACCCGACGATCCTGATCCCGTTCTCGACCTGGCTCCTGATGGGCTACTTCAAGACCATCCCTTACGAGCTCGAGGAGTGCGCCCTCATCGACGGGGCGAGCCGCTGGCAGATCCTGATGAAGATCATCCTGCCGCTCGCGATCCCGGGCCTGATCTCGGCCTCGATCTTCTCGCTCACCTTGTGCTGGAACGAGTTCATCTACGCGCTGACCTTCGTCTCCTCGAACACCAACAAGACGGTGCCGGTCGCGATCGTCACCTCCCTCGTCGACGGCGACATCTACCGCTGGGGCTCACTCATG
>DASVVU010000262.1:0-16694 GCA_036386395.1 Beijerinckiaceae bacterium | reverse complement strand
CCAGCGCGTGATCGAGATCCTGCGCTCCCTGCCGGAGCTGCCCTTGTGGCTCGCGCTCTCGGCGGCGCTGCCGCCGAACTGGAGCCCGATCCTCGTCTTCTTCGGCATCACCATCATCCTCGGCCTCCTCGACTGGCCGGGACTTGCCCGCGCCGTGCGTTCGAAGCTCTTGGCGTTGCGCGAGGAGGATTTCGTGCGCGCCGCCGAGCTGATGGGGGCCTCGAAGAAGCGCATCATCGTGCGCCACCTCATCCCGAATTTCATGAGCCACCTCATCGCCTCGGCGACTCTTTCCATCCCCTCGATGATCCTCGGCGAGACGGCGCTGTCGTTCCTCGGTCTGGGCTTGCGCCCGCCGGTGACGAGCTGGGGCGTGCTCCTCAACGAGGCCCAGAACCTCGCCGCCGTGCAGCTCCACCCCTGGCTCCTGTTCCCGATCCTGCCGGTGGTGCTCGTGGTCCTCGCCTTCAACTTCATGGGCGACGGCCTGCGCGACGCGGCCGACCCATATCACTGAGGGCGGCGTCTCCGCGGCAGGGAAGGGGCTTACTTCGCGAGCCCGACCGACTTGAGCGCGTCAGTGACGCGGGCCTGCTCGGCCTCGAGGAATGCGGCGAAGCGCTCAGGGGGAAGATAGGCGTTGTGCCAGTCCTTGCGGCGCAGGACGTCCTCCCAGGCGGGCGAGCGCACCATGACGTCGACGGTGGCGGCGAGCGTCGCGAAGGCCTCGGGCTTCAGGCCCGCCGGGGCCATGACGGCGCGCCAGTTCGCGAGCACGAGGTCGATCCCCTGCTCCTTGAGGGTCGGGGCGTCGAGGTCGTCGAGACGGATCGGCGCGGTGACGGCGACGACCTTGAGACGGCCCGCCTTCACCGGCTCCTCGAGCTGGCGCGGGCTTGCGATCACCGCCGTGACCTGGCCGGCAAACGCCGCGTCGAGCATCTCGCCGACCCCGAAGAACGGGGCATAGGCCATGCGGGCGGGATCGGCGCCGACCGCCTTCGTGAACAGGGCCGCGAGGATGTGATCGATGCTGCCGGCCTGCCCGCCGCCCCAGGTGACCTTCGCCGGGTCGGCCTGGACCGCGTCGGCGAGGTCGCGGGCGCTCGCGAGCGGCGATTCAGCCGGCACCGCGATCGCGAGGTAGTCGGCGGTGAGCCGCGCGAGCGGCGCCGCGTCGCTCAAGCTCACGCCGGACTTGCCGCGGAGCAGCGCGCCGAGCATCGAGAATCCGATCACGATGACGCGGTTCGGCTCGGGCTCGCCCCTGACGAACTGGACAAAGCCCGCGGTGCCGCGTCCGCCGGGCAGGTTCGCGACCGCGACGCTGCGCGCCGCGCCCGAATCGAGCAGCGCCTCCTCCATCGCGTGGGCGGTCTGGTCCCAGCCGCTGCCGGGCGCCGCCGGCACGGTGACCTTGAGATCAACCTGCGCGAGGGCGGACGTGGCGAAGAGTGCCGCCGAGAGGGCCGCAGCCGCGACCGGCGTGATCGTGCGCCACATCCGGATCAGGGCCTGACCGATGATGCTCCTCCCGGAACGCGGACTTGGGGACCGGTTCGGGCCGGCCTTCTGATGGCCGACAGCATACCAAGGCTTCCCGGCCCGCGCACCTTACGCCTTTGTGGATCGCGCGCCATGGCTTAAGACCCGGCGCGGTTAACGCCCGCGATGTCCGCCCCCCCGTCCAAAAGCCCCGCCGCCGACGCGCTCGTCCGGGCCGCCGTGGTCCTTTTCGCGGCGGTGCCGCTCGCCATGGCGGTCGCGCACCGCTCGGCGCCCCTCGTCGCCGGCACCGGGACCGCCCTCGTGCTCGCGGCCCTGACGGTCGAAGGCCGCCTTGTCGCGCTCCTGCGCGAGGCTCTGAACGTCGCGCTCACGCCGCTCGGGGTCGCGTCCCTCGCTTTCCTCGCCTTCGCGCTCCTGTCGATCGCCTGGAGCCCGGACCGGGGCGCCTCCCTCTATGCCTTCGTCGAGCTCATCGTCCCGCTCTCCGGGGCGCTCGGGCTTGCCCTCGCGCTCTCCGGACGCACACCGCGCTGGGCCTTCATCCTCCTTGCCGTCATGGCGATCCTGGCCTGCGTCCTCATGCTGGTTGACCTGTGGACCGTGATGGCGATTCGGCGGGCAATCGGAGCCCGCTGGAACACCTTCATCTACAACCGCCCGGCGCTGACCCTCCTCGTGCTCCTGCCGCCGCTCCTGTGGGGGCTTGCCGGCGAGGGGCGACGCTGGCTGGCAGGCGTCTGCGCAGTCTTGATCGCGCTGGCGATCCAGCAGTCCGATAGCGGTGCCGCGGTCCTCGGGCTGGTTGTCGCGGTCCTCGCCTATCTCGTTGCTTACTGGCGCCGTTCCGTGGCGCTCGTGGTCGCGACCGCCGGCATCGTCCTCGCCGTCGCGCTCGCACCCATTGCCGGCGAGTTGACGCAGGGGGCAATTCCGGCCTCCTGGCACGAGGGTCTCAGAGGCTCGAACTCGCAGGCCCGCGTCGACATCTGGCGCAGCTTCGGGGCGGCGGTGCGGGAGCAGCCCTGGCTCGGCGCGGGCTTTGCGGCCGGGCCGGCCTTCCCGCAGAGCGCCGGGGCGAAGCGCGTCGATCCCGCCTACACGACGCTGCTTGCGGTCGGGCATCCCCACAACGGCGCGCTCCAGCTCTGGACCGAGCTCGGCGCCGTCGGCGCGTTCCTGGGGCTGGTCGTGCTAGGCTTGATCCTGCGGCTCGTCGCGACCCTGCCCGACGACCTCTTCGCGCCGGGCTTCGCGCTCCTGGCGGCGGCGGTGTCCGTGTCGCTTGTCGGGCACGGCCTTTGGCAGGGGTGGTGGGCGGCGGCGATCGGGAGCGCGATCGTGTGGTTCCGGATCGGGCAGGCGGGTAAGGAGAGCGCCTCATGAGCGCGTTCGACATCGACCTCTTCGTGATCGGCGGCGGCTCGGGCGGCGTGCGCGCGGCTCGCATCGCGGCGGGCTACGGCGCGCGCGTCATGCTGGCCGAGGAATACCGCATGGGCGGCACCTGCGTGATCCGTGGCTGCGTGCCCAAAAAACTCCTCGTCTATGCGAGCCGCTTCCGCGACGAGTTCGAGGACGCCGCGGGCTTCGGCTGGACGGTGCCGCCCGCAACCTTTGATTGGGCGACGCTCATCCGCAACAAGGACGCCGAGATCGCGCGGCTGGAGAACGTCTACCGCGCGAATCTGACCGGGGCCGGCGTCGAGATCCTCGATAGCCGCGCCGTGATCGAGGACCAGCATACGGTCCACGTCCTCAAAACCGGCGCGCGGGTGCGCGCGCGCCACATCCTCGTCGCGACCGGGGCCCACCCGACCCTCGAGCCACCGATCCCCGGCGGCGAGCTCGGCATCACCTCGAACGAGGTGTTTCACCTGGAGCGCTTCCCCGAGCGCATCCTGGTGATCGGCGGCGGCTATATCGCGGTCGAGTTCGCTGGCGTGTTCTGCGGGCTCGGCTCTCGAGTGACCCTGCTGCACCGGGGCGACAAGCTCCTGCGCGGCTTCGACGAGGACATCCGCTCGGGCCTCGGCGAGGCCTACGCCAAGCGCGGCATCGACCTCAAGCTCGGGCGCACCGTCGAGCGCCTGGAGCGGCGCGGCGACGCCATCGCGGCGAAGCTCTCTGACGGCTCGGAGGTGGTGGTGGATCAAGTGCTCGCGGCGATCGGCCGGCGCCCGAACACCGCCGGCCTCGGCCTCGAGACCGCGGGCATCGACGTGGACAGAGTCGGGGCGATCCCCGTCGACGGCTACTCGCAGACGCTGACGCCCTCGATCTACGCCGTCGGCGACGTGACGAACCGGGCAAACCTCACGCCGGTCGCGATCCGCGAGGGCCACGCCTTCGCCGACACGGTGTTCGGCGGCCGCCCGACCATCGTCGACCACTCCCTCATCCCGACGGCGGTGTTCTCGACGCCGGAGATCGGCGTCGTCGGCCTCTCCGAGGCGACGGCGCGGATGCGCGGCGAGGTCACGGTCTACAAGACGAGCTTCCGCGCCATGAAGGCGACTCTCTCGGGACGCGACGAGCGCGTCTTCATGAAGCTCGTCGTCGACGCTGCGACGGATAAGGTGCTTGGCGTCCACGTCATGGGCGAGGGCGCGGGCGAGATCATCCAGTCGGTCGGCATCGCCGTCACCATGGGGGCGACGAAGGCCGACTTCGACCGCACCGTCGCGGTGCATCCGACGGCCTCGGAGGAGCTCGTGACCATGCGCACTCCATTCGTGGTGAAGCACCCGCAGGCGGTTGGCTAAGGAGCATCGATGCCCATCATCACCTATCTCACCCACATCCGCTTCGGCGAAGGCACGCTGAAGGAGCTGCCCGAGGACCTCGCGGCGCTCGGGATCAGGCGGCCGCTGATCGTCACCGACAAGGGCATCGTGGCAGCGGGTCTCCTCGACCGCCTGTTCGGCGTGCTCGCGAGCGACAACCGGCGCCTCGTCTTCGACGACGTGCCGACGAACCCGACCGAGGAGGCGGCGCTCAAGGCCGTCGAGGTCTACCGGAACGAGGACTGCGACGGGCTGATTGCGCTTGGCGGCGGCTCGGCGATCGACCTCGCCAAGGCCGTGGGGCTCCTCGCGACCCACCCGGGGCCGCTGTCGCTGTACGCCATGGTCGAGGGCGGCGTCCTGAGGATCACGCCGAAGGTCGCGCCGCTGATCGCGATCCCGACCACGTCGGGCACCGGCAGCGAAGTCGGGCGCGGCTCGGTGATGAACCTCTCGGATGGCCGCAAGCTCGGCGTCATCAGCCAGCACCTCATCCCGAAGCGCGCCATCTGCGACCCCGAGCTGACGCTGGGCCTGCCCCCCGTCCTCACGGCCGCGACCGGCATGGACGCCCTCTCCCACTGCATCGAGAGCTTCCTGACTCCGAACTACAACCCCCCGGCCGAGGGCATCGCCCTCGATGGCGCGCGGCGCATCGTCCTCCACCTGGAGCGCGCCGTGCAGGACGGCGCCGACCGGGAGGCGAGGCGAGAGCTCATGGCCGGGGCCATGGAGGGCGGCATGACCTTCCAGAAGGGCCTCGGCGCCGTGCACGCGCTCTCGCACGCGCTCGGGTCCCTGAAGGAGCCGCGCCTGCACCACGGCACCCTCAACGCCGTGCTCCTGCCCCCGGTCCTGCGCTTCAACGCCGCCCACGTCGGCGACAAGTACGACCGCCTCGCCCAAGCCATGGGCCTTGCCCCCGGCGCCGACCTCGCCGCCTTCATCGAGGACTTCAACGCCCGCCTCGGCCTGCCGCAATCGCTGAAGGACATGGGCGTGCCGGCCGGCGTCATCCCCGAGATGGCGGGAAAGGCCGAGAAGGACCACACCAACCCGACGAACCCGCGCAAGGCGACGGCGGCGGACTACGAGAGGCTGCTGCGGGCGAGCATCGAGGGCTGAAGCGGAATTTCAGCGCGGCGCCACCACGACATCGAGGCGCATCTCGGGGTGGATGCCGCAGGTGACCGCGAACGCGCCGGCTCGGGAAAGCCGAGCACCACCGTGTCTCCCGGCTCCTGCGCTTCGGAGAAGGCCGGCAGGCGCGGGTCGTCGACGCGGATGGTGTGGGTGCGGGTTTCGTCGTTGACGAACCTTCGGGCTCGCCGTGCGGCCGAAGGCGCTGACGCCGCTGATCTTCAGCCGCTACGGCGGCGGGCAAGGCCTGCGGCTCGCCGCCAACCTCATGCGCCTGTGGGCGGAAGCCTGAGGCCGAAAGCCGCCCGTAGGGCGTGGCGCTTGTCTTGACGCGTTCCCCGCCTCCGCTAAAGAAGCCGGGTCGCGATCGGCTCTTGCATCGGCGTGCCCGTAGCAAGGCAATGAGACGGCGCCCGTCCGAGGCCGGGCCCCATGCCGATCCGCTTCCATGCGCGATCCACGCGATAGGTCCGGCGGCGCGCGAAGGACGACGGCTATGGACGATTTGGCCGACAGAGCCAGGGCGCTCGACGCAGCCGCCCCCCGGGGCGGCCCGGAGCTCGGCGCGCTCTGCCCCCTCGACGGGCGCTACAGCCAGATCGCGGCCCTCCTGCGGCCCTACTTCTCGGAGTTCGCGCTCATCCGCTACCGCCTCAAGGTCGAGGTCGAGTGGCTGATCGCGATCGCCAACGAGCCCGCCTTCGCCGAAGCGGCGCCCATGAGCGCCGATCAGGCGGAGCGCCTGCGCCGGTGGGTGGAGAACCTCGGCGAGGCCGAGGCGGCGCGCGTGAAGAACCTCGAGGCCACCACCCGGCACGACGTGAAGGCGGTCGAATACCACCTGCGCAGCCGCCTCGCCGATCTCGGCCTCTCCGGCCTTGAGCCCTTCGTGCACTTCTGCTGCACGTCCGAGGACATCAACAACGTCTCCTACGCCTTGATGCTGCGGGACGGCATCGCCCAGGCCTGGCGGCCCGAGGCCGAGGGCCTGATCGGACAGCTGCTGCGGATCGTCGACGAGGGCGCGGCGATCGCCATGATGGCGCGGACCCACGGCCAGCCGGCCTCGCCGACGACGCTCGGCAAGGAGATCGGCGTCTTCGCGCACAGGCTCGCCCGCCAGCTGGAGCAGATCGGCCGGGTCGAGTACCTCGCGAAGTTCAGCGGCGCGGTCGGCAACTACAACGCCCACGTGGCCGCCTATCCCGGCATCGACTGGGTCGCCTTCACGAGACGCTTCCTCGAAGGCTTCGGCCTGACCCAGAACCCGGTCACGACCCAGATCGAATCGCACGACTACGTCGCGGAGCTGTTCCATGCCCTCGTCCGGTTCAACACCATCCTGATCAACCTCGACCGGGACATGTGGACCTACGTCTCCCTCAAGTACTTCAGGCAGAAGGTCTACGAGGGCGAGGTCGGCTCCTCGACCATGCCGCACAAGGTGAACCCGATCGACTTCGAGAACTCCGAGGCGAACGCCGGCGTGTCGAACGGCGTCCTCGATCACCTCGCCGGCAAGCTCATGATCTCGCGGCTGCAGCGGGACCTGAGCGATTCCTCGGCCCTGCGCAACGCCGGCATGGGGATCGGCTACTCGGTCCTGGCCCTGCGCGCGGCCCGCGCCGGCCTGCGCAAGGTCGACGTCGACCGCGCCGCCATCGCCGCCGACCTCGCGGACGAGTGGAGTGTCCTCGCCGAAGCCATCCAGACGGTCCTGCGCAAATACGAGGCGGAGGATGCCTATGAGCAGCTCAAGGACCTGACCCAGAACCGCAAGGTGACGGGGGAGGACGTGAGCCGCTTCATCGACGGCCTCCCGATCCCGGAGGCGGAGCGCAAGGCGCTCAAGGCCATGGCGCCGGAAGACTACGTGGGCATCGCGCCGGCCATCGCCCGCTCCGTCACGGGCCGCCTCGCGGGCCGCTACGGCCGCGGCTGAGCGGATGCGGCGCTGCGACGGGCCAGCCCGGCTTGGAACAGGCGGACCCGGCTCCCCGTTGAGCGTTCGGAGGTGAGCGATGCGGAAGCTTGGTTCAGCCGCGGCGGCGCTGATCGCCGGAATCTTTGTCGTCTCTGTCCCGCGCGCCGAGGCGCAGGGCTGGGCTCCCTGGCCGCCGCCGCCGGGGATGACCGCCGGCGAGTATGCCGCCCGATACGGCCATCGGATCGATCCATACGAACCGCAGGCGCGGCCGCGGTACCGCAGAGACTGGGATCGAGAGCGCGCCTATCGTCGCTCGGAACGCCAGCGCTGGCGTGAACGCTCCTATTACGACGACGACTGAGGCCAAGGCCCCGGGGCTGTCGATAATAGCCGTTGCAGAGTCGCGGCGCTGTCATGCGCCGGCCACCTTGTCGAGGACAAGCTTGGTGGGAAGGCTGAAGGCGGCGTTTTGCTAACCGTTAGATAGGCTTACCCGTATCGGGGGGTCGAATCCCTCCGTCTCCGCCAAGTTCTATCGATCGTATGCTCAGCCAAGCTTTTCGCGCGCAACTGTGATCCCGCTCACAGAACCGGAATCAGCATTGAATTACAACCCCATCGTGCTTCTTCCCGCCGCGTACACAACTTGGTCACATTCGGCTATGATGTACGCCCGTAGTTGAGGGCGGGGAATTCCGCCTCGGGGGCTTGTCGTGAGCAGTTTGGGATATTCCGATCCGCGGGCGCGGGCGCAGGCCGAGCTGAGGGGCATCCTGGCGAGCTGCCGCCATGCCTTCTTCGGCATCGCGCTGATGAGCGGCATGATCAACGTGCTCTACCTGACGGGCTCGTTCTTCATGCTCGAGGTGTACGACCGCGTGCTGCCGAGCCGCAGCATTCCAACCCTCGTCGGCCTCGCGATCATCGCCTTCACGCTCTTCGCCTTCCAGGGCGCCCTCGACGTGCTGCGCGGGCGCATCCTCGTGCGCATCGGCGCCTCCCTCGACGAGAGCCTGAACCGGCGCGTGTTCGACCTTCTGGTCCGCCTGCCGCTCAAGACGAAGACCGCGGGCGACGGCCTGCAGCCGGTGCGCGACCTCGACCAGGTGCGCGCCTTCCTGTCGAGCCTCGGCCCGACGGCGCTGTTCGACCTGCCCTGGATGCCGCTCTACCTCGGCATCTGCTTCCTGTTCCATTTCTGGATCGGCATCACGGCGCTCATCGGCGCGATCCTGCTCGTCGGGATCACGCTCCTCACCGAGTTCCGCACCCGCGAGCCGACCAGGGCGACGGCCATGGCCGGCACCGCCCGCAACGCGCTTGCCGAGGCGAGCCGGCGCAACGCCGAGGTGCTGCAGGCCATGGGCATGGGCGGGCGCGTCTCCGAGCGCTGGCGCGAGGCGAACGGCAAGTACATGGCCTCGCAGCAGCGCGCCTCGGACGTGGCCGGGGGCATGGGCGCCCTCTCCAAGGTGCTGCGCATGGCGCTGCAGTCCGGCGTGCTCGGCGTCGGCGCCTACCTCGTGATCGAGCAGCAGGCGACCGCCGGCATCATCATCGCGAGCTCGATCCTGACCTCGCGGGCGCTTGCCCCGGTCGAGCTTGCCATCGCCAACTGGCGCGGCTTCGTCGGGGCGCGCCAGAGCTGGAAGCGCCTGACCGAGCTGTTCGCGGCGCTACCGGCCCGCGAGACGCCGATGCCCCTGCCGCGCCCGAGCGCGACCTTCACGGTCGAGGGCGCGAGCGCGACGCCCCCCGGCGGCCAGCGCTTCGTCGTGCAGGACATGACCTTCTCGCTCAAGGCCGGCAACGGCCTCGGCATCATCGGTCCCTCCGCCTCCGGCAAGTCGTCGCTCGCGCGCCTCCTCGTCGGGGTCTGGACCCCGATCCGCGGCAAGGTGCGCCTCGACGGGGCGGCGCTCGAGCAGTGGGACCCCGAGGCCCTCGGCCGGCACGTCGGCTACCTGCCCCAGGACGTCGAGCTGTTCGCCGGCACCGTCGCCGACAACATCGCGCGCTTCGAGCCCGAGCCCGACGCCGAGGCCGTCCTTTCGGCCGCCAAGGCCGCGAACGTGCACGACCTCATCCTGCGCCTGCCCGACGGCTACGACACTCAGATCGGGGAGGGCGGAACGTCCCTCTCGGCCGGGCAGCGGCAGCGCATCGCGCTCGCCCGCGCGCTCTACCGCGACCCGTTCCTGGTCGTGCTCGACGAGCCGAACTCGAACCTCGACGCCGAGGGCGAGCAGGCCCTGACGCAGGCGATCCTCGGCGCCCGCGCCCGCGGCAGCATCGTCGTCGTGATTGCACACCGCCCGAGCGCGCTCGCCGGCGTCGACCTCGTCCTGATGATGGCCGACGGCAAGGCGCAGGCCTTCGGCCCGAAGGACGAGATCCTATCGAAGGTGCTGCGCCGTCCGGGTGCCGAGGCCGCGCCGGCCGCTGCCGCTGGCGCTGGCGCTGGCGGTGCCGGCGGGGCCGTCCTCAAGGTGGTCGAAGCCCAAGGGGCCAAATCATGAGCCAAGTCGTGAGCGAGATCGGAAGCCGCGCCCCGGCCGAGAAGAAGCCGACCGCGCAAGCCGCGATCCGCCGCCATCTCCTCGCCGGGCTCGCCATCGTGGCGCTGCTCGCCGGCGGCGTCGGCGGGCTCGCCGCCACGACCGAGCTGTCGGGCGCCGTGATCGCACCGGGCAACCTCGTGGTCGAGTCGAACGTCAAGAAGGTCCAGCACCCGACCGGCGGCGTCGTCGGCGAGGTGCGGGTCCGCGACGGCGACAAGGTCAAGGCCGGCGACATCGTGGTCAGGCTCGACGAGACCATCACGCAGGCGAACCTCGCCATCGTGGTGAAGAGTCTGAACGAGCTCCAGTCCCGCCTCGCCCGGCTCGAGGCCGAGCGCGACAATGTCGACAAGATCGTGTTCCCGGCGGACCTCGTCGCCCGCGCCGCCGACCCCGAGCTTTCGCGCGCCATGGTGGGCGAGAAGAACCTGTTCGAGTTCCGCAAGAGCGCACGCGCCGGCCAGAAGGCGCAGCTTCGGGAGCGCATCGCCCAGCTCAAGGAGGAGATCCAGGGCCTGACCGGCCAGGTCGCCGCGAAGAAGCGCGAGAGCGAGCTGATCGCCCAGGAGCTCGAGGGCGTGCGGGACCTGTGGCGCAAGAACCTCGTCCAGATCCAGCGCGTGACCGCCCTCGAGCGCGACGCCGCCCGCATCGAGGGCGAGCGCGGCGCCCTCGTCGCCTCGACCGCCCAGGCCAAGGGCAAGATCTCCGAGACCGAGCTGCAGATCCTCCAGATCGACCAGGACCTGCGCAGCGAGGTCGCGAAGGAGCTGCGCGAGGTCCAGGGCAAGATCGCCGAGCTCGTCGAGCGCAAGGTCGCGGCCGAGGACCAGCTCAAGCGCATCGACATCCGCGCGCCGCAGGACGGGATGGTGCACCAGTCGACCGTGCATACGGTCGGCGGCGTCATCACGCCGGGTGAGGCCGTCATGCTGATCGTGCCCGAGGCCGACGCGCTCACCGTCGAGGCGAAGCTCGCGCCGCAGGACATCGACCAGGTGCGGGTCGGGCAGAGCGCGGGCCTGCGCTTCTCGGCCTTCAACCAGCGCACGACCCCGGAGCTCGAAGGCGCCGTCGCCCGCGTCTCGGCCGACCTCACGACCGACCAGCGCACCGGCGCGGCCTATTACGTCGTGCGGATCGCGATCTCCGAGAAGGAGCTCGCGCGCCTCGAGGGCCTGCGCCTCGTGCCCGGCATGCCGGTCGAGACCTTCATCCGCACCGGCGAGCGCACCGTGCTGTCCTACGTGATGAAGCCGTTCACCGACCAGCTCAACCGCTCGTTCAGGGGGCGGTAAGGTCTCTCCGGCGAGACGGCGTCCCGCCGGACAATGGCCAACATCCTCTTCGTCCATAACAACTTCCCGGCGCAGTTCGGCTTCATCGCGCAGGCGCTGGCGGCGCGGGGGCATCGCTGCCGGGCGATCGCGTCTTCGACCGGGCGCGAGATCGCGGGCGTCCCGCTGTCGCGGTGGAGCACGAGCCGCGGCTCGACCGCGGGAATCTTCGGGCTGGCGGTCCGGGCCGAGGCCGACATCATCCGTGGGACCGCTGCGGCCCGCGTGGCGCTCGCCCTCAAGGAGAAGGGCTTCGAGCCCGACGCGATCGTCGGCCATCCGGGCTGGGGCGAGACCGTCTTCCTGCGCGAGGTCTTCCCGAAGGCCCGGCATGTCGTCTACGCCGAGTTCTACTACCGCGCCGAGGGAGGGGACGTCGGCTTCGACCCCGAGTTCGGCACGCCGTCCGTCGAGGAGAAGTTCCGCATCCACGCCAAGAACGCCACCATGGCGATGGCCTACGCGGAGGCGGACCGGATCGTGACGCCGACCCGGTTCCAGGCCGGCATGCTGCCGGCGGCGTTCCGGGAGCGGGCCGCGATCGTCCATGAGGGCGTCGACGCGGAGCGCGTGCGCCCGGATCCGGACGCCCGCCTCAAGGTCGGCCGGCGCACGCTCGACCGCGCGACGCCGGTCGTCACCTTCATCAACCGCCGCTTCGAGCCCCTGCGCGGCTACCACGTGTTCATGCGCGCCCTGCCGCGCCTCCTGTCGGAGGTGCCCGACGCTCACGTGGTCCTGATCGGCTCGGACGCGGAGGCCGGCTACGGCCTCGCGGCGCCGAAGGGCACCACGTGGCGCCAGCATTTCTTGGACGAGGTGAAGGATCGGATCGACATGAGCCGCGTCCATTTCACCGGGCATCTCCCGCACGACCGCATGCTCGCCGCGCTCTCGATCGCGCGGGCGCACGTCTATTACACCTATCCCTTCGTGCTCTCCTGGTCTCTCCTCGAAGCTATGGCGAGCGAATGCCTGATCGTCGCCTCCGACACGCCACCCCTGCGGGATGCGATCCGGCCTGGCGAGAACGGTCTCCTCCTCGACTTCTTCGACCGCGAGGCGCTGTCCGAGGCGTTGATCGCGGCTTGTCGCAGCCCCGAGGCGTTCGTCCCGCTGCGCAAGGCCGCGCGAGAGACCGTGATCGCCGACTTCAACCGCGCCAAGTGCCGGGAGGCGTGGGTCGCGCTCATCGAGGAGCTGTGCCCCTAGTCTGTCATTCCGGGGCCCCGCGAAGCGGAGAGCCCGGAACCCATAAACACCGGCGGTGCCGGACGTGCGCGATCGATTCGGCCTCATCAGGAAACGTTCGTGTTTATGGGTTCCGGGCTCGACGCTTCGCGTCGCCCCGGAATGACAGCGGTGACCGTGGCCGCGATGCCACGGTCGAGCCTCTTCGCGCTTGGCGGCGCAGGCGTGCCCCGAAGCGGCCCCATTTCGCCGCGACCACGCGGGCAAAGCTACAAAGGGATTAAGCCGAATGATCCTCCGAAAAATCGCCTCCGGGGCGCTCGCCGCCGCGCTCCTGTGCGGGCCGGCTTTTGCCGTCGAGGCGCAGAAGCCGGCCGGGCAAGAGGCCGTCCCGGCTCCGGCCCTGGCGCCGTCCGCTCCTGCGCCGGCTTCCCTGGCGGCCGGCACGGAGGAGGCCACGAAGGAGGTTCGCAAGACGGACGCTCGCAAGAAGAAGAGCCGCAAGACGGAGGCCCGGGAGGCCGGGACGGGCAACGCCCTCGACGGCCTGATCGCGCAGCACGCAAAGGCGAACGGCATCCCGGAGGACCTCGTGCACCGGGTCATCAGGCGCGAGAGCCGCTATAACCCGCGCGCGGTCGGGCGCGGCGGGACCTTCGGCCTGATGCAGATCAAGCACGGCACCGCCCGGGCGCTAGGGTATTCCGGGACGCCCGAGGGGCTCCTCTCCGCCGACACCAACCTGACCTACGGCGTGCGCTACCTCGCCGGCGCCTACAAGGTGGCGAACGGCGACCCCGCCCGCGCCGTCGCCTTCTTCGCCCGCGGCTACTACTACGATGCCAAGCGCAAGGGGATGCTGGCCTCGCTTCCCGGCAAGAAGGTCATGCCGGCCGAGGCCGAGGCGCCGGTCGTCGCGGACGTGCGCGAGACCGCCTCGATTTCTCCCACGCTCTTCGCGCCGATGCCGGCGCCGTACTTCGCCAGCGACCCGAAGTAGCTGTCATTCCGGGGCCGAGCGGAGCGAGGAGCCCGGAACCCATAACCACCATGGTGCCGGACGGGCACAACCGCTTCAGCATCATCGCAAACGTCGGTGTTTATGGGTTCCGGGCTCGCGCTTCGCGCGCCCCGGAATGACAGGGGCTAACCCTTCTCGAACGCGAGGAGCACGCCGTTGGCGGCGGCCGGCGGGACGCAGACCCGCTCGCCGCTGCGCACGGCCGCGGGGCCCAGCGCCCGTACCGTCGCGTCGAGGTCGTCCGTCGCGAGCACCAGGGAGGTGGCGCCGGAGGGCAGTCCTTCGAGGGGGACGCCCGGGTAGCGGCCTTCGATCGCATCGCGGGTCAGGAACACGAAGGCGGCTTGACCGCCGCCGGGGTGGATTCGGACCGCGCCGTCGGAGTCGCTTCGGGCCGGCTCGTCGAGAAGGCGCGCCATGTGGGCGGCGTCGGCCTGCGGGTCCTCGGAGACGATCTCGACCCGCTCGATCCTTTTGGCGCCGTTGGCGTGCCGCTGCAGCTCCGGAATCCACACCGCGTCGCGGGTCAGGTGCTGGCAGGCGAAGATCCGCAGGCCCGCCGGCGCCTCGTCGAGGGGCCAGTGGAAGACCTTGAAGCGCGCCTCGGTCCTGGTGCCGTCCGGCAGGGTCACGGGCCGGCTGAAGTCGATCGGCCCAATGCCGGCAAGCCCGCGCTCGCGGATCTCCTCGAAGCCGGCGGCCGCATCCGTCGCGGTCATGGCGGCGCGCTCGATGCCGTCGCCCCGGCGATCGAGGAGCGCGCGGCTCGGGGCGTTGTAGGGCGTCTCGGAGAGCACTCCGATGAGCTCGATGTAGTCGGGCCCGAGCATCATCGTGTGGTTGCCGGTGCCCATGTGGGCGCTGTGGACGCCGCGCGGAGCGAGGGTGAACCCGAGGCGGCGCCAGTTCTCCGCCGCGGCGTCGAGATCGCGGACCAGGATCACGACGTGGTCGAGGCCGACGACGTGCTTCAGCGCCATTCCTTCCTCCTCTTGCGCAGGCGTTGACCCGGCTGCCGGCCTCGACGAAAAGGGGAGGGGCCGCTCAGGAGCCGACCATGACCGCCTATCCGACCGAGAGCCTTTCGGCCCACCCGCCCTATCTCTACCCGGGTTACCGCTCGACGGTGAAGCGCGCGCCGTCGAAGCCCCTCGTGCTGTTGCCTCACACCCTCTCTGAACTTACGGGCCCAGTCTACGGCCACGAGAGCGTGCGCGAGCACGACACCGACCTCACCCGCCAGCACGACGGCGAGCCCTTGGGCGAGCGCATCATCGTCTCGGGCCGCGTCATGGACGAGGACGGGCGGCCGGTGCCCGACACCCTCGTCGAGGTCTGGCAGGCGAACGCCGCCGGGCGCTACATCCACGAGCTCGACCAGCATCCGGCGCCGCTGGACCCCAACTTCTCCGGCGCGGGCCGCGTCCCGACGGACGCCGAGGGGCGCTACCGCTTCGTCACCATCAAGCCCGGCGCCTACCCGTGGAAGAACCACCCCAACGCCTGGCGCCCGGCCCACATCCACTTCTCGCTCTTCGGGCCGACGTTTCTGACCCGGCTCGTGACGCAGATGTACTTCCCCGGCGACCCGCTCCTCGCCTACGACCCCATGTGGAACTCGATTCCCGACGAGCGCGCGCGCTACCGCATGATGTCGTCCTTCGACATCGAGACGACCGAGCCCGAGTGGGCGCTGGGCTACCGCTTCGACATCGTGCTGCGCGGGCGGAACGCCACGCCCATGGAAGACCCGCACCATGACTGACGCGGCGGGCGGAAAGCCGGCGCCCCCCGAGGGCATCACCCCGTCGCAGACGGCCGGACCCTATTTCGCCTACGCGCTGACCCCCGCCGGCCGCTACGCGATCTCGGACCTCGCCACGAACGACCTCGTCACCGACGATGCGGCGGGCGCGCGCATCACGATCGAGGGCCGGGTCGTCGACGGCGACGGCGAGCTCGTCACCGATGCGATGCTCGAGCTGTGGCAGGCGGACGGGCAGGGGCGCTACCCCGGCGCCGATCCCGCCCTCTCCAACGCCCGCTTCAAGGGTTTCGGCCGCTGCGAATGCGACGCCGAGGGGCGCTTCTCCTTCCGCACCGTGAAACCGGGGCCGGCGCCGGGCCCCAACGGCGCCGTGCAGGCCCCGCACATCGACGTTGGCGTCTTCGCCCGCGGCATTCTGCGCCGCCTCTTCACCCGTATCTACTTCGAGGACGAGGCGGGAAACGCCGCGGACTCGATCCTCGCCCTCGTGCCCCCCGAGCGCCGCGGAACGCTCATCGCCAAGCGCACGGGGGAGGGCGCCTACGTCTTCGACATCCGCCTCCAGGGCGAGAACGAGACCGTGTTCTTCGAGGCGTGATTGTTATCTGGGCCACACTCCCAAGTCCCTCATCCTGAGGTGCGAGCCGCAGGCGAGCCTCGAAGGACGCACCCTGCCGATGCAGTGTCGACCGCCGGTGCGTGCTTCGAGGCTCGCTCCGCTCGCACCTCAGCATGAGGATAGTTGTGGTGCTTCGCTCAGCAGAAGGCCCATAGCCCTCCTTATCAAGGCCAGCTCCCATGCGCACCCAAGTCGGAATCGTCGGAGGGGGCCCTGCCGGGCTGATGCTGGCGCATCTGCTGCATCTCGAGGGCATCGAGAGCGTCATCCTTGAGGCCCGCACGCGGCAGTATGTGGAGGAGCGCATCCGGGCCGGCGTCATCGAGCACTGGGCCCGCAACCTCCTCATCGACACCGGCGTCGGCGGGCGCATGCAGCGCGAGGGGCTCGTCCACCACGGCATCGAGCTGCGGTTCAAGGGGGCCGACCACCGCATCGACTTCGCCGACCTTGCCGACGGGCGCGGCGTCACGGTTTACGGCCAGCACGAGGTGGTGAAGGATCTCATCGCCGCGCGCCTTGCCGTCGACGGCCCGATTTTCTTTGAGGCCAAGGCCGAGAGCCTCGACGGCCTCGACACGGACGCGCCCGTGATCCGCTACCGCCACGACGGCAAGGCGCGGGAGCTGCGGTGCGCCGTCGTTGCCGGCTGCGACGGCTTCCACGGCATCTGCCGGCCAGCGATCCCCGAAGGCGTGCTGAGCTTCTTCGAGCGGGTCTATCCCTTCGGCTGGCTCGGGATTCTCGCCAAGGCGCCGCCGGCCTCCGAGGAGCTGATCTATTCGAGCCACGACCGCGGCTTCGCGCTCCTCAGCATGCGCTCGCCGGAGCTGAGCCG
>DASVVU010000261.1:0-3534 GCA_036386395.1 Beijerinckiaceae bacterium | reverse complement strand
CGTCCGGGAGAGGGGTTCCGCATCGTTCTTAAAAATGGTCGTAATCCACCACCACCCGCGCGGTCTTCGGCAGGGACTGGCAGGTGAGCGCGTAGCCGGCGGCGATCTCCCAGGGCTCCAAAGAGTAGTTCTGGATCATCTCGACTTCGCCCTCGACGACCTTCGCCCGGCAGGTGCAGCACATGCCGCCCTTGCAGGAGTAGGGCAGGTCGAGGCCGGCCCGGAGCGCCGCGTCGACGATCGCCTCGCCTTCGGCGACCGGGAAGGCGTGGCGCACGCCGTCCAAGATGATCTCGGCCATGGCCTTGGGCGCGGCGTCCGGCGCGACGGCGGAGCGCGGCACCGGGCGGCCGGCCCCGCCCTCGCCCGGGGTGAAGCGCTCGAAGTGCATCCTCTCGTCGGGAACTCCAAGCGCCTTCAGCGCCGCCTCGGCGTCATCGAGCATCGTGCCGGGGCCGCAGACGAAGACGTGGTCGATGCGCTCCGCCGGCACGACGGTGCGCAGCAGGAGCGCGATCTTCTCGGCGTCAAGGCGGCCGTTGAGGATCGGCACGTCCTGTGCCTCTCGGGACAGGACGTGGAAAACGGAGAGGCGTCGGAGATACCGGTCCTTCAGGTCCTCCAGCACCTCGCGGAAGATGATGCTGCCGGTGGTGCGGCTGCCGTAGAACAGGAAGAAGCGGCTTGCGGGCTCGCGCGCCAGCGTCGACTTGAGGATGGAAAGTATCGGCGTGATGCCGGAGCCGCAGGCGAGGCCGACGCAGGTGCGCGCGGCGGTGGGATCGGGCTCGACGCCGAAGCGGCCCATGGGGGTCATCACGTCGAGGACGTGGCCCGGCCGGATCGCCTCCCCGAGGAGCCCGGAGAAGCGCCCGCCCGGAATGCGCTTCACGGCGACGCGCAGCTCGCCGTCGCCGAGGCCGGAGCAGATCGAGTAGGAGCGGCGGATTTCTTCCCCCTGGTGCTCGGTCTTGAGAGTGAGGTACTGCCCCGGCGTGAAGCGGTACGCCTCCCGCAGCGCCTCCGGCACCGCGAAGGCGAGCGACACCGCCTCCGGCGTCTCGGGGCGGATTTCTTCGATCGCGAGCGGGTGGAAGCGAGGGGTCATTTTCCACCGTCATGCCCGGCCTTGGGCCGGGCATCCACGCCTTTTGCGCTGCGGCGGGAGAAGTCGTGGATGGCCGGGCCAAGCCCGGCCATGACGATGAACCGAGAGGTGGGCACCATCACAGGCACTTGAACTCGTCGAACGGCTCGCGGCAGGCGCGGCAGCGCCACAGCGCCTTGCAGGCGGTCGAGCCGAACGCGGCGAGCTCTTCGGTGTCGGCGGAGCCGCAGCGAGGGCAGGCGACCGCCTCGATCCCGAAGAGAGCGCGTCGCGAGGCCTTCGGGGCCGGCGGCGCGATGCCGTAGTCCTCGAGCTTGCGGCGGCCCTCTTCGGTCATCCAGTCGGTGGTCCAGGCCGGCGACAGCACCGTCCTGACCCGCCCGGGGATGCCGGCTTTTTCGAGCGCCAGCTCCACCTCCAGCGCGATCATGTCCATGGCCGGACAGCCCGAGTAGGTCGGCGTGATCGCGACCTCGACGGCGCCGTCTGCCGCGACCTCCACCCCGCGCAGCACGCCGAGGTCCGCGATGGTCAGCACCGGCACCTCGGGATCGAGCACGGCCGCGGCGGCGGCCCAGGCCCTCTCCCGCACATCATCATCCTGGGCGATGGCCTCGCTCACCACTTCGCCCCCGGGTACGCCCGCTGCAGGAACTGCAGCTCGGCCAGGATGTAGCCGAGGTGCTCGGAGTGGCGGCCGGTGCGGCCGCCCGTCTGCATCCAGCCGTCGGGCGGGCGCGCGAGCGTCGCCTCGGCCAGCACCCGGTCGACGGTCTCGTCCCATTCGGGCCGGACCGCCGCCGGGTCGACGGCGACGCCGCGCTCGGCGAGGCCGCGCTCGATGGCGTCGGCCTCGAACAGCTCGCCGGTGTACATCCAGAGGTCGTCGAGGGCGGCTTGCGTCCGCTCATGGCTCTCGGCCGTGCCGTCGCCGAGGCGGATCAGCCATTCGGCGGCGTGGCGCAGATGATAGGCGGCCTCCTTCTCGGCCTTGGCGGCGATGGCGGCGAGCGTGCCGTCGCGGGAGCCCGAGAGCGCGCGCCAGAACGGGGCCTGATAAGCGGCGTAGAGGAACTGGCGCGCGATGGTGACGGCGAAATCGCCGTTCGGCTGCTCGACGAGGAGCACGTTGCGGTACCCTCCTGCGTCGCGCAGGTACGCGAGTTGGTCCTCGTCCCGCCCCTCGCCCTCGGCCGCGCCCGCGTAGGCGTACAGCGCCCGCGCCTGGCCGATGAGGTCGAGGGCAATATTGGCGAGCGCGATGTCCTCCTCCAGCATCGGCCCGTGCCCGCACCATTCGGACAGGCGGTGCCCAAGCACGAGGGCGTTGTCGGCAAGGCGCAGCGCGTACTGCACGACAGGTGCGTCGGCAACCGCAATGGTGGTCATCACATGTGCCCCACCTCGTCCGGCACCTCGTAGAAGGTGGGGTGGCGGTAGACCTTCGAGGCCGTCGGCTCAAAGAGCGCTTCCTTGTCGGCGGGGTCGGAAGCGACGATGGCGGCGGAGGGCACGACCCAGATCGAGAGGCCTTCGCCGCGGCGCGTGTAGACGTCGCGGGCGGCCTGGAGCGCCATCTCGGGGTCGGCCGCGTGGAGGGAGCCCACGTGCTTATGGGCGAGGCCGTTGCGGGAGCGGATGAAGACCTCCCAGAGGGGGATGTTGGGCTCGGGCATTCTTCTCTCTTTCTCCTCTCCCTAGCGGCGTCATCCTCGGGCGATGCGGAGCATCGACCCGAGGACCTCGTGACGATGGAGCGCCAACCGTTGGGAGGTCCTCGGCTCTGCGCGCTTCGCGCTCCGGCCGAGGATGACGCCGTCGGTTTACGCCGCCTCGCGTTGCGCCGCCTCCACCCGCCGCTTCCGCTTCTCCGCATAGGCGAGCGCCGCCTCGCGGACCCAGGCGCCGTCGGCGTGCGCCTTGCGGCGGGCCTTCATGCGCTCGTGGTTGCAGGGGCCGTTGCCGGCGATGACCTGGCGCAGCTCCGTCCAGTCGATCTCCCCGAAGCGCCAGTGGCCGGAGGCCTCGTCGAACTTCAGCTCCGGGTCGGGGAAGACGAGGCCGAGGTGCAGCCCCTGCGGCACCGTCGCGTCGACGAATTTCTGGCGCAGATCGTCGTTGGAGAAGCGCTTGATCTTCCAGCGCATGGATTTGTCGGAGTGCTGGCTCTCCCTGTCGGAGGGGCCGAACATCATGAGCGACGGCCACCACCAGCGGTTCAGGGCGTCCTGCGCCATCGCCTTCTGCTCGGGCGTGCCGCGCGAGAGGGTCAGCATGATCTCGTAGCCCTGGCGCTGGTGGAAGCTCTCCTCCTTGCAGATGCGGATCATGGCGCGGGCGTAGGGGCCGTACGAGCAGCGGCAGAGCGGGATCTGGTTCATGATCGCGGCGCCGTCGACGAGCCAGCCGATGGCGCCGATGTCGGC
>DASVVU010000260.1:0-4322 GCA_036386395.1 Beijerinckiaceae bacterium | reverse complement strand
GCGGCGCGCGGGGAGATCTACCGCCTCGCCGGCTCGATCACTCCTGAGGCGCAGGCGGGCGACTTCGCCCAGGCGATGATGGATCTCGGGGCGACGGTCTGCACTCCGCGCTCGCCCGATTGCGGGCGATGCCCCCTCGCTTCTCGCTGCGCCGCTCGGGCGACCGGCGCCCCCGAGCGCTTCCCGGTCAAGGCGGCGAAGGCGGCGAGGCCCCGGCGCGAGGGGGTCGCCTATTGGCTCGAGCACGACCGCCACGTTTTCCTCGTGCGCCGCCCGGCCAAGGGGCTGCTCGGCGGCATGCTTGCCCTCCCGACCGAGGGTCCGCCGGCCGAGGCCGAATGGCGCGAGGCGGGAAGCGTCGACCATGTCTTCACCCATTTCGCCCTCAGCATGCGGCTGCTCTGTGCTGAGGCCGATTGTCGGCAGGAAGGGACGTGGTGGCCGATCGACCGCCTCGCGGAGGCCGGTCTGCCCACCCTGTTCGCCAAGCTCGCATCCCTCTCCCTTCAGGGGAGAGGGGGGGACCCATTGCGCACGCAATGGGGGGGTGAGGGCAGTGCGGGCCCGAATCCATTTTGCCCTCACCCTCCCACCGCCTTCGGCGGCGGGCCCCTCCCTCTCCCCTAGAGGGAGAGGGGTCGTGCGTCCGAACCAGGCCTCGACATCCGCGTGCATCGCCTCGCGGACCTTCTCCTCGCCGGCGCGGGCGATCGAATCGGCGACGAAGGCGCGGGTGAGCAGGCTTTTCGCCTCGGCCTCGGGAACGCCCCGGCTGGCGAGATAGAAGAGGGCGTCGCGGTCGAGCTCGCCGACCGTCGCGCCGTGGGCGCATTTGACGTCGTCGGCGAAGATCTCGAGCTCGGGCTTGGCGTTGATCGTGGCGGCGCGGCTGAGCATGATGCCCTTCAGCGACTGCTCGCCGTCGGTCTTCTGGGCGCCTCGAGCGACCTCGACCCGAGCGGCGACCGAGCAGGTCGAGCGGTCGTCGGCGACCGAGCGCCAGACCTGGCGGCTGGTCCCGCCGGGCGCGGCGTGGCGGAGGACGAGATTGGCGTCATGACGCTGGCGGCCGCGGGCGAGAAGCGCTCCGCCCGCCTCGGCATAGGCGCCTTCGCCGGCGAGCAGGACGGCGCCGTCGAGCCTCGTGTCGGCGCCGCCAGCGGCGAGCGTGGTGACGATCAGGCTCGCCCCCTCGCCGACGACGGCACGGTCGGCCAGGCTCACGAAGCCGCCGCCGCCGATGATCCGTCGGGCAAGCATCAGGCGGGCGCTCCGGCCCAAGGTGATGCTGGCGAGCCGGTTGATCCAGCCGTCGCCGACGAACGTCTCGACGATCGAGGCCTGGGCGTCCTCGTCGAGCGCGATCCTCGCCGGCAGATGGTCGGCGGCGCCGGTCGAGACGTGGACGATCTGGACGAGGCCCGGCGCCGAGCGGTCGCGGCCGAGCCTCAGCACCCAGCCTTCGGGTCCGACGAGCCGGGCGAGCGCGTGGTCCTCCCCGTACCAGTCGACGGGGGCGATCTCGACGGGCCCGAGGCGGCTTTGCCCCGCCGCGAGGACCCCGTCCACGAACAGCAGCCGGGCGCCCTCATGCTCGCACTCGATCCAGGGCAGCGCCCCGGGCACCGTCCCCGAGGCCGGTCGGTCGGCGATGGCCGGAAGCGCCGAAAGGTCGCTCCAGCGCCAGGCTTCGTCGCGATTCGAGGGCAGATCGAGGAGCATCAGAGCGCCCCCCGGGCAAATAAGTTGAGGAAGTTGAGGGTTGCCGAGAGCCGTTGTCCAAGCGGGGCAAAGACCGGTATTGGACGCGCGCGGAGGGGTTGGGAGGCCGAGGGCGGACAAATCGCCAGAGGGCGAGAACATAGCGCGAACTCAGGATCGACGGAAGGGCTCACGCCGCCATCTCCCCATAGCCCTCTCGCTCGAGCTGGTGGGCAAGCTCGGGCCCGCCGGAGCGGACGATCCGCCCTTCCGCCAGCACGTGGACGAAGTCCGGCACGACGAGGTCGAGCAGGCGCTGATAATGGGTGATGAGGAGCACCGCCTTGTCGGGCTTGCGCATGATCCGGTTGATGCCGTCGGCGACGACCCTCAGGGCGTCGATGTCGAGGCCCGAGTCGGTCTCGTCCAGCACCGCCAGGCGGGGGTCGACGACGCCCATCTGGACCATCTCGTTGCGCTTCTTCTCGCCGCCGGAGAAGCCGACGTTGACGTTGCGCTTGAGCATGTCCATCGACACCCCCAGCGCATCGCCCTGGCCGCGCGCCAGCCGGAGGAAGTCGCCGGCCGACATCTCCGCCTCGCCGCGCGCCCGGCGCTGGGCGTTGAGGGCGGTGCGGAGGAACTGGACGTTGGAGACGCCGGGGATCTCCACCGGATATTGGAAGCCGAGGAAGAGGCCGGCGGCGGCGCGCTCGTCGGGCGCCAGGGCGAGCAGGTCACGGCCGTCGAGGGTGACCGAGCCTTCGGTCACCTCGTAGCCCGGCCGTCCGCCGAGCACGTAGGCGAGAGTCGACTTGCCGGCGCCGTTCGGCCCCATGATGGCATGCACCTCGCCGGCGTTCACGGCGAGGGTCAGGCCCTTGAGGATCGGCTTGCCGGCGACGGTGGCGTGGAGGTTGTCGATTCGGAGCATTCAGGAGTCTTTCCGCGAGTGCACAGGCCCCACCCCCCGCCCCTCCCCTGAAGGGGACGGGGGATGCGGCGTCTCTAGCCCCTCCCCTTCAGGGGAGGGGTCGGGGTGGGGGTTGTTCCAGCGCTTCGGCGTTTGCCCGAGAGCGATCAGGATGTGCTGGAGGACGCCGTCCATGTTGGTCATCACGTCGTCGTTGGTGACTCGAACGACGCGGAAGCCTCGTTTCGCCAGGATGTCGTCGCGCACGCGATCCTTCCCCTCGTCGTGCGTGTCGCCGTCCACTTCGACGATCAGCGCCCTCTCGGAGCAAAGGAAGTCGGCGATGAAGCGGCCGATCACCCACTGGCGGCGGAATTTATATTCTCCGAGCTGGCGACCGGAGAGATTTCTCCACAGCCGCTTTTCCGGTTCGGTGGGGTTGCGGCGCATTTCCGCGGCCCGGCGATGAAGCTCCCTGAGCTGGGCATTGGACAAGCCCCACCCCAAACCCCTCCCCTGAAGGGGAGGGGCTTCAGGCCGCCAGCCTTTGTCGAGACAAGGGGAGCTCATTCCGCGCGCGCTCCCGTCTCCGCCAGCCAGGCCTGGAGCTTGTCGTCGAAGGCCGCGACCTGCGACTCCGCTTCGAGCTTCAACTGTGCCTTGAGCCGGCGCGACTGGGCGGCGGTCTTGGCGGTCGCGGCCCAGCCGAAGCTGACATGGTCGCGCACGCCCTCGACCAGCCGCGAGCGGGCCCGGCCGCAGGCGCCGCGGCCGATCTCGGCCACCGTCGCGGGCCGCCGCCGGGCCTGGGCCGCGACGCAGTCGCGATAGGCGATCGAGCGCGCCTGGGCCGCGTAGAGGACGGGGGCCGGCGACGTCGCGGCCGCGGCCACGAGGAGGAGCACGATCATCCCACGCTCCCCTCGAGGCTGATTCCGAGCAGCTTCTGGGCCTCGACCGCGAACTCCATCGGAAGCTGCTTCAGAACCTCGCGGGCGAAGCCGTTGACGATGAGCGCGACGGCATCCTCCTGGGAGAGGCCGCGCTGCATGGCGTAGAAGAGCTGGTCGTCGCTGATCTTGGAGGTGGTCGCCTCGTGCTCGATCTGGGCGCTGGGGTTGCGCACCTCGATATAGGGGACGGTGTGGGCGCCACATTTGTCGCCGAGGAGCAGGCTGTCGCACTGGGTGAAGTTGCGTACGCCCTCGGCGTTGGCGAGGACCCGGACGAGGCCGCGATAGGTGTTGTTCGAGCGGCCGGCGCTGATCCCCTTGGAGACGATGGTCGAGCGGCTGCCCTTGCCGATGTGGATCATCTTGGTGCCGGTGTCGGCCTGCTGCATGTTGTTGGTGAGGGCGACGGAATAGAATTCGCCGACGCTGCCCTCGCCCTGGAGGATGCAGGAGGGATATTTCCAGGTGATGGCGCTGCCGGTCTCGACCTGCGTCCAGCTGATCTTCGAGCGGGCGCCGCGGCAGGCGCCGCGCTTGGTGACGAAATTGTAGATTCCGCCCTTGCCTTCCGAGTCGCCGGGATACCAGTTCTGGACGGTCGAATATTTGATCTCGGCATCGTCCAGCGCGACGAGCTCGACGACGGCGGCGTGGAGCTGGTTCTCGTCGCGCATCGGCGCGGTGCAGCCTTCGAGATAGGAGACGTAGGAACCCTTGTCGGCGACGATCAGGGTGCGCTCGAACTGGCCGGTGTT
>DASVVU010000259.1:0-12370 GCA_036386395.1 Beijerinckiaceae bacterium | reverse complement strand
CGAGCCGGATCTGCGGCGGGGCGGCGGCCGCGAGGTCGCCGGTGAAGTCCTCGAGGAAGGCGGCGACGTCGAAGCGCCCCGAAAGGCTCGCCGGGTCGACGAGGCGGTGCGCCGCCGCGAGCGCGTTGATGCGCTCGGCCGTGTTCAGGAGCCCGCGCCGCGCCCCTTCGTCCCCGGTGCGGCGCGCCTTCAGGAGCACGATCGAGGACAGGGTCTGGAGGTTGTTGCGGGTGAGGTGGTCGAGCTCGCGCAGGCGCCGGGTCCGCTCGTCGAGGGCCGCCTGAAGCTCGCTCGTCCGGCGCCGGACCTCCTCCTCGACGATGGCGTCGACGAGCGCCGCCCCGGGCGGACGGCTGTCCTGATCGGGCTCGCGCCCGGTGCGCCGCGTGGGCGCACGCAACTTCTTCAACATAACGCCCGCTCCGCAATATTTTGAGAATAGACCAGGGACCTGCGGTTTTGTTCCAATTCACGGGCCGGCCGCGGGGGTTGCGCACAGGTTATGGCGGTCTACCGCCTCCTTGATCGGTCCGGAACCGCCACGCTAAGGTTGCGGCCGGGTTGTGGGGGTTCGGCCATGGTCACGCGCGTATCGACGGTCGCCTTCGAAGGGATCGAGGCGCGGGCCGTGGACGTGCAGGTACAGATCGCGGGCGGCACCGTCGCCTTCATGGTCGTCGGCCTGCCCGACAAGGCGGTGGCCGAGAGCCGGGAGCGGGTGCGCTCGGCCCTCATCGCCTCCGGCCTCGCGCTGCCGGCGAAGCGCATCACCGTCAACCTCGCCCCGGCCGACCTGCCGAAGGAGGGCTCGCACTACGACCTGCCGATCGCGCTCGGCGTCATGGCGGCGATCGGCGCGGTCCCGGCGGACGCCCTCGAGGGATTCACGGTGCTGGGCGAGCTCGCCCTCGACGGCTCGATCACGGCGGTCGCGGGGGTGCTGCCGGCCGCGATGAGCGCGAACGGGCGCGGCCACGGGCTCATCTGCCCTTATGCCTGCGGCCCGGAGGCGGCCTGGGCGTCGGGCGACATTGAGGTCTTGGCGCCGCGCTCGCTGATCCAGCTCGCCAACCACTTCAAGGGCGTCCAGGTGATGGCGCGGCCCGAGCCCGCCGTCCTGGCCCCCGACGCCGCCCTGCCGGATCTGCGCGACATCAAGGGCCAGGAGAGCGCGAAGCGCGCGCTGGAGATCGCGGCCGCCGGCGGCCACAACCTCCTGATGAACGGCCCGCCCGGCGCCGGCAAGTCGATGCTGGCGCAGCGCCTTCCGTCCATTCTCCCGCCGTTGACCCCGCGCGAGCTCCTGGAAGTCTCGATGGTGCAGTCGGTCGCGGGCCAGCTCGCGAACGGGGCGCTGTCGAACCGGCGGCCGTTCCGAGCGCCGCACCACTCGGCCTCCATGGCGGCCCTCGTCGGCGGGGGCTTGAACGCGCGCCCCGGCGAAGTGTCGCTCGCCCACCACGGCGTGCTCTTTTTGGACGAGTTCCCGGAGTTCCAGCCGCAGGTCCTCGACAGCCTGCGCCAGCCGCTCGAGACCGGCGAGGTGATGATCGCGCGGGCGAACCACCGGGTGACCTATCCGGCCCGCTTCCAGCTCGTCGCCGCCATGAACCCGTGCCGCTGCGGCCAGGCGACGGAGCCGGGCTTCGCCTGTCGCCGGCAGCCGAACGAGCGCTGCATGGCGCAGTACCAGGCCCGCCTCTCGGGGCCGCTCCTCGACCGCATCGACCTCATCGTCGAGGTGCCGGCGGTCGCCGCCGCCGACATGATGCTGCCGCCGCCGGCGGAGGGCTCGGCCGAGGTCGCGAAGAGGGTCGCGGCGGCGCGGCGGATCCAGGCGAAGCGCTACGCCGGTCTCGGGATCACTGGCGTCGCCACCAACGCCGCCTGCCCGGCGCCGGTTATCGAGGAGGTCGCGAAGCCCGACCGCGACGGCCTTGCCCTCGTCCGCGAGGCCGCCGACGCCATGCGCCTCTCGGCCCGCGGCTTCCACCGCGTCCTCAAGCTCGCCCGCACGCTCGCCGATCTCGACGGCGAGGAGCACGTGCGAAGGCTGCATCTCGCCGAAGCGCTGTCCTACCGCGCGCACACGGACCGGCGGCAGGTGGCGGCGTAGCCCTACCGGGATCGATCCGGCGCCTCATTGGCGCCTATCATGGGCGCCTTGTGCGCTCATCAAAACCGGGGCGTCCGAAGGCCCCGCCCCTTGTGAATTCGGAAGCTCGGACCGATTCGGCGCGCATCGTGGGCGCCCTGTGCGCTCATCAAAACCGAGAAGCATCCGAAAGCCTCGACTCCGAGCGATTCCCTTCACGGCCCGGAAACCCTCTTCCCCAACCCGATCTTCAGCGCCTCCGTGCCATCGTGCACGCGGGGGTTCCGAGAGGGTGAGGCGTGGGAATGGACCTTGCGGGCCTGACGGTTGCGGCCGGGGCGGTGCTCGCCGTGCTCGTTGCCCTCGCGGGGGCGGCCGGGGCGGTTGCGCTCGTGCGCCATCATCTTCGCCTGCACGGCCACGCCGTCGCCCTCGAAGCCGAGGTCGAGCGGCTGCAGGACCGGACGTGGCGGCTCGCGGAATCGGAGGAGCGCTACCGCAGCCTGATCGAGGCGCAGCTCGACGTGATCGTGCAGCGCGACCGCTCCGGGCGCATCACCTTCGCGAACGAGCGTTTCGCCGAGCTCATGGGCACCTTGCGCGAGAGCCTGATCGGCTCGGACGAGCGCCCGACCGTGGTCGAGAGCGGCCCCTCGCGGGTTGGTGCCGACGGGGCGCGGGCCGTCGACGAAGCGGTCCGCACGCCCTCAGGAATCCGCTGGCTGTCCTGGGTGGAGACCGCGGTCGCGGGCGCCGACGGCGCGCCGGAGCTCGTGCGCGCCGGCCGCGACATCACCGAGCGGGTCGCGGTCGAGCGCACCCTGGAAGAGGCGCGGGCCAAGGCCGAGGCCGCGAGCGAGGCGAAGTCGCGCTTCCTCGCGACGGTGAGCCACGAGTTCCGCACGCCGCTCAACGGCATCCTCGGCATGGCCGGGCTCCTCCTCGACACGCAGCCCACCCCGGAGCAGGCGACCTACATCCGGGCGGTCAAGACCTCGGGGCAGGCGCTGCTGTCGCTCATCGACGAGATCCTCGACTTCTCGAAGATCGAGGCCGGCCGGATCGACCTCGTGGCGGAGCCTTTCGACCTCCGCGCCGTGGTCGAGGGCGTGGTCGAGCTGCTTGCACCGAAGGCGCAGGGGAAGGGCATCGAGATCGCGGCCTACGTTGCGGCGGACGTGCCGGCCAGGGTCGTCGGCGACGCCGACCGGCTGCGGCAGATCCTCGTCAACCTCGCCGGCAACGCCGTGAAGTTCACGGAGGCCGGCGGCGTCGGCGTCACGGTCGAGCGCGCGGGCGACGGCCGGCTCGCCATCGCGGTCCGCGACACCGGGCCGGGCATCGCGGCGGAGCGGGTGCCGGCCCTGTTCGAGGAGTTCGAGCAGGGCGACGCCGAGACCGGGCGTCGGCACGGCGGCACGGGCCTCGGGCTCGCCATCACCCGCCGCATTGTCGCCCTGATGGGCGGCGGGATCGCCGTCGACAGCACGCCCGGCGCGGGCGCAACCTTCCGGGTCGCGCTGCCGCTGCCCGAGGCCGCGGCGGCGCCCAAGGCGCCCGCGCTCGCCGGCTTGCGCGCCCTCATCCTGGCGCAGTCGCCCTTCGAGGCGCCGTTCATGGTTCGCCGGCTCAAGCAGAGCGGCGCTGAGGTTGCCCTCGTCGGCAACGCTGTCGACGCCCTCGCCAAGATGGCGATCGCCGGCTTCGACCTCCTCGTCGTCGACTGCGCCTTCGGCGAGGAGACAGTGCGCAGCGTCGCCGAGGAAGCGCGCCGGGCCGGCATTGCCCGCAAGCTCGTCCTGCTCTCGCCCTTCGACCGGCGCGAGTTCGGCTCGCCGGCCGCGGCCGGTTTCGACGGATACCTCGTGAAGCCCGTACGGGCGCGCTCCCTGTTCCGGCTCGTCTGCCCGTCCGAGGCGGCGCCGGCGCTGAGCCCCGAGCCGGTCCGCCGCGCCCGTCGCGGCGGCCGGAGCGCCGTCCGGGTGCTGCTTGCCGAGGACAACGAGATCAACGCGCTGCTCGCTCTCAAGTCCCTCGAAAAGCTCGGCGCCGTCGCGGACTGGGCGAAGACCGGGGAGGAGGCGCTGGCCTTGGCCGAATCGGCGCTCTCGGGCGAGCGCGCGCCTTACGCGCTCGTCCTCATGGACATCCGCATGCCGGGGCTCGATGGCTTCGAGACCACGCGCCGCATCCGCAAAATCGAGGCGGCGCTTCGCCCCGCCGTCCCGTTGCGGATCGTGGCCCTCACGGCGAACGTCCGCCATGCGGACGAGACCGATACGGCGGCGGGCTTCGACGGCTTCCTCGCCAAGCCGTTCGAATTGTCCGCGCTCGAAGACCTGCTGCAGGACGCGCAAGCGCCCCTCGCCAAGGCCTCGTGAGGCGCGGCTCGCAACGGTCCCGCGTTGTCATAAATCGGTCGGGAGTTTATGTTTCATGGTATCCGACGGCGGCAGGCGCGGTTGCGCCATGGGGCCGGACCGCCGAGCGAGGGTTCCATGACGATGCCGGGGATGGGAGCGCCGAAGCGGACGGGCCCCCGCTTCGCGTCCGGGCATCGCTTGGCCCAGCCTTGGCTGGCCCAGCCCTGGCTCCAGATGGGCGGCGGCGTCATCCGGTTCATCCCGGGCCTGAAGACGCGGGCGGCGCTCGCTAAGGCGCGGGGCGCGTCCGATCCGGTGCTCGGCCGCCTCGGCTCGCTCGAAGTGCGTCTCGCGACGACGCCCAAGGACATCCGCCGGGCGCAGCGCCTGCGCTTCAAGGTCTTCTATGAGGAGATGTCGGCGGTGCCGAACGGCGCGTCGCTGTTCTCGCGGCGCGACCTCGACGAGTACGACGCCATCTGCGACCACCTCCTCGTCCTCGACCACGCCGCGAAACCCAAGCCGTTCCGCAAGCCGAAGCCGCAGGTCGTCGGCACCTACCGCCTGCTGCGGCAGGAGGTGGCGGACCGCCACTTCGGCTTCTACAGCGCCGGCGAGTACGACATCGGGCCGCTCCTCGACGCCAACCCGGGCTTGCGTTTCCTCGAGCTCGGCCGCTCCTGCGTGCTCGCGCCCTACCGCAACAAGCGCACCGTCGAGCTCCTGTGGCACGGCATCTGGGCCTACGTGCTCCACCACCGCATCGACGTGATGATCGGCTGCGCGAGCCTCGAAGGCACGGACCCCGAGAGGCTCGCCCTGCCTCTGAGCTTCCTGCACCACTACGCCCGCGCCCCCGAGCGGTGGCGGGTGCGGGCGCTGCCCGAGCGCTACGTGGCGATGGACACCTTGAGCCGCGAGGCCGTCGATCCCAGGGCGGCGCTCCGCGAGCTGCCGCCCCTGGTGAAGGGGTACCTCCGCCTCGGCGCGGTCTTCGGCGACGGGGCGGTGATCGACCGCCAGTTCGGCACGACCGACGTCCTCGTGGTCCTGCCGGTCTCGGCCATCAACCGGCGCTACATCGACCACTTCGGGCCGACGGCGGAGCGTCACGCCGCCTGACCGGGTGGACTTTTGCCCGTTGGCGGCCCCTCGCCTGCCGCGCGCAGCGCCGCGAGACCCTCGCGGTAGGTCGGATAGGCGAGCGCGAGGCCGAGCTCGTCCTTGATGCGGCGGTTCGAGACGCGCTTGCATTCGGTCCAGAAGCTCGCCGCCATCGGCGAAAGCCGCGCTTCCGCGAAGGAGACTTCGGGCGGCGGCGGGACGCCCGCGAGGCGGGCCGCGTGGGCGACGACGTCCGCAGCCGGCGCCGGCTCGTCGTCGGCGAGGTTGTAGACGGCGCCGGGGCTCGGGCGCGCCATCGAGGCCATGAGCGCGGCCGCGATATCGTCGACGTGGATGCGGTTGAAGACCTGCCCCGCCTTCACGATCCGCCGCGCCGTGCCGGCCGCGAGCTGAGTGAGAGCGTTGCGGCCGGGGCCGTAGATGCCGGCGAGGCGGAACACCTGCACGGCCTTGCCCGAGCGGGCGCCGAGGGCAAGCCACGCCTCCTCGGCTTCGAGCCGCCGTCGCGAGCGGCCGTCGGCAGGCTGCGGCGGCGTGCCCTCGTCGACCCAGGCACCGCCGTGGTCGCCATAGACGCCGACGGTCGAGAGATAGCCGGTCCAGGACAGGCGCGGCGCGGCCCCGACCGCATCCCCGAAGTGGCGGAGCGCCGGGTCGCCGTTTTCGTCGGGCGGGACCGAGACGAGGAATGTGTCGGCGCGGGCGAGCGCATCTGCGATTCGCGGATCGACGGTTTCGCCGTCGAAGACAAAGGCCTCGATCCCCTCGGCCCGGAGTGCCGCGGCCTTGTCCTCGGAGGTTGCCGTGCCGGCGATGGCCTCGAACCGATCGCGATACTGGCGCACGAGATGAACGGCGCTGTAGCCAAGGCCGAAAGCGAAAAGGTTCAAGAAACGGCCTTTCCGCTTGCCGCTCTCCCACCCTCCTCATCCTGAGGTGCCCGCGAAGCAGGCTTCGAAGGACGCACCCCGCCGCCCCAGCGCCGCGCCGCTGTGCGTGCTTCGAGGCTCGCGTTTCGCGCGAGCACCTCAGCATGAGGAGGTTTTTGCAGGGCGCGCTCCCCCTCGCCGCGCACGTCGGGATCGGTCTCCGTCGCAAGCCGCGCGGCCGCGAGCCCGGCCACCTCCTCTGCCGGCATGAGCCGGGCCGCCGCCCACACGGCCATGGCCCGGACGAGGGGGGAAGAATCGTCGAGGAGGCGCACTGCCTCTTTGGCGAGCGCCGGGTCGCCGGAGTTGCCGATGGCGATGAGGACGTTGCGGACGAAGCGGTCGCGGCCCGTGCGCTTGATGGGCGTCCCGGCGAATTTCTGGCGGAATGCCGCGTCGTCAAGGCAGGCAAGTTCCGCCAAAGGCGGAGCCGCGAACTCCTCGCGCTGGACGAGCCGCGCCTCGCGTCCGGCTTGCGCGAACTTGTTCCAGGGGCAGACCGCGAGGCAGTCGTCGCAGCCGAAGACGCGGTTGCCGATGCCCGCTCGCAGCTCCGGCGCGATGTGGCCCTTGTGCTCGATCGTCAGGTACGAGACGCAGCGCCGGGCGTCGAGGCGGTAGGGCGCCGGAAAGGCCTCCGTCGGGCAGACGTCGAGGCAGCGCCGGCAGGAGCCGCAGCGGTCGCTCGCCGCCTCGTCCGCCGGCAGCTCGGCGGTCGTGAAGATGCTGGCGAGGAAGAGCCAGTTGCCGAAGTCGCGGGACACCAGCACCGTGTGCTTGCCCTGCCAGCCGAGGCCGGCGGCCTCAGCCAGCGCCTTCTCCATCACCGGCGCCGTGTCGACGAACACCTTGACGTTCCCGCCGCTCCGGGCGGCGAGGAGGCCGGCAAGCTCCTTCAGCCGGCCCTTGATCACGTCGTGGTAGTCCCGGGCGCGGGCGTAGACCGAGATCGTGGCCCGGTCCTTTTGGGCAAGCGAGGCGAGGGGATCGAAGGACGGGGCGTAGCTGACTCCGAGCACGACGATGCTGCGCACGTCGGGCCATAGCGCTCGCGGATCGGCGCGGCGCTCGGGCGCTGATGCCATCCACTCCATCGAGCCGTGGTGGCCTTCGCCGAGCCAAGCTTGCAGACGCTCGGGCGCCTGGGGGATCGCGTCGGGCCGCACGACCCGCATCACGTCGAAGCCGAGCGCCTCGGCGCGCTCGGCGAGCGCGCTTTTAAGGGCCTCGTCGGTCAGAAGTCGGGGTCCGCGTAGTGGGCGGGGGGCGGCATGCCCGGGACCTGGTCGGCCAGCACCGCGCGGAACGCCGGCCGGGACTTCACCCGGGCGTACCACTCCTTCGCCGTATCGTCCTCGTCCCATGGCACGTCGCCGAGATAGTCCGCGCAGGAGAGATGGGCGGCCGCCGCCAGATCCGCATAGGTCAGATCGTCGCCCGCAAGCCAGTTCCGGCCCGCGATCAGGTAGCCGATGTACTTGAGATGATAGCGGATGTTGGTCCGCGCCGCCCGCACGGCGTTCATGTCGGGCGGGCCGCCGCCGGGCATGAAGCGCTTGAAGATCTTCTCGGTGACGAGATAGCCCGTGACCTCCTCCTGGAACTTCTGCAGGAACCAGTCGAGAAGGCGGCGCACCTCGACCCGCTCGGCCGGCCGCTCGGGGAGGAGGCGGCGTCCGTTCAGGCCTAAGCCCCGGGTCTCGTCGAGATATTCCGCGATGACGCCGGCGCCCGGCGCCACGAGGTCGCCCTCGACGAGGGCCGGGGTCGAGCCCGCCGGGTTGAGGGCGAGGTACCCGGCCCGCCGCTCCCAGGGACGCTCCTCCTTGAGCTCCGGCTCCATGCCCATCTCGGCGAGAACGAGCCGCACGAAGCGCGAGCTCGGGCAGAACGGATAGTGGTGCAGCGTCGCCATGAGCTTCCGGCAGGCTTTCGGCAGGAGGGCGGGACCGCCGCGTCGGCGGCGGATTAGGGCCTTGTTGGCCTTAACGGGCGGTAACCATGGGGAAAGGCTTTTGCGCCGTAATGGCGTCTGCGGCGGGGGCCGTATAGAAGCCGCCCGGCGGCAAGACAACCCGATTCGATCTTAAGGCGCCTCATGACCGGGCAAGAGCTGTTCCAGGCGGTCGTCCTCGGCGTGCTGGAAGGCGGCACGGAGTTCCTGCCGGTGTCGTCGACCGGCCACCTCCTCCTCCTGCAGCACTTCTTCGGCTGGGAAAGCGAGGCCAACAAGACCTTCGCGATCCTGATCCAGTTCGGTGCGATCCTGGCGCTCCTGTCGGTCTACTTCATGCGCCTGTGGCGGATCGCGGCCGCGGTGCCGGGCGACCCGGCGGCGCGGCGCTTCGTCATCGGCGTCCTCATCGCCTTCCTGCCGGCGGCGGTGATCGGCGTGCTCTTGCGCGGCTTCATCAAGGACGTGTTGTTCAATCCCTTCCTCGTCTGCTGCACGCTTATCGCCGGCGGCCTCGTCCTGATGGTCGTCGACGAGCTGAAGCTCGAGCGCACCGGGTACGACGCGACCCGCTTTCCCCTGCCGATGTACCTCAAGATCGGCCTGTTCCAGTGCCTCGCCATGATCCCGGGCGTGTCGCGCTCGGGGGCGACCATCGTCGGCGCCATGCTGATGGGAGCGGACAAGCGCGCGGCGGCGGAGTTCTCGTTCTTCCTCGCCATGCCGACCATGGCCGGCGCCTTCGCCTACGAGCTCCTCAAGAGCTACAAGGGCCTCTCCTTCGAGGACGGCGCCCTCATCGCGGTCGGCTTCGCGGCGGCCTTCGTGTCGGGGCTCATCGTCGTCAAGGGCTTCCTCGACTACGTGTCGCGGCACGGCTTCGCGCTCTTCGCCTGGTGGCGCATCGCGGTCGGCGCCGCTGGCCTCGCCGGGCTCCTGGTTTTCCGCTAAGTCCCCAGGATGCCGTCCCGTCGCGACGACCTTCTGATCTTCCTGGCCCTGATCGCCATCGTGGCCGTCACGGTGCTCCTCGCCGCGCTCCTGCCTGCGACGCCGACACCCCGCGCGCCCTCCGCCGCCGCCTTCGGCGACCACGACAAGACCTGCGCCGAATGGACCGACGGCTGCATCGTCTGCCGGCGCGGCGAGCACGGCCCCGCCTGCTCGACCCCCGGCATCGCTTGCGTCCGCGGCCCGGTGCAGTGTCTCAAGCGGACCGGCGGGTGAGGTCTGGAGAATTTCGGCCGTTTATGCTATATGGAGGGGTGATCGGAGTGGAGGAGAGGGTTTCCCCTCTCCCCCGTTTTGGTCAGGCTAACCGAGAGCCAAGCGGAAGGTGAGGCTCCATCTCGCCTTCCGCACTCTGCGGATAGTGACCGACACGCGGATGCGCGGGATCAACCCCCACATCGTTGTATCCTCCGTGACCGGGCGAGGCTGTCACCCGCAGGCGCCGAGAGCCCATCTTTCGACGCGAGAGCGATGGTCCGCCCCTGGCTTCCGTCCGATCAACCGGAAGTAAGCGAGGCGGTTGTGCGGCTGTCAACCGGCGCCGGCGTCTTCGGCTCGTAGCGGCACAGGTCGCGGATGAGGCACCGGTAACACTCCGGGCGGCGGGCCTTGCAGACGTAGCGGCCGTGCAGGATGAGCCAGTGGTGCGCGTGGAGGCGGAACTCCTCGGGCACGATCTTCTCAAGCGCTTCCTGCGTCTCCAGCGGCGTCTCGGTGCGGACCAGCGGGATGCGGTTCGCGACCCGGAAGATGTGCGTGTCGACGGCGATGCGCGGCTCGCCGAAGGCGATGTTGACGACGACGCTCGCGCTCTTGCGCCCGACTCCGGGCAGGGTCTCCAGCACCTCGACCGAGCGCGGCACCGCGCCGCCGTGCTCCTCGACGAGGCGGCGCGACAGGGCCACGACGTTGCGGGCCTTAGTGTTGAGGAAGTTGAGGGTGCGGATGTGCTCCAGCACCCCCGCCTCGCCGAGCGCGACCATCTTCTCGGGGGTGTCGGCGGCCTGGAAAAGGGTGCGGGTCGCCTTGTTGACGCCGGTGTCGGTCGCCTGCGCCGAGAGCACCACGGCGACAAGGAGCGTGTACGGATTGACGTGCTCGAGCTCGCCCTTCGGCTCCGGGTTGGCGTCCCGGAAGCGCCGGAACACCTCTTGGAGGGTCGCCTGGTCGACGGGCTTCGGCTGGCGGGACTGACGCGCCGGCCTCGCGGCGGCGGTGAGCGGCGCTTCGAGATGGGCCTTCGCCTTCGAAGCCGCGGGCTTCGGCGCCCCGGCTCGCGCGGTTTTGACGGAGGTGGGCGGCTTCAACCGGGGCATCGGGGCGTTATAGTCGGGCGATGGACGGCGACAAGGCTCCTTCCGGTTTCATCGGCGGCTCCGGGCAACCGGTCTTTGCGGCGGTGATCCGGCCGCGCCGCTCACTCGACCGGCGCGGCTTGCGCACGGTGATGATCCTGTGCGGCCTCGCCATGGCGGCGGCCGGCATTCCCTTCACCGTCATGGGGCTGTGGCCGGTCGCTGGCTTCTTCGGTCTCGACCTCCTCGCCCTCGCCGTCGCCTTCTCGGCGAGCTTCCGCTCGGGCCGTTCCTTCGAGGAGGTGGTGCTGACCCCGATCGAGCTCCTGTTCCGCCGCGTGAGCCCTCGGGGCGAGCCGCGCGAGTGGCGCTTCAATCCTCTCTGGACGAAGCTCGCCCGGGAGGCCGACGAGGACTACGGCCTCCAGCGACTCGCCCTCGTCTCCGGCGGGCAGGAGATCGTCATCGCCCGCGAGCTCTCCCCGCCCGAGCGCGAGACCTTCGCCGAGGCCTTCGGGACGGCGCTCGCGCGGGTGAAGCGGGGGCTTTGACTTACCGAAACACCGACGCGAGGCCGCCCTGCACGCGGGCGAGACCTTCGCGGGCGAGCTTGTGGCCGCTCTCGACCGTGGTGGCGCGCTGGTAGCTCTCGATCGCGTCCTTGCGGTTGCCCTGCTTCTCGAAGGCGAGACCGCGCCAGGCCCAGGCGTCGGCGTTGCGGTGGTCGGTGTTCAGCGTCGCGTTCAGGTCCTCGATCGCCTTGTCGTACTGCCCGACCGCCACGAGGCTCTGGCCGCGGGCCGCATAGGGCGCGCCGGCGAAGGGGTTGCGGTCGATGGCGGCGTCGAAGTCGAGGACCGCGGCCTTATGGTCCCCTTGGCGCTGATGCACGAGGCCGCGGGCGTGGAAGGCCTGGGCGTCCTCCGGATTGAGGCGGATCGCCTGCGATAGGTCTTCGAGGGCGCCGGCGTAGTTGCCCTGGACGCGCAGGAGGTTGGCGCGGCCGACGTAGGCCGGGGCGTAGGACGGATCGGCCGAGATCGCGCGGGAAAAGTCCGCGAGCGCCGCGTCGTTGCGGTTGGTCTGGCGGAAGGCGAGCGCCCGGTTGGCGTAGGCCGGGGCGTAGTTCGGGTCGATCTGGACGGCCTTGTTGAAGTCCGCGATGGCGTCCGGGTAGCGGGCAAGGCGCGCGTAGGCGGCGCCGCGGGTGTTGAAGGCCGCGGGATCCTGCGGATTGCGCTGGATCACCTCGGTGAGCGAGCCGATGTTGGCGCCGCTCGCCTCCTTCGACTCCTCCTCGACGACGGCCACCCCGGGGGCGCGGCCGAGGCTTCCGACGGTCATCTCGCAGCCCGCGAGCACGAGCGTCGCCAGGATCCCCAAGATACCGGGCGAAAGCCGAGCCATCCGGCCGATCATCGTGAACTCCCCCATGCCCCACCGGCCCTTTAGGCCTTGCGAATCATCCCCATCCACCATGGGGATGTGGCGTTTACAGGGCACTAAAGCCCAAAACGCGAATCGACGCCCGCGGGGCGCCGATGGGACGGATTTGATGGTGTCGAGGCTTTAGCGCGGCGCGGGCGCTGCCGGACGGG
>DASVVU010000258.1:0-12350 GCA_036386395.1 Beijerinckiaceae bacterium | reverse complement strand
TTCCCCCCTCACCCGGTCGCGCCTACGGCGCGACTCGACCTCCCCCTCCGGGGGGGAGGTGAGCGGGCGCGCTCGGCGGCAGCCCATCACGCCTTCCCGATCTGCTTCGCCTTCTCGGCGTCGTACCACCAGGTGCCGGGGGCGCCGGTGGCATATTTCGGCTTCACGGCGGGCCTCGAGAACATGTCCCAGTAGGCGACCCAGTCCTCCGAGCGGTACCACATCGGGATCATGTAGCGGCCGGCGCGCAGCACGCGGTCGAGGGCGCGGGCCGCGACGTTGAGCTTTAAGCGGCTGTCGGCCTGCGTGATCGCGCCGATGAGCGCGTCGACGGCGGGGTCGGCGATGCCGGCGATGTTGCGCGAGCCCGGGGTCGAGGCGGCCTGCGACGAGAACACGACCCGCAGGGTGTCGCCGGGAGTCATCGCGCCGCCGAGCGCCATCGTGGCCATGTCGAAGTCGAACTCCTCCATGCGCCGCCGGTACTGCGCAGCGTCGACGATGCGCGAGCGCGCCTCGATGCCGAGGCGCTTGAGGTTCGCCTGGAACGGCTGCGTGTGCGGCTGGAGCGCCGCCTGGTAGTCGAGGAACTCGATCTCGAACGGCTGCCCGTTGGGCAGCTTGAGCACGCTGCCCTCGCGCTTGCAGCCCGCCTCGCGCAGGAGCGCGTCGGCGCGGCGCAGGAGGTTGCGGTCGCTGCCCGAGCCGTCGGAGACCGGCGGCACGTAAGGCTCGCCGAAGACTTCGTCGGGCACCTTGCCGCGGAAGGGATCGAGGAGCTTCAGCTCCTCGGGGCCGGGCGGGCCCGACGCCTTCATGTCCGAGTTCTCGAAGAACGAGTGCAGCCGTTTGTAGAGGCCGAACATGATGTTCTGGTTCGTCCACTCGAAGTCGAAGGCGAGCCCGAGCGCCTCGCGGATGCGGCGGTCCTTGAAGGCCTCGCGCCGCATGTTGAAGTACCACCCTTGCGTCGGCACGGCGCCCGCCCGGTCGATGACCTCGCGCTTGACGCGGCCCTCGCGGAAGGCCGGGAAGTCGTAAGCAGTCGCCCAGGTCCGCGAGGTGAACTCCTCGTGGTAGTTCATGACGCCGCTCTTGAACGCCTCGAACGCCACCTGCCGGTCGCGGAAGTACTCGAAGCGGATCTTGTCGAAGTTGTTCTGGCCGACGTTCACGGGGAGGTCACGGCCCCAGTAGTCGGCGACGCGGTCGAACTCGATGAAGCGGCCCTGCTCGAAGCGCCCGACCTTGTAGGGGCCGGAGCCCAGCGGCGGCTCCAAGGTCGAGGCCTCGAACTCGCGGTCCTTCCAGTAGGCGGCCGAGAACACCGGCGTGCCGGCGACGATGAGGTGGAGGTCGCGGCTGCGCTGCGGCGAGAGCTGGACCTTGAGCACGTCGTCGCCCTCGGCTTCCGCCGAGACGACCTCGCTCAGCACCGTGCGGTAGCTCGGGTGTCCCTTGGTCTTCAGCACGTCGATGGAGAACGCGGCGTCCTTGGCCGTCACCCGCGCGCCGTCGTGGAAGCGCGCCTCGGGGCGGAGCAGGAAGCGGTAGGTGAGCCGGTCGGCGGTCCAGCGCACGGAGCGGGCGAGGAGGCCGTAGAGCCCGTCGGGATCGTCGCCGGAGCCCGTGAGGAGCGTGTCGAAGGTCGCGTCCATGCCGGCCGCGCCGTCGCCCTTCAGGACGTAGATGTTGAGGGTGTTGAAGGTATCGAAGTTCTGGTTCCCGGCCCCGCGCTTGAGCTGGAGCGCGAGCGTCCCGCCCTTCGGGGCCTGCGGGTTGACGTAGTCGAAGTGCCGGAAGTCGGGGCCGTACTTCAGCTCGCCGAAGGTCGAGAGGCCGTGCGATTCGGTCTCGCCGTCGGCGGCTAAAGCGGGCCAGCGGGGAGCGAGCGCGGCGGCGCCGAAGGCCGCGGCGCCTGCGAGGACGGCGCGGCGGGTGAAACCCCTCTCCCGGAGGGAGAGGGGCAGGGGTGAGGGGTCCGCTGCCGCCGCAGAGGGTACGGTGTCGACACCGCCGACATGGCCCGCCCTGAGCGATGTCGATTGCGGCGCTTCATCCTGCACCGGCGTTCCCTCACCCCTGCCCCTCTCCCATTCGGGAGAGGGGGATCTGAGCTTGTCCTTCATCGCGGCGCTCCGGTCTTGGCGGCCTTGGCGGGATCGTACCACCAGATCGTCGGGAAGCCCGAGCCGCCGTATTCGGGGAGCATCGCGGGGCGCGCGAAGCGGTCCCAGCGGGCGGTGCGGCTCGTCCCCGAGTAGAACTGCGGCACGACGTAGTCGTGGTGGAGGAGGACCCGGTCGAGGGCCTTGACGGCCGCGACGAGCTCGTCGCGGTCACGCGCGAAGATCACGCGCTCGATCAGCGCGTCGACGCCCGCGTCCTTGATGCCCGCCGTGTTGCGCGAGCCCGGCCGGTCGGCCGCGGCCGAGCCCCAGAACTCGCGCTGCTCGTTGCCGGGCGAGAGCGCCTGCGCCCACAGGTCCGTCGTCACGTCGAAGTCGAAGCTGCGGAGGCGGTTCTGGAACTGCGCCGCGTCAACGGTACGGATCGACATGGTGATTCCGATGCGGGCGAGGGCCTGCACGTAGGGCATGACGAAGCGCTCGAGGCTCGTGTCGTAGCCGAGGAATTCGACCGTGAAGGGCTCGCCGGTCTTCTTGTCGACGAGGCGCTGATTCTTGAGTTCGTAGCCCGCCTCGTTGAGGAGCCGCAGAGCCTCCCTAAGATTCGCCCGCACCTTCTCGGCCGAGCCGTTCACCGGGTTGGCGTAAGGCTGCGTGAAGACCGAGGCCGGGACCTTGCCGCGCACGCTTTCGAGAATCTCCAGCTCCTTGCCCTCGGGCAGGCCCGAGGAGGCGAGCTCGGTGCCGGCGAAGAACGAGTCGATCCGCTTGTACAGGCCGTAGAAGATCGTACGGTTGATGTCCTCGAAGTCGAAGGCGAGATTGAAGGCGCGCCGCACGCGGGCGTCCTGGAAGCGCGGGCGGCGCAGGTTCATCACGAAGGCCTGCATCGTGCCCATGCCCCGGGACGCGAACTCCTCGCGAACGACGCGTCCCTCCTTCACGGCCGGGAAGTCGTAGGCGGTCGCCCAGTTGCGGGCGCTGTTCTCGGCGCGGAAGTCGTAGCGGTCGCCCTTGAAGGCTTCGAGGAGGACGGTCGAGTCGCGGTAGTACTCGTAGCGGACCTCCGAAAAATTGTGGCGGCCGCGGTTCACGGGAAGGTCGCGGCCCCAGTAACCGGCAACGCGCTCGTAGGACGCGGTGCGGCCGGCGTCGAAGCTCTTGAGGCGGTAGGGCCCGGAGCCCAGCGGCGGCTCGAGGGTGGTCTCGGCCGGGTCGCGCCTGCGGCCATCGGGGGCGGTGCCCTCCCACCAGTGCTTCGGCAGCACCGGGAGCTGGCCGATGATCTGCGGCAGCTCGCGGTTGCCCTTCTCCGAGAAGGTGAAGGTGACCTCCCGCTCCCCCGTCTCCTCGGCCTTGAGGACGTTCTTGTAGTAGAAGGCGTACTGCGGGCTGTGCGCCTTGAGGGTCGTAAACGAGAAGATCACGTCGGCGGCGGTGACTGGGCGCCCGTCGTGCCAGCGCGCCTCGCGACGCAGGCGGTAGGTCACGAAGGAATGGTCCGCCGGATGGCGCACCGCCTCGGCGAGGAGGCCGTACTCGGTCGAGACCTCGTCCTGCGCGGTCTCCATGAGGGTGTCGTAGACGAGGGCGATGCCGTTCTCGGCCGCGCCCTTCACGCCCGCGACGAACAGGTTGAAGTTGTCGAAGGTGTCCTGCACGCCGAGGCGCACCACGCCGCCCTTCGGGGCGTCCGGGTTGACGTAGGCGAAATGGCGGAAGTCCGCCGGGTACTTGGGCTCGCCGAGGAGGGAGAGGCCGTGCGTCCAAGGGGCATCCTTGGCGTCCTCGGCCGCGGCCGGCGCGGCCGCGAGCAGGGCCGCGAGCGCGGCGGCGAGGAAACGGCCGAGGAAACGATTTGGGCGTGTCTTCAACGGGTCCGCCTGTCCAGGCGCGAAGGGAGCCGCCCGATTATGTCGGCTTTCCGGACGGGTCAAACGCCCGGCGCGCGCAACTTGTCGCGCTCGGGCAGGGGATTCACTCGACCTTCGGACCTTGGCCGGCCTCCGGCGTCACGTCGACGGCGCGGGCGCGCCCGACGACGCGGGGCTCGGCCGGGAGGCAGGCCGTCATACACGGCTCCTTCCTCCAGAACTCCCTTTCCGCGGCCTCGCGGTCGTCGTCGAGGAAGCGGGGCTCGTTCGGGAGCCTGATGGAGGGGAAGTTGTCGCGGTTGAGCTCGAAGCCTTCGTCCTTGATCACGTCGTTGAGGAAGAGGACGTAGGCCGTCACGGCGTAGAGCTCGTCGTTCGTCAGCGACTGCGCGTTGCCGAAGGGCATGGCGCGGCGGATGTAGTCCATCACCGTCGCGGCGTAGGGCCAGTACGAGCCGATCGAGCGCACGGGGTCGTGGCTCGCGAGCGTGCCCTCGCCGCCCGAAAGAATCGGCCAGCGCCCGGCGCTCTCGCCGAACTCCCCGTGGCAGGCGGCGCAGCGCTCGAGATAGAGCGCTTCCCCCTGCTTCACGGTGCCCTTTCCCTGCGGCAGCCCGCGCCCGTCGGGACGGATGGCGATGTCCCAGCCGGCGATCTCCTGGGGGGTGGCCTCGCGACCGATGCCGAGTTTCTTTTGCGCCGGGCTTTCCGCGAGGGCGAGGGGCGGCAGGAGGAGGAGCGCCGCCAACACCGTCGTCATCCTCGGGCGGCGCTTGCGCCGACCCGAGGACCTCAGGCCGATGAGGCGCCTACTCCCCACGAGGTCCTCGGGTCTCGCTACACTCGCCCGAGGATGACGAGGGAAGAAGGCCTCACCCCACCTCGACATTCTCGACCTCCCCGTTCGTCTTCACGTGCCAGGTCTGGATGCCGTTGTTGTGGTAGATCGAGTTGACGCCGCGGTGGCGGCGCAGCTCGGCCTTCGTCGGCTGCACGTAGCCGGTCTCGTCGACGGCGCGGGACTGCAGCAGGAGCTCGCGGCCGTCCCAGTCGAGCTCGTGGTAGAAGCGGGTCAGAGCCTTGTCCCACACCGGCCCGTCGAGGCGCGCCGTCGTCCAGTCGCGCCCGCCGTTCAGGGACACGTCGACGCGGGCGATCTTTCCCCGCCCCGACCAGGCGAGGCCGGAGATCACGGTGAGGCCTTTGGCGTGGTTGAGCGGCGCCTGCGGGCTGGGAGCGGTGATGACGGACTTCGCGTCCATGACGAAGGTGAAGCGCCGCGCCGTGCCGTCGGCGAGGAGGTCGGTGTATTTCGAGGTCTCCTCGCGGGTGTGCCAGGGCGCGTCGCCGACCTCGATGCGGCGCAGCCACTTGACCCACATGTTGGCCTCCCAGCCGGGGAGCACGATGCGGGCCGGATAGCCGTTCTCCGGGCGCAGCATCTCGCCGTTCATGCGGTAGGCCACGAGCGCGTCGTCGAGGGCCTTTTCCAGCGGCAGCGAGCGCGTCATGGCGGCAGCGTCGGCGCCCTCCAGCAGCAGCCATTTCGCCGAAGGCTTGAGGCCGGCCTCGTCCAGAAGGAGCTTCAGCGGCACGCCCGTGTACATCACGCAGTGGACCATGCCGTGGGTGTACTGGCAGCCGTTGAGCTGCGCCCCGCGCCACTCCATGCCGGAGTTCGCCGCGCACTCGCAGAAATAGGCCCGGTTGACCCGCGGGAAGCGCTTGAGATCGTCGAGCGAAAAAATCAGCGGCTTGTCGACGAGGCCGTGCAGGATGAGCCTGTAGTCGGCGGGATCGATCTCGGCGATGCCGGCGTGGTGGCGCTCGAAGCACAGTCCGTTCGGGGTGATGATGCCGTCGAGCGCGTGCAGCGGCGTGAAGCTGACCGAGCTTTCCTTCGAGGCGGTCAGCCACGCGACGTCGCGCCGGACCACGTGCGCCTCGTGCCGCGAGGGCGCGCCGTAGGGCCGCGCCGCGACGCCGTCGCCGAGGACGCGCGACCACTCGGGCACGTTCGGCGGCTGGTTTAACGGATTGCCGGCGGCCGCCGCCTTGCCGCTCAAAGCGGCGGCGCCGGCGACGAGGCCGGAGCGCAGGAGGGTGCGGCGGGAGGGGGCGCGTTCGTCCGCCATGGTCTCTCCGGGAGGCGCCGCGAGCATATTCGGAATTCGGGACGGGGGAAGCGCCGTTATTCGGGCTCGCCGAAGGACATCGCATCAGCGCCGCTGAATGGAACGCCCGTGCGGGGTTCACCCACGCGTGTTGGGACGCCGCCCGTGGGATGCGTCCCATGCGCCGTGGGACGCTTGCGCGGCGACACAGTCGGGCGGCGCACACCCGCCGCACGCGTGCGCCGACGCAAGGCTAGGCGACAGGCCTATCCTCCCACCACCTTCACGTGCCCGGCCTCCCGCGGCGCCACCACCTTGCGGTCGGAAAGGTGGGCGAACACCACGTCCCAGATCGGCGGACCTTCCGTGCCCTCGGCGACGCTCGCCCAGCCGGCGACCGTGTACTCGCGGGCGGGCTCCAGCGGCCGGCCGGTGCGCGTGAGCGTGAGGTCGCCGATGCGCCGGCCCATCGGGGCCGCCACGTCGATGGTGTAGGCGAGGCCGCCGGTCCGGACCATGTCGCCGCCCTGGCGGTAGTAGGGGTCGGGGTTGAAGAGGTTGTCGGCCACGTCCTCGAGGATCTCCTTCAGGCGCGCGCCCGTCATGGTCATGCGGTAGGCGGCCGGATAGGTGATGGCGGTGGCGTTGTAGACGTCCTCGCGGGTGATCGCCTGGCCCGGCAGGAGCGAGCCGCCCCAGCGGAAGCCGGGCGAGAGCGCGATCTCGGCGTCGCGCACGCTGAGGAGCGCGTCGCAGATCACGTCGTCGAGGGTGCCGTTGAAGTTGCCGCGGCGGTAGAGCAGCGTCTCGGTGCGCCCGGCCTCATCGGCCAGCATGGCCTCGTGCGGAGCGCGGATCTCCCGGATCTTCGCCGCCATCGCGGGGTCCGGCGCGATGGCGTCCGAGAAGACCGGGATCAGCTTGTATCGATAGCCCTTCACCTCGCCGCCCTGCACGTCGAGGTCGAGGCGGGAGACGAACTTGCCGTGGCTGCCCGACGCCACCAAGAGAGTCTTCCCGACCCTCACCACCTCCGGCAGGGCGTCGTGGGTGTGGGCGGTGAGGATCACGTCGATGCCGGAGACGCGGGCCGCGAGCTTGCGGTCGACGCCGAAGCCGTTGTGGGAGAGGAGCACGACGAGGCCGGCGCCCGCCCGCCGCGCCTTGTCGACGTTTCCCTGCACCTCCTCCTCGCGGATGCCGAAGGACCAGTTCGGCATCATCCAGCGCGGGTTGGCGATGGGCGTGTAGGGGAAGGCTTGGCCGATCACCGCGACCTTGACGCCGCCGCGCTCGACCATGGTCATCGCCTCGAAGGCCGGCTCGTTCCACTCGGCGTCGCGGATGTTCTGGCCGAGGAAGGGGAAGCCGAGGCCGTCGGCGATTTCTTTGACCCGCTCGGCCCCGAGCGTGAACTCCCAGTGGCCGACCATGGCATCCGGCTTCAGGAGCCGCATGCAGTCGACCATGTCCTGGCCCCTGGTGACGAGGGACGTGTAGCTGTTCTGCCAGGCGTCGCCGCCGTCGAGGAAAACGACCCTGTCGCCGCGCTCGGCCCGGATCGCCTGCACGACCGTCGCGACCCGGTCGAGGCCGCCCATGCGGCCGTAGGCGCGGGCCAGCGCCGGGAAGTCCTCGGGGGTCAGCGCGTAAGCCGCGGCGGAGCCCGGCGGGATGCCGTAGCGGTCGAGAAAGGCTTTTCCCACCACGTGCGGCGGCTGCCCCTTGGCCTCGCCGACTCCGAGATTCGTAGACGGCTCGCGGAAATGGACCGGCACGAGCTGGGCGTGGAGGTCGCTCACGTGGACGAGGGTGACGTTGCCGAGCGGCTCGAAGGCGAGGAGGTCGCCTTGCGCGAGCCGCTGCTGCGCGAAGGCGCGCGTCCATCCGCCGGGCGCGACGGCCGCGGCCGCGGCGGCGATCTGGAGGAACTCGCGGCGGGTGGTCATCGGCGGCTCGTCATCCTCGACCCAAGCTCGTCATCCTCGGGCGAAGCCCCCGGGTCCGGCCTCTGGCCGGCCCGAGGATAAACTCCGCGGAGACCCGGGGTCCTCGGGTCGGCGCGAAGCGCCGCCCGAGGATGACGCGTGTGTGGGAGAGCGCGTGCTGCCGCTCCTCAAGAGACCGTGATCTTCTCCTCGGCCGTGATCTTCGTGCCGTCGTCGTCGATCCAGGTGAAGACGAGGGTGCCGGACTCCTGCGCCTTGAACTTGAACTGCATGTAGGGGTTGGCCGAGATCGCGGGCTCGAGGTCGGCCTCGAACAGGGGCTTGCCGTTGAGCGCGACCGTGAACTTGTTGATGATCTTGCGCGGCACGAGGGCGCCGGCGGCGTCGCGGCGCTGGCCCGATTCCATCACGTGCGAGACGAGGGTCTTGACCTCGATCACGTCGCCTTTCTTGGCGTCCTTCTTGTCGAGGCGGATGCGGGGCTTCACGTCTGCCATGGGCGTTAATCCTGTGCGGGAGGGCAGGGCAGGGGGCTTTTAGCCGCCGCAGCCGCCGATCGTGACCTTGACGAGCTTCGTGTCCATGAACACCGAGCCGTCGTTCATCTTGGCGAGCGCCAGGACGTTCTGGGTCTCGGCGAGGCGGATGCGGGTGTTCGCCTCGGCGACGCCGCTCAAGGGGGAGAGGCGGAAGCGCACGACGCCCCCGCGCGGGTTCTGGTCCGCCACGATGAGGATGTCGGTGACGTGCGATTGCTCGGTCATCGGGCTCTCGACCGAGACCGTCATCGGCACGGTGTTGCCGTTCTCGGCGATCTCGGGAAGGTCGAGCTTGACCTTGCCCTTGCCGGGCTCCTTGCCGCCCGTGAAGGCCTTGACGATCTCGTCGGCGTCGTTCTTGGCGAGCGCCGCCGTCGGCAGCCCCGCCGCCGCGGCAAGTGCCCCGGCCCCGAGCGCCAGAGCCTGTCGCCGGCTCACCTGAAGCATCATGTCGTCCGTCTCCGTCGTCCGCGATGAGCGTGGCGCGCAACATAGGCGATCCCACGCGGGTTTGTAAGAGCAAGCTCGGGCAGCAAAAAAGCCCGGCGCGAAGGCCGGGCTTTCCGCAGTCTCGGTTCGGACGGGCGCCTTACGCGGCCTCGTCCTGGAGCTCCTCGGCCTCCGCCTCGGCGGCCTTGGTGCGGCGCGGCGACTTGGCGAGGCTCTGCTCGATGAGCTTGAGGGCCTCGGTCTCGGTGATCTTGTTGACCGTCGAGATCTCGCGCACGACGCGGTCGAGGGCCGACTCGTAGAGCTGGCGCTCGCTGTAGCTCTGCTCGGGCTGGGCCTCGGAGCGGTACAGGTCGCGCACGACCTCGCTGACCGCGATGAGGTCGCCGGAGTTGATCTTCGCCTCGTACTCCTGGGCGCGGCGCGACCACATGGTGCGCTTCACCCGGGCGCGGCCGGTCAGCACCTCGAGGGCCCTCGCGATGAGGGCGCCCTCGGCGAGCTTGCGCATGCCGACGGAGGCGGCCTTCGCGGTCGGGACGCGCAGGACCATCTTGTCCTTCTCGAAGGCGACGACGAACAGCTCGAGCTTGAAGCCGGCGATCTCCTGCTCCTCGATCGCCGTGATGCGGCCGACGCCGTGCGCCGGATACACGATCGCCTCTCCGGTCTTGAACCCCTGACGCTGAGCCGTCTTCTTGCCAGTCGACATACGCGAAGGACCTTTCCGTTGGTCCGCGCTCGCCCGCGGACGTGAAGTTTGCGTCTCCGGTCCGGGATTCCGGAGACAAAACCATCCCGGCGGCGAACCGTTCGCCCGGTCCGCCCCCGCTCCCTGTTCTCAGGCCGATTGCAACAGGCGCCCGTCCGCCCACTGACCTGGATAAGTGACCTATCCCTGTCCTTGGCCGTGCAAGATCAAGTCATAGATTGTCCGCTCTCGCGGGGTTGGAGGTGCGCGTCGGGCGCATGCGACGGCAAAACGGACCCTAGCACGGGAAGGCCGGAAAATCAACGGTTTTTTGACGGAATCGGCCGGAAAGGCGCCGAAAAGCTTTGCTTATGGCGAATGGCTAGCCTGATTTTGATCCTCCTCCGCAGCGGGGGGAGGATACGCTCAGTCGCCCGTGCCGGGATTCGGCGAAAAGTATTTCTCGTACTTGCCGGGGACGGCGTCGAACTCCTTGGCGTCCGGGGGCGGGTCTTTCTTCTGGGTGATGTTCGGCCAGCTCTTGGCGAACTCGGCGTTGATCTTCAGCCACTGCTCGAGGCCGGGCTCGGTGTCGGGCTTGATCGCCTCGACCGGGCACTCCGGCTCGCACACGCCGCAGTCGATGCACTCGTCCGGATGGATGACGAGCATGTTCTCGCCTTCGTAGAAGCAGTCGACCGGACAGACCTCGACGCAGTCCATGTACTTGCACTTGATGCAGTTGTCGTTGACGACATAGGTCATCGGGGGCGAGGTCCTTCGCTTTCTGGCGTCCTGTCCGGCTTTCGGGCGCGGGCTTAAGGCGTGTCCGGGGCCGTGACAAGCGCGCCGTCGTCGCGGCCAAGGTCGGCGTAGAGGCGCCTCGCCTCGCTTGCCGGCCCGCGGCGCTCGCCCAGGGCCTCGACGCGCACCACCGCCGTCGTATGCGCCGCCGCGACCGTCACCACGTCGCCGACCGCAAGCGCCTTCGCGGCGTTCTCGACCCGCTCGCCGTTAACCCGCACGTGGCCCTCGCTCACGAGCTTTGCGGCGAGCGAGCGCGTCTTCGCGAAGCGGGCGAACCACAGCCACTTGTCGAGCCGTCGGCGATCCTCGCGCATCACCTCTCCCGCTTGCGGGAGAGGTCGAGTCCGCGAAGCGGACCGGGTGAGGGCCCGCCGTCGGAGACTCTCCCCTCACCCTGACCCTCTCCCGCAAGCGGGAGAGGGGGACCTTAGTCAACGCGCTCAGCGCTTGTCGGTGTCGCGGGCCTCGAGCTGCTGCTTCAGGGCGAGAAGCTTGGCGAAGGGCGAGTTCGGATCGGGCGCCTTCTCGCGCCGCTCCGGGCGCTCGCCCCGGTGCTCGGGCCGCGGGCCCTTGCCGGGGCCGTGGCCCGGATCTTGGCCGTTGCGGCGGGCATCCCTGCGCTGGTCCGGGCGCGGGCGGTCGTCCGGCCTGCCGCCGGCCTGATCGGGCCGGCGGTCGGGACGACGTTGGCCGTGCGGGCGGCTTTGCCGATCGGGGCGGCCCTGGCCAGCCCCTCTTTGATCGGGAGCCTGGCCTTCGGCGCGACGCTCTTCGGGCGGGCGGTCAGGGCGAGGATGGTCCTGGCGGGAACGGTCCTGACGTGGGGCACTGTCTGGACGGCGCTCGCCGCGGCGCTGGTCCGGGCGGCCGCGGGCGTGGCGGGGGCCGGCCTCGTGGTGGCGGCGGTGGAGGCGCCAGACCTCGATCAGGACCGGCTCCGCCGGAGCGGCGGGCTCGGCCGTTGCGGATTCAGCCGATGGGGACTCGGCGGCAGGAGCTACCATGCTCTCTGCGGCGGCGGTCGAAGGAGCGCCGACCTCCTGATCGGCAACAGGAGCCGCTTCTTCCGGCGGCGCGGCCTCGACCGGCTCTTCTGGCACGGCCTCGTCCGGGGCAGGTGCGATCTCGGCCGTCCCCTCGGGCACGGTCTCGCCGGCCGCCGGCGTAATAGTGGCCTCCGCCATCAGCTCGGCAGCATGCGCGTGGTCGGTGCCGGCGGAGTCGAGCCCTTGCGCCTCCATCTCGACCGCGTCCGGCTCGATCGCAGCCGGGACTTCGCCGGCCTGCGGAACAGAGCGCGGAGCCTCCTCGGCCTGCGCGGCCTCGGCCGTGGGCTCGGGAGAGGCTTCGGCGACGGGCTCGGATGGATCCGAAGCGTCTTGAGTGCCGGGCGCTTCGGCCTCATCCGAAACGGCGACATCCGACCCTTCCAGCGTGGGCGCCTCGCCGGGCGCTTCCGGGGCCGCCGCGGTGCCGTTCGCCCCCTCCCCCGCCGGGACAGCGGGCACGGTCGGCGCAGCCGGCCGCAGCGGGACCGTGATGGCGGGGCCGGGACGGCGGTCCATGACGTAGCCGAGGGATTTCAGGATCGAGGCGAAGTCCTCGCCCGAACAGCCGACGAGCGACGTCATGCCGACGGTCGCGACGAAGCCCTCGCCGTCGGCCGTGCCGGGGGGCGGCTCGCCGGGGGTCGTGCCCGGGCGGTAGTGGATCGCCGGGCGGATGAGGTCGGCCAAGCGCTCCAGGATGTCGACCCTGAGGGCGCGGACGCCGCAGACCCGGTAGCCGGCGGCGCGG
>DASVVU010000257.1:0-10038 GCA_036386395.1 Beijerinckiaceae bacterium | reverse complement strand
CCACTTCAGCATGTCGAGGTGGGGGACGGCGCGCCCGTCGACGTCGAGCATCCGGGCGTGGATGTCGGGCCCGTGGTCGTGCGGGATCGCGACGACGGGGGCCGGCGGGCACAGGAGCGCGTCGAAGCGCTCGAAGAACCGCGCCCACTGCCGCTCGATGCGGCGCTTGCGCAGGCTCGTCTGGTGGTAGAGCGAGGGCGTCATGCGGGCGCCCCGGGCCTGCAGCGCCCGGTGCGAGAGGTCGTTCGGGGAGGCGAGCGCCGCCCCCTGCTGCAGGCGCAGGCGCAGCTTCGGCGGCAGGCCGTAGGCGACGACGAAGTGGTTGAGGAGGGAGAACACCGCGAAGGCCTCCTCGAAGGGCACCGGCGGGCGCGCCACCCCCTCGACGACCGCGCCCGCGTCGGCGAGGAGTTCCGCGGCGCGGCGCACGCCGGCCGTCACCTCGCGTTGCGCCGGGGCGAACGGGTCCTCGGTCCAGAGGGCGATCCGCAGGCCCTTCGGATCGGCGCGGCGCGGCGGGGCGAGCGGCGTCGAGACCGTCGGGTCACGCGGGCCCGCGAGCACCGGCAGCACGAGGTCGAGGTCGGCGGCCGAGCGGGAGAGGGGGCCTGCCGCCATCAGATCGGGATTGCGCGCCGTGCGGCGCTCCGGCGGCGGCGGGATGTGGCCCCAGGTCGGCACGAGACCCCAGGTGGTCTTGAGCCCGAACAGGCCGCAGGCGTGCGCCGGCCAGCGGATCGAGCCGCCGAGGTCGGAACCCAGCTCGAACGCGCTCATCCCGGTCGCGACCGCAACCGCCGCGCCCCCGGACGAGCCGCCGGGAGAGCGCTTGAGGTCCCACGGGTTGCTGGTCGTGCCGTAGACCGGGTTCATGGTCTGGAAGTCGGTCACGAAGGTCGGGACGTTGCTCTTGCCTAAGATCACGGCGCCGGCGGCGCGCAGGCGCGCGACGGGCGCGGCATCCACCTCGGGGATGCGGTCCTTGTAGGCCGGCGCGCCCGCGGTCGAGCGCAGGCCCGCGACGTCGAAGGCGTCCTTCACGGTGACCGGGAGCCCTTCGAGGGCGCGCGCCTCGCCCGCCGCGATGCGCCGGTCCGACTCTTCCGCCGCCGCCCGCGCAAGCTCCGCCTCCAGGCCGACGACGGCGTTCACGGCCGGATTGACCGCCACGATGCGCGCGAGCGTCGCGTCGAGGAGCTCGACGGCGGAGATCTCGTGCCGCAGGAGTCGGTCGCGCAGCGCGTGCGCCGGGAGGGTGAGGAGGTCCATGACGCTGCGCTACTCGGACGCGGCCTGCGCCGCCCGCGCCTCCTCGCGCCAGGCGAGGACGACGCGCTCGAGGTCGGCGAGGTCCTGCGGCGGCAGGCGGCCGAGGGTACGGCGCACGTAAGCCTGCTGGGCCGCGATGCCTTGGGCCGCGAGGTCGCGGCCCTTGTCCGTCAGGTGCAGGGCGTGCGAGCGGCGGTCGCCGTCGATCGCCCGGCGCTCGACGAGGCCGGCCTCGACGAGCCGGTCGACGAGGCCCGAGACGTTGCCCTTCGTGACGTAAAGCCGCTCGGCCAGCTCCTGCTGCGTCAGGCCCTCGCGCTCGGTGAGCGTCGAGAGGAGGTCGAACTGCGGGATCGACAGCCCGATCGCCTTCAATTCGCCCGCGACCGCCCCCGACACCCGCCGGTGCAGGCGGATGAAGCGGAACCAGACCCTCAAGGGATCCGGCGCCTGCGGCCGCTCGGCCCGTTGCACGGCAGGGGACATTGTTTTGGCGAGAGCTCCCGGCGGAATGGATAGTTTACATGAGAACTATCCCGGTCCGCCAGCCTCTCGCAAACCCCGTCATTCGTCCTGCCCTCGTCATGGCCGGCTCGACCCGGCCATCCAAGACTTGCGCGTAAGGCGCGCTGCGCGAGCGCAAACCTGCGCATTCGGGCGGCGGACGCAGCGTCCTTCCTCGAAGGCGTGGATGGCCGGGATAAGCCCGGTAGTGAATCAGAACATCACGCCTCTAGACGAGTTTCGCGGAGGTCTCCTCCGGGAGAGATTTTACCGTCACCGGAACATCGTGCCGCGATAATCCGGATCGCTCGGCAGGGTCGGCACGGCGCGCTGGCGGTCGGCCTCGAGCTGGCGCTGCATGGCATCGAAGGACTGCTGCTGCTGGCGCAGGGCCTCCTCCTGGCGCTGGACCATGAGCCGGTTCAGCTCCTGCAAATCCTGCTCGGCCGGCCGCCGGGGCGTCAGCGAGGTCTGGGCGAAGGCGGGCGCGGCGAACGCCAGGACGGCGACGAGGATCGGCATGCGCATCGGCGCGCTCCGGTTCGGTCGGACGATTGCCACCGCGATACCACATCGGCGGCGCCGTCCCCAATCCCGAATGCGCGCAGGCTGCGAGCCGCGCGGTTAAGGGTATAACCGAGGCGGGACGCGCCCGCCGCAAGGGCGCGCCGCTCGGAAAGAACGCACCCGCCATGCTCTCCCGCATCCTCAAGGACCCGCGCACCGAGCGGGTGGTCCTCGGCCTCATCATCTTCAACGCGATCACGCTTGGCCTCGAGACGAGCCCGCCCATTCTCGAGCGGTACGGGGCGCTGCTCCACGCCCTCGACCGCGCCGTCCTCGCGGTGTTCGTCGTCGAGCTCGCGGCCCGCATGGCGGTGTTCCGCGGAAGATTCTTCCGCGACCCGTGGAGCCTGTTCGACCTCTTCGTGGTCGGCATCGCCCTCGTGCCGGTCACGGGCTCGCTCTCGGTGCTGCGGGCGCTGCGCATCCTGCGCGTGCTGCGCCTCGTGACAGCGGTGCCGTCGCTGAAGCGGGTCGTCGGCGGGCTCGTGACCGCGCTGCCCGGGATGGGCTCGATCCTGCTCCTGCTCTGTCTCATCTTCTACGTCTTCTCGGTCATGGCCGCGAAGCTGTTCGGCGGAACGAAGCCCGAGCTGTTCGGCGACCTCGGCGCCGCCGCCTACACCCTGTTCCAGGTCATGACCTTCGACGACTGGTCGGCCGGGATCGTGAAGCCGCTGATGGCCGAGCACCCCTGGGCCTGGCTGTTCTTCGTGATCTTCATCCTGCTCTCGACCTTCATGGTCCTGAACCTGTTCATCGGCGTCGTGGTCAGCGCCCTCGACGAGGAGACCGCCAAGGACGCCCCGAAGCTCACCCATCCCGCCGGCAGCGAGGAGCGCATCATGGCCGAGCTCGCGGCGCTGAGGGCCGAGGTCGCGGCGTTGAGGGGTGAGAGGGCAAGAGGTTGAGGGGCGCTGCTGACCCCCTATGCTGCGACAAGGGGACGGGCCGTCCACGGGCCGCTCCAAGAGGAGGACGACATGGCGTCATCCGGTTCAGGCTACGTGCTTAGCGATTGGGTCCCCCTCTATCCCGGCGTTGCGCGGGCGATCGGCAACCTGCCGGGACAATGGGTCAACGCCGTCCAGATCAACCTTCAGGAATCGGGAATCTCCTTCCTGTCCACGCCCTCTAGCCAGCTTAATTCAAACGGCGTGACCGTTCGCAGCTTCCTGGAGACCAATTTCGGTACCCAGCTTCAGGCCATGATCGCTGTCAATGCGAACCTCTTCGATGACAATTCCGGAGAAATGAACACGCTCTACGGCCTCGCCTATTCGCAAGGGCAGGTCGTCTCGCCGGCGGACCCGTCCAGTTCCTATACGTTAGCGATCACCGAAGACAACACGGCGACGATCCTCGGACCGGACGATCCCCTGCCCACGAGTCTTTGGACGGCGGTGTCCGGCAATGAGCTGCTGGTTCAGCAGGGCCAGAACGTCGCGTCAGATTCTTGGGGTCCGGAATACGCAGCCCGCACGGCGGTCGGCATCTCGCCGGCGAACGGGACGGCGCCGCCCTACCTGTACATCCTGACGATCGACGGCCTGGAGAGCTCGGGCAGCCTCTACGGCGCCCGCCTCATCGATATGGCCGAATGGCTCCTCGCCGCCGGGGTGACGGACGGCTTCAACCTCGACGGCGGCGGCTCCACGACGATGGCCCGCATCGACGGCGGGACCATAAACGCCGTTCTCATGAACGTGCCCCACGGCGACGAAAAGCCGGAGCCGAGCGAACGAGCGGTCGGGAACTGTTTCGGCGTGTGCGTGGCGGCCTAACCGTCGCGCCTCACAAATCCGGCGGCGGGATGCGCCCGACTGCGACAAGAGGCCCACCGCCCCCAGGCGCGACCACGACGATCTCGCCCGAGGCCGGATTGATGCCGGTCAAGGCCTGGATGTTCGCACCGTGGGTGACCACGAGGAGTGTGCCGCCGCGCCACGCGTCGATGACGGCGCGGGCGCCGGCCGCTAAGGCGTCGCGCCGGTCCCGCAGGACGAAGGCGTTGCCGAACGCCTCCTCAATCTCGACGGGGCCGACGTCCATCAGCCGCGCCGTGTCAAGGCAGCGGCACCAAGGGGAGCTCAAGACCTTCGCGACGGTCACGCCCTGCGCCTTCAGCTTTGCGCCGGCAGCTGCCGCCTCCACCCGCCCTTTCGGGCTCAGGTTGCGCTGCGTCGCGCAGTCGTCGAGCCTGAACCCCGGCGGGTCTCCTGCCCCGCCCGGCGCGTCGGCATGCCTCATCAGCGCGACATGCCCGCCCTGGCGCAGGGCCGCCCAGGCGGCCGCCGGGTCGGCGGCCGCGGAGGGCGCGATCAGCAGCAGAGCGCATATCAGGAAATGCAGCTTCATGCTCGATTCTATCTCGTGCGCGAGCCGGCTTGTGCTGGTTGATCCCTTCGCAAGATCGGGCGCCGGTCAAACAGACGTTTGGTCGTCTATGTCCGCGGTAGGTCACTCTTGCTACGTCGCCGGCTCTTTGTCTCAACTTGAAAGCTCTTCGGCTTCGTTGGGCGAGTAAGCCGTGGCAGCCCTGGACCGCTAGGTCTCGGACGATGGGGCGGTCGATGGCCGGCGGCGCCCGGGCCTCGGCTGAACCATGAGGCCAGAGTACAGGTGGCGTGCTTGGCAGCGAAGTCGTTGGTCATCTCGAATCCGTACACCGCCGAGAATGCCGAGGCGTCTAGCAGCCGGCCGAGCGAACCCTGAGCGAGCTTCGCCACCGTTTGATCGTGCCAGAAGGTGAGAAAGATCGAGTTCCGGCCATGCCAGTGGGCTCCGTGGTCAGGACCAAGCCCACGACGCACGTTGTTGACGACGGAACAATCGTCGCGCCTCTCATCGTCGGTGACAAGCAATAGCCCGCATCGGCGGAAACCGTGCCACCCTTCGACTCCTCTTGGCCCAGCGTATTGTGCCCACCAGTCCCCGAGGTGGAACTCTTCATAGTCCTCTAGGTCCTCGATCTCCTCGTCACCGTCGTCGCCCTCATCGTCGCGGACGACTTGCAGGTCGTAGATGCGAACCGCCCCGTAGTCCTCGACGAAGCTGAAGCTTAGCTCCCGCGAGACACTGTGCAGGAGCGCGGCGGCGCCCCCGTGAGCGAACGGCACCAGGAAATGCGTGCTGTCACCAGCATCTGAGAGTCTGACCGGGTTGCCAGGCAGTTCGCGCCAGATTGCCTCTTGTTGGTCTTCCGCGATTTCGCAATCAACCTTGAAGCGGACGTGCAACAGGAACATCGCGACACTCCATGTTCGGGAGCTGCTTGCGCGCCCTGGAGGGCTCCGAGCCACAAGCTCCGAGTTCGAGCCAAGCTCGCGGGGGTCAAGGCGTTCAGGGCCAAAATCCCGCAAACAGCTCGACTATATCATGTTAGGCTAATTTGATCACGGTTTGTTCCACGTCGTCCACAAGAAAAATACTTTTTCATCTCGAGGACACATCTGCCCCGGGCTGAGGGACACCATGCTCCCATCGTTAGTCGCTTTCGGATACAAATTTCGTGGCGCGGCCTACGGGAATCGAACCCGTCTTCCCAGCGTGAAAGGCTGGTGTCCTGACCGATAGACGAAGGCCGCAAGCGCCGCGGCGGCTCGAGGCGCCGGCGCGCGGACCATATAGAGGGGTCCCCTGCCCCGGGCAACCCTGGCCCTGGTCGATCCCTATGTGCGAGGGCCGCCGCACAGACCCCCTCATGCTGAGGTGCGACCCCGGCCTGAGCCGGGGGAGCCTCGAAGCACGCACCGGGCAGTTGGACGCTGCATAGGCAGGGTTGCGTCCTTCGAGGCTCGCCTTCGGCTCGCACCTCAGGATGAGGGGCTTTGGAGCATGGTGCGACAAGCGCTCGAAGCTCGGTCGAGCGCGCGTCGGCAGCCCCCTCACCCGCTCGGCCTTCGGCCGAGTCGGCCTCTCCCGCAAGGGGAGAGGCGTGGGCTCACAGCTTCGTGCGGCTCCGGATCATGAAGCTGTCGTAGGTGTACTCGGCGATCTGGTGCCACAGGTACGCTTCGGAGCGGAAGGCCGCCATCGAGTCGTAGATCTTCTTGAAGGCGGGGTTCGCCTTGTTGATCTCGGCGTAGGTCTCCTGCGAGGCCTTGAGGCAGGCCTCCATGACCTCGTTGCTGAACGGGCGCAGCTCGACGCCCGCCTGCACGAGGCGGCGGATGGCGGCCGGGTTGCGGGCGTCGTACTTCGCCGTCATCTCGAGGTTGGCGTGCGAGGCCGCGGTCATGACCGCCGCCTGGTAGTGCTTCGGCAGCTCGTTCCACTTCGAAAGGTTGATCATGATGTGGTAGCAGCTCGTGCCTTCCCACCAGCCCGGGTAGTAGTAGTACTTGGCGACCTTGTAGAAGCCGAGCTTCTCGTCGTCGTAGGGGCCGACCCACTCGGTCGCGTCGATGGTGCCGCGCTCCAGCGCCGGGTAGATGTCGCCGCCGGCGATCTGCTGCGGCACGAGGCCGAGCCGCGTCAGCACGCCGCCGGCAAAGCCCGAGATGCGCATCTTCACGCCGTTGAAGTCGGCCGGGGTCTTGATCTCCTTGCGGAACCAGCCGCCCATCTGGGCGCCGGAGTTGCCGCACGGGAAGGCGATCATGTTGTAGGTCTTGTAGAACTCGTTCATCAGGTCGATGCCGCCGCCGTGGTGGAACCACGAGTTCATCTGGCGGGTGTTGAGGCCGAACGGCACCGAGCAGCCGAGCGCGAAAGTCGGGTCCTTGCCCCAGAAGTAGTAGGACGCCGTGTGCGTCGCCTCGATGGTGTTGCTCTGCACCGCGTCGACGGTGCCGAAGGCCGGCACGATCTCGCCCGCCGCGAAGACCTGGCACTGGAACTGGTTGTCTGTGATGTCGGCGAGCGCCTTCGCGAAGACCTCGGCGCCGCCGTAGATGGTGTCGAGCGACTTCGGGAAGCTCGAGGCGATGCGCCACTTCACGGCGGGCAGCGACTGGGCGACCGCCGGCATGGCGACGGCGGAGCCGGCCGCGCCGACCGCGGCGCTCTTGAGGAATTCGCGACGCTTCATGGTGGTCCTCTCCTGTGGGCAGGCGATCGCGCTCTTTCCAAGGCGCGTCCGTCGCCCGCGAAGCTAGCAAGCTTCGCGCCAGGGGACCATCACCTTCCTGTCATTCCGGGGCTCGCCCAACGGGTCCGGCCTCCGGCCGGCCCGATGACAGGCTCCGGCGAGAGCCCGGAACCCATAACCACCGACGATGCCGGACGCGCACGACCGGTTCAGCGTCAAATCGGAAAGGCCGGTGTTTATGGGTTCCGGGCTCGCGCTTCGCGCGCCCCGGAATGACAGCTACGGCAGCGCCACGTCGCAGACGCGGAGCTCGACGCGCTCGCCGCCGCCCCAGCGGTCGAGGCAGAGCGTGCCGGCGACGTGGAGGTCGCGGCCCTGCGCTTCCAGCATGGCGCGACCGAGCGGCTGGCCGGCGGCGCGGAAGGCGACGGCGTTGAGGAGGGCGCCGTCGCCGCTTCTGAGGCGCATGCGGACGTGGCCGTTGCCGACCTCGCGGGCGTCGACGACCCGGTGGCCCGCAAAGGCGAAGACGGGCTCGGGCTGGCCGGCGCCGAAGGGGCCGGCGCGCTCGATCGCGGCGAAGAGCTCGGGGCGCGCGCCGCCCGCCGTCAGCGCCGCGTCGATCAGGAGCGCGTCGCCGAGGAGGGCCTGCGCCACGCTCTCGGCGAGGCGGCCCGCGACGAAGGCCGCGAAGCGGTCGAGGCCGTCGGGCGCAAGGGTCACACCTGCCGCCATGGCGTGGCCGCCGCCTTTGAGGGCAAGCCCGGCCTCGACGGCGGCCCGCACGGCGCGGCCGAGGTCGGCGCCCGGGACCGAGCGGGCCGAGCCGACGAGGTTGCCGCCGCCGTTCCGGGCGAGCGCGAAGGCCGGGCGGTGGAATCGCTCCTTGAGCCGCGCGGCGACGAGCCCGACGACGCCCAGGTGCCAGTCCGGCGACGACGTGACGATCACCGGCGCCTCGGGCTCCCGGGCGACCAGAAACTCGGCCTGTGCGCAGGCCTCCTCGACCGCCGCCTTCTCGATCTCCTGGCGCTCGCGGTTCAGGCGCTCGAGCGCCTCCGCGATTTTTTGCGCCTCGCCCGGGTCGGTCGCGAGCAGGAGGCGCGAGCCCAGCGCCGCGTCGCCGATGCGCCCGCCGGCGTTGATGCGCGGGCCGACGAGGAAGCCGAGGTGCCAGCACTCGGGCGGCTGCGCGAGACCCGCGGCGTCGAAGATCGCGGACAGGCCCGGGCGCCGGCGCGCCCGCATGATGGTCAGGCCCTGGCGCACGAAGGCGCGGTTGAGCCCTGTGAGCGGCACCACGTCGGCGACGGTCGCGAGCGCGACGACGTCGAGGCTCGCGAGGAGGTCGGGCTCGGCCCGCCCGGCAAAGAAGCCGCGCACCCGAAGCTCGCGGTTAAGCGCCACGAGGGCGAGGAACACGACGCCGGCCGCGCACAAGGCGCCCTGCCCCGAGAGGTCGTCCTGCCGGTTCGGGTTGACGACGGCGCGGGCCGTGGGCAGCGCCTCGGGGGCCTGGTGGTGGTCGAGGACGACGCTGTCGAGCCCAAGGCGCGCCGCCTCGGCGAGAGGCTCGTGGCTCGTCGTGCCACAGTCGACGGTAACGAGGAGCTTTGCGCCGCGCTCGCCAAGCGCGCGGATCGCCTCGACGTTCGGGCCGTAGCCTTCGGTGATCCGGTCCGGGATGTGGATGAGGTACGGCGTGCCGGCGGCGCGCAGGTACTCGGCGAGGAGGGCCGCGCTCGCCGCGCCGTCGACGTCGTAGTCGCCGAAGATCGCGACGGTCTCGCGGGCCACGACGGCGTCGGCGAGGCGCGCGGCGGCGGCCTGCATGTCCCGCAGCTGGTGCGGGTCGGGCATGAGCTCGCGCAGCTTCGGGGCGAGGAACCCCGGCACCTCGTGCACGGCGACGCCGCGCCCGGCGAGCACGCGGGCGAGCACGTCCGGCACGCCATGCCCCTGCGCGATCGCCGTCGCGACCGCGCCCTGCATGGGGCCGAGGCGGTCGAGCCACGGGCGGCCGAGCGCCGAGCGGGTCACGCCGAGGACCGGGCGGTGCTGTTCCTGGAGGGCGAGGGCTGTCTCAGACACGGGCGGACCTTAGCCCGAGCATTCGCCGGCGGCACCCCCGCCACGGCGCATCATCCCCAGGCGAGAAGGCGGCGTTTCGACTCACCCGGCGCGGGGGCGCTCAAAGGATCTTCCGGTACTGCACGAAGCCCGGGTAGTCCGCGACCTTGTCGTAGAGGGCGCGGGCCGTGCCGTTCGTCTCGTGGGTGAGCCAGTAGACCCGGCTCGCGCCGGCCTCCCGGGCGCGCGCGTAGACGGCCTCGATCAGCGCCCGCCCCGCCCCCTTCCCCCGCACTTCCTCGGCCGTGAACAGGTCCTGGAGGTAGCAGTAGGGGCCGATCGTCCAGGTCGAGCGGTGGAAGACGTAGTGCACGATGCCGACGAGCTTCTTGCCCGCGAAGGCGCCGAGGACGAACATCGGCTCCAGCGGGTCGTGCAGCCGCTGCCACGTCCGCTCCGTGACCTCGCGCGCGACCTTGGCCTTGTAGAACCGCAGATACCCCTGCCACAGCGGCTCCCACGCCTCGCGCTCGTCGGGGGTGAGGGGGCGGACGGCGATCCGGGGCATTGGCGTTTTCCGTCGTTCGGGGCGGCTGCGG
>DASVVU010000256.1:0-30942 GCA_036386395.1 Beijerinckiaceae bacterium | reverse complement strand
CCGCAAGGCGCCGGACGGATGAGCCCGAAGAGGCCCACCCCCCGGCCAATACGAGCCGGGCGCGCGGATGCGCTAGGGTTCCGGAAACGGGGCTCTCAAGCCGTGGGACTCGGAGCGGTTGAGATCGCGTCCCTCGAGAGGGGGAGGCGAGAGATCCGCGGGGCGCCGGGGAACCGGCTCCTTTCTTCTGCAGAGCTGGAGCCGGTTCCTCGGCGCCTCTCCCTCGCTCTTTGACATCGACAGGACCTTTGCCCTGGAAGCCCCGGGGGGATTTGGCGCGCCTGCATCCGTGCGGACATTTCTTGGGAGGAGGACGATGCTCCCCTACCCCGCCGTCCCTTCCTTGATCGGCGCCTGGTAGGCAAGGCCCATGTCCCAGGGGAAGTAGATCCAGGTGTCCTGGCTGACCTCGGTCACGAAGGTGTCGACCATCGGACGCCCGGCGGGCTTGGCGTAGACCGTGGCGAAATGGGCGTTCGGCAGGATGTTGCGCACGACCTTCGCGGTCTTGCCGGTGTCGGTGAGGTCGTCGACGACGAGCACGCCGCGGCCCGAGCCGTCGCCGAGCGCCTTCACGGCGGGGGCGACATCCTTCAGGACCACGAGGTCGCCCTGGTTCTTGTAGTCGTGATAGCTCGCGACGCACACCGTCTCGATGAGCCGCGTCCCGAGCTCGCGGGCCACGATCGCGGCCGGCACGAGCCCGCCCCGGGTGATGCACACGATCGCCTCGAACGGGCCGGCGCCCGCGAGCCGCCAGGCGAGCGCCCGCGCGTCCCGGTGGAACTGGTCCCAGGACACCGGAAAGGCCTTTTGGGCGCCTTGGTTCATGGGGACCTCTTAAAGGGGCGTCGCCTCGGCGCGCAGGCGCGTGAGAAGCTCCTCGACCGCCCGCACCGCGCCTGCGACCGCCGCAGAATCCTTGCCGCGCACCACGATCTGGTTCTTGAAGCCCGCGACCGAGAACGAGGGATAGGAGCCGATCGTGACCCCCTCGTGCGCCTTCGCAAGCGCGCCGAGCCCCTCGGCGTAGAGGCCCTCCGGGACGCCGCCGGCGTCGATCGTCTCGACGATCATCCTGGCGCCGGTCGAAAGGGTCGGCGCGACGCTGTCGAGCATCGCCTGCATGATCGCGGGCACCCCCGCCATCACGATCACGTTGCCGATCTTGAACCCCGGCGCCCGCGAGATCGGGTTGTCGACGAGGTCGGCGCCGGTCGGGATGCGGGCCATGCGCAGGCGCGCCTCGTTCAAGTCCTCGGGCTTGTAGCGCTCGAGCATCATGGCCTTGGCGCGCGGGTCGACATCGATCGGCACGCCGAAGGCCTTGGCGACCGCGTCCGCCGTGATGTCGTCGTGGGTCGGCCCGATGCCGCCGGTGGTGAAGACATACGTGTAGCGGCTGCGCAGGGCGTTCACGGCCGCGACGATCTCGTCCTCCTCGTCCGGGACGACGCGAACCTCGCGCAGGTCGATGCCGATGTTCGTCAGGTACTCGGCAATGTGGCCGATGTTCTTGTCCTTGGTGCGCCCCGAGAGAATCTCGTCGCCGATGACGAGGAGGGCGGCGGTGACGGTGGTCGCCATGGGGTGTCCCGGCGCCGAGGCCCGGCGCTAGGCCGCTTTAGCGCGGCCGAGGGCAGAGCCTCAAGCCCCGGCCGCCGCCGCGCCGGCGGGCTCGCGCGCCGCGATTTCCTGGAGCGCCTCGACCCAGGCCTCCGCCGGCTGCGCGCCCGAGACCGCGAAGGCGCGCTCGACGATGAAGAACGGCACGCCCGAGATGCCGAGCTCGCCCGCGCGCCCTTCCGCCTGCACCACCATGCGGCGGACCTCATCGTCGCGCAGGGCCGCGGCGGCCCCGTGCCGGTCGAGGCCGACCTCCGAGGCGATGTCGAGAAGAACCGCCTCGTCGCCGATGTCGCGGCCGTCCTCGAAATAGGCGCGGAACAAGGCGTCGACCACGGCCCCTCCCCGCCCCTGGCCGGAGGCATGGGCGATGAGCATATGGGCGCGCCGGGTGTTCGGCGTACGCGCCTGCCGCTCGAAGGCGAAGCGGATGCCCTCCTCCGCGCCGACGGCCTGGATGTTGGCGTCGAGCGCCGCCGCCCGCTCCGCCCCGAATTTCCGGGCCCGGTAGTCGGCCCGCGCCATGCCTTGCGGCGGCATGTCGGGGTTGAGCTCGAACGGCAGCCACTCGATGGCGCCCTGGCCATTGAGACCGAGGGCGTCGAAGGCGCGCTCGAGGCGGCGCTTGCCGATGTAGCACCAGGGGCAGATGACGTCGGAGAAGACGGCGATCTCCATAGGCGAACCTCCTTGTGCTTGCGGGCCTTCGTCCGGAACGCGCAAGATAGGGCAAGATAGGGCAAGATAGGGATTGAGAAGCGCGGCGTCATCGTCCGAGGCAGTCATGGCGGATCATCTCGCGGAGGCTGGAGTGCGGGAGGCGGACACGGCCGCCCTCGCCCGAAGCTTCAGCTTCGAACGTCTGCCCGAAGGCTTCCACGACGACCCCTATCCGGTCTACGCGGCGCTCAGGGAGCACGCCCCGATCCATCGGCTCGATGCCGACAAGATCCTCATCTCGCGCTACGCCGACGTGGAGCGGATCTACAAGGACCCCAAGACCTTCAGCTCGGACAAGACCGTCGAGTTCGGGGCGAAGTACGGCGACAGCCCGCTCTACCGGCACCACACCACCAGCCTCGTGTTCAACGACCCGCCGCTGCACACGCGGGTGCGGCGGCTGATCGCCGGTGCGCTTAACCCCCGCGCCATCGCCGAGATGGAGGACGGGGTCGTGCGGCTCGTCGACGGCCTCCTCGACCGCATGGCGGAACGTGGCGAGGCCGACCTCGTCGACGACTACGCGGCCGCGATCCCGGTCGAGGTCATCGGAAATCTTCTCGACGTGCCCCGGGCCGAGCGCGGCCCCCTGCGCGGCTGGTCGCTCGCGATCCTCGGCGCGCTTGAGCCGTTCCCCTCGGCCGAGCGGCTCGCGGAGGGCAACCGGGCGGTCGAGGACTTCCTCGCCTATCTTGAGCGGCTCGTGGCGGAGCGCCGCAGGCGGCCCGGCGATCCCGACAAGGACATTCTCACCCGCCTCATCGCGGGCGAGGCCGGCGGCGAGCGCCTCTCCGAAGAAGAGCTGCTGCAGAACTGCATCTTCATCCTCAACGCCGGCCACGAGACCACGACGAACCTCATCGGCAACGGGCTCGAGCTGCTGATCCGGTTCCCCGACGCCCGCCGGCGGCTCGTCGCCGAGCCGGACCTCGTCCGTCTCGCCGTCGAGGAGATGCTGCGCTTCGAGTCCTCGAACCAGCTCGGCAACCGCATCGCCGCGGCGCCGTTCGCGATGGGCGGCCAGAAATTTTCGACCGGCACGCAGATCACCTTCTGCATTGGCGCCGCGAACCGCGACCCGGCCCAGTTCCCCGATCCCAACCGCTTCGACGTCGCCCGCCAGCCGAACCGCCACCTCGCCTTCGCGACCGGGATCCACAGTTGCGCCGGCATGAACGTCGCGCGGCTCGAAGGCCGCATCGCGATCAGCCGTTTCCTTGCGCGCTTCCCGGACTACGCGCCGGCCGGCCCCCCGGTGCGGAGCCGCCGCGTGCGCTTCCGCGGCTTCACGAGCCTGCCGGCGCGTCTCCGATGAGCATCGCCCGCCCGAGGGGCTGGACCGCGCCCGGCGCGGTGCTAGCGTGACCGCCGGCCCGCCGTCCGGGAGAGTGCCCATGGACCAGCGCATCATCGACCTCTACGACCGCTACACCCACGGGGCGCTGACCCGCCGCGCCTTCCTCGACCGCCTCGCGACTCTCGCCGGCGGCGCCGCCGCGGCGGCCGCGCTCCTGCCGCTGTTGCAGAACGACTACGCCAGGGCCGAAACCGTCCCGGAGGGCGACCCACGCCTGACCACTGAAATGGTCGACATCCCGGGAATCGTCTCCGGCCTCAAAGGCTACCTCGCGAAACCGAAGAACGGCCAGAAATTCCCGGCCGTGATCGTCGTGCACGAGAACCGGGGGCTGAACCCGCACATCAAGGACATCGCCCGCCGCCTCGCCCTCGAAGGCTTCGCCGCAGTCGCGATCGACTATCTCAGCCCCCTCGGCGGCACGCCCGCCGACGAGGACAAGGCTCGCGAGATGATCGGCACGCTCAAGATCGACGACGTGATCGCCTGGTCGCGCGGCGCCGTCGCGACCATCGTGGCGCGCCAGGACACCACGGACGACATCGGCGCGATCGGCTTCTGCTGGGGCGGGGGCGTCGTGGGCGAGCTCGCCGCCGCCGAGCCCGACCTCGACGCCGCTGTGGCCTACTACGGCCGCCAGCCCGCCCCCGAGAAGGTGCCGGGGATCGCCGCGCCCCTTCTCCTCCACTATGCCGGCCTCGACGAGCGCATCAACGCCGGCATCCCGGCCTTCGAAGAGGCCTTGAAGCGGGCGAAGAAGACCTACGAGCTGCACATGTACGAGGGCGTCAACCACGCCTTCAACAACGACACGGGATCGCGCTACGACAAGGTGGCGGCGGACCTCGCATGGAGCCGGACCGTCGCGTTCCTGAGGAAGTACGTGCATTGAGGGCGTCAGCCCTCCTGCTTCCCCCTGAACCCCGTCGCCAGCACGTAAAGCTCCGCCGAGTCCGCCCGGCTCGCGGCAGGCTTGACGTGGCGCACGGTCGCGAAGTCGCGCTTGAGGTCGGCAAGGAGCGCGCCTTCGGTGCCCCCTTGCAGCACCTTGGCGACGAAGGCGCCGCCGGGGGCAAGCACCGCGCGAGCGAAGTCGGCGGCGGCTTCGGCGAGGCCGACGATGCGCAGATGATCGGTTTTCCTGTGGCCGGTGGCGTTCGCGGCCATGTCGGACATCACGACGTCGGCTGGCCCGCCGAGCATGTCGATGAGCCGGTCCGGGGCCTCGGGCGCGAGGAAGTCGAGCTCCACGAACTCGGCCCCTGGAAGCGTCTCGATGGGGAGGAGGTCGATGCCGACGACGCGCCCCTTGCCCTCGGCGCTCCCGACCCGCTTCGCCGCAACCTGGGCCCAGCCGCCCGGCGCCGCGCCGAGGTCGACGACCCGCTGGCCGGGCTTCAGGATTTTGTACTTCTCGTCCACCTCCAGGAGCTTGTAGGCCGCCCGCGAGCGGTAGCCCTCGCGCTTCGCCCGCGCGACGTAGGGGTCGTTGAGCTGGCGCTCGAGCCAGCGCTGCGACGACGTGGTGCGCTTCTTCGCGGTCTTGAGCCGCTGCTTCAGCTCGCGCGCGCCGCTGCCGGGCGGTTTGCTCACCCCCGCCCTCGCCGCCACACCCCGTCCTCGCGCATGAGGTTCATGAGGATGCCTTCGCGAAGCCCCCGGTCGGCGATGCGCAGGCGGTCGGAGGGGAAGGCGCGGCGGATCGCCTCCAGGATGGCGCAGCCGGCAAGCACGAGGTCGGCGCGGTCGCGACCGATGCAGGGGTTCTGGGCGCGCTGCTCGTAGGGCGTGTCGAGGAGGTCGTCGAGGACCGCCGTCACGTGCTCGTCGCGCATCCACATGCCGTCGACCCGCCGCCGGTCGTAGCGCGGGAGCTTGAGGTGGATGCCGCCGACCGTGGTGACTGTTCCGGAAGTGCCGAGAAGATGGAACTCGGGCAGGTAGGCGGCGCGGCCGGCCGCAAGCTCGAAGGGCGCGAGGAGGTCCGTCACCTCCTCGACCATGGCCTCGAAGCCGGCCCGGCTCACGTCGACGCCGCCGTGGCGCTCGGCGAGGGTCACGACGCCGACCGGGAGCGAGTCCCAGGCGCGGATGCGCTTCGTCGGATCGGCCAAGGGGCTCGCGCCTTTGCCGTCGAGCCAGGCGATCTCGGTCGAGCCGCCGCCGATATCGAAGATCACGACCGAATGCGCGCGGGGATCGGCGAGCGCGGCGCAGCCGGTGACGGCGAGGTAGGCCTCGGTGCGCCGGTCGACGACCTCGAGCTCCATCCCGAGCTCGTCGCGCACGCGCTCGACGAAGGCGGGGCCGTTCTCGGCCAAGCGGCAGGCCTCGGTCGCGACGAGGCGGGCTCTCGTCGCGTTGCGGTGCTCCATCTTGCCCTTGCAGATGCGAAGCGCCTCGACGGTGCGCTCGATCGCGTCCTCGCTCAGGCGGTTCGCATGGCCCAAGCCCTCGCCGAGGCGCACGATGCGCGAGAACGCGTCCATGACGCGGAAGCCGTACGGCGCGGGCTCGGCGACGAGCAGGCGGCAGTTGTTGGTGCCGAGGTCGAGGGCCGCGTAGGAGTAGCCGTTCTGAGCCGGGCGGCGGTCGTGGTGCGACCAGATGCGGCCGTTGCGCTGGACGGGTGCCGGCGCATGGGCGTCCAAGGGAACGCCGATCGGCGCGCTCGCGGGAGCGCCCGGTGAATCCGGCTTTGCAACCACTTCGTCCTTGACCGGCACGGTCGATTCCTGAGCGCCGGGCAGCGGGCCGCGGCGCGAGTTGGGACGAAGAGTGCAACGGCTTCGCGCCGCTGCCAAGCCCTACAGCGAAGCTGTGGATCAGGCCGCGGCTTTCTCGGCTGCCGGACCCGTGCGCGCGACCGGCCGCAGGAGGCCCTTCGCCTGCACGAAGGGACGCGGGCGGTTGATGACCTCGTCGAGGCGCGACCACAGGACCTTCGGCGAGAAGGGCTTGGCGATGATCTCGTTGACGCCAAGCGCCACCGCCCGGTCGACGGCGTAGCGGCGCGGCTTCGACAACATCAGGATCAGCGGCACCTGCGGCGCGGGCGAGGTCGTCGGCGTGCGGGTGAGACGGATGAACTCCTCGCCCGAGAGGATCGCGAGGTCCCAGTCGAGGATGACGAGGTCGGGCTTCGATTCGCCGAGGACGCCGAGGGCCTCCGCCCCGTCCGGCGCCTCGAGCACCCGCTTGATGCCAACGCGGGTCAGCATGTCGCGCAGGATGCGGCGCATGTACAGGCTCTCGTCGGCGACGAGAGCGGCGAGGTCGGGGAAGACGGGGGTGGCGATCATGACGCGACTCGAGGCCCGACGGCAGAGCCTGTACGAGCTTTAGCGCGAAAGAGTTTGCCGGTTGCTAACGCCTGCCCAATCACGTCAGCGGCGCGCCCTTGCGCTCGGGGATGAGGAGCGCCGTCGCCAGGATGTCGAGGACGTAGATCGCGGAAAGGAGCGCGATCGCGGCCTGCCAGGAGTAGGCGGCGGCGAGAGCGCCGATGACGAGGGGGCCGAAGCCGCCGACGGCGCGGCCGAGGTTGAACAGCACGTTCTGGGCGGTCGCCCGCGCCTCGGTCGGGTAGAGCTCGGACATGAGCGCGCCGTAGCCGCCGAGCATGCCGTTGACGAACATCCCCATGACGGCGCCGCCGACGAGGGCCGCCGTCGGGTCCTTGAGCTGGGAATAGACGATCACCATCACGGCGGCGCCGGCCTGATAGGCGAAGAACACCGGGCGGCGCCCGATCCGGTCGGCGAGCTCTCCGAACAGCCAGATGCCGAAGGCCATGCCGAGGATGGTGACCGAGGTCCAAACCGCCGCCTGCGGCAGGCCGAAGCCGAACTGGCGGGCGAGATACCCGGGCATCCAGATCATGAGGCCGTAGTAGCCGAAGTTCTGCACCGAGCAGAGAATGAACATCCCAAGGCTGACCTTCGCCGTCTCCTTGTTCTTCACGAGGAGGCGGAGCGGCGCCATGGTGCGCGTCTCCCGGGCGCGCTCGACGAAGAGCGGCGGCTCCTCGACGGTGCGGCGGATCAGGAACGACACGAGGGCCGGCAAAAGCCCGACCAGGAACATCCCGCGCCAGCCGATCACGGGTAAGAGGAGCGGCGTGACGAGCGCTGCGGCGAGCACGCCCGCCTGCCAGCCGAGGCCGACGTAGGACGACACCCGGGCGCGCTTCGCGGCCGGCCACGCCTCCGCGGCGAGGGCCATGCCGATGCCGAACTCGCCGCCGAGGCCGAGCCCGGCGATCGCCCGGTAGAGGGCGAGATCCCAGTACCCTTGGGCCAGCGCCGAGAGCCCGGTGAAGACCGCGAAGAGGAGGATCGTCCAGGTCAGCACCCGCACCCGCCCGAGACGGTCGGACAGCATGCCGAAGCCGATGCCGCCGGCGACCGCGCCGAGGAGCGTCCAGGTCGCAAGCGAGGCGGCCTCGGCCTGGCCGAACCCGAGGTCGGCCCTGATCGCCGCCAGCATGAAGCCGAGGATGAGGAAGTCGAACCCGTCCATGGCGTAGCCGACCGCCGAGGCGATCAGCGCCTTGCGGGCGTATGGCGTGACCTCCCCGGCGTCGGCCGGGGTCGCGGCGGGGGTGGCGGCGGTCATCGGGAAGGCTCTCCGGCTCCTGATGCTTTAAGGCGACGAGCGGCGGCCCGCCGTCTTCTTCTTTCCTTACGAGGCGAGGCGGTACTCCCCCGTGAGCGTCGGCGGGCCGTCGGTCGCGACGAGGCCGCGGACGACGAGGTCCTCGAGGTGGGCGAAGACCGAGAGGCCGGCGGCGCCCATCAACGCCGGCTTCAGACCCTGGTAGATCGCCGGCACGATCGCCTGGACGGTGCGGTCGCCCGCCGCGAGGCGGTTGAGGATCGAGACCTCGCGCTGGCGGCGGTGATGGGCGAGCGCACGCACGAAGCGCTGCGGCTCGCGCACCGGGCCGCCGTGGCCCGGCCAGTACAGAACCTCGTCGCGGGAGCGCAGCTTGTCGAGGGAAGTCATGAACGCGCTCATGGAGCCGTCCGGCGGGCCGATGAAGGAGGTCGCCCAGGCCATCACGTGGTCGGCGGAGAACAGCGCGCGCTCCTCAGGCAATGCGAAGCAGAGGTGGTTCGCCATGTGCCCGGGGGTCTCGACCGCCTCGAGCCGCCAGCCCGGGCCCTCGACCGCGTCGCCCTCGGTGAGCTCGCGGTCGGGGTGGTGGTCGAGGTCGGCGCTCGCCTCGAGGGTGCTGGTCTCGCCCTCGGCGAGCGGCCGGGCGCTGCGGTGGGCGCCGCAGCCGACGATGCGGGCGCCGGTCGCCTCCCTGAGGGCGCGGGCCGCCGGCGAGTGGTCGCGGTGAGTGTGCGAGACCACGATGTCCGTGACGGTCTCCCCGCGCACGGCGTCGAGGAGCGCCGCGACGTGGCCGATGAGGTCGGGGCCAGGGTCGATAACCGCGACTTGTCCCCGCCCGACGATGTAGCTGCACGTCCCCGTGAAGGTGTAGGGGCCGGGATTGTCCGCCACGATCCGGCGCACGAGGGGACTCACGTCGATGCATTCCCCGGCGCCGACAGGGAAATCGAGGTCGAAGGCGAGATCGGTCATGCGCCCGTTTAGCAAGTTCGCGGCGGGCGTGAACCCCTCTCCCCGGATCAGCGGGAGACGCGGGGTAGCGGCGCTACTTCGCCTCCGGGAACGTCATCTCGGCGCGCCAGTCCTTGGGCGGGTTCTTGAGGGCGCCGGTCTTCGCCATGAAGTCGGCGAACTTGTCGAGGCCGAAGAGCTCGGTCGTGAAGCGCACGCCGGGCTTCGACATGAGCTCGACGATCTCCTCCTTCGGGGTCTTGTCGCTGGAGAGCTTCAGGTAGATCTCGGCGGCCGCCGCCTTGTCCTTGTTGACGAAGTCGGTCGCCTCCTGGAACGCGGCCAGGAAGGCCCTGTAGAGCTTCGGGTTCTCCTCGCGGAACTTGGCCGTGGTCGCGATCACGTTGAACGACACCGGGCCGCCGAGCACCTCCTCCGACGTGAACATCTGGCGGATGCCGCCCTGCTTCTGCTGCCGGTACTGGAACGGCGAGGAAGAGAAGTTCGCGACGATCTCGCCCTTGCCGGACAGCATCATCGCGGTGGCATCCGGGTGGGCGAGCGAGACGGTGAGGTGGTCGAGCTTGCCGAAATTCGCCTCACCGAACTCCTTGGCGACGGCCATCTGCAGGATGATCGCCTGCATCGACACCTTCACGGCCGGGAGCGCGATGCGGTGCTCGTCCTTGAAGTCCTTGAGCGAGCGGATCGAGGGGTCGCGCACGTTGAGGATCAGCGGCAGCACGTTGAGGCCCGCGGCCGCACGCACGTCGTAGTTCCCCCGCGTCTTCGACCAGATCGTGATGAGGCCGGGGTGCCCGAGGCAGGCGAAGTCGAGGTTGCGCGAGATCAGGGCGTCGTTCATCACGTCGCTCGAGCGGAAGGTGCCCCAGTCCACCGTCACGTCGCCGAGGCCGGCCGCCTTGGCGTGCTTCTCGATCATCTTCTGGTCTTCCATGACCATGAACTGCAGGTAGCCGAGCCCGTACTGCTTGGCGACGCGCAGCGTGCCGGCTTCCGCGAATGCCGAGACAGTCGAGACGGCGAGCGCGGCGGCAGCCGCGAGCGCTCTGAGACGGCTGTGGGTCATGGGGTTCCTCCTGGACGGCCGGTCGCGCCGGCTTCTCGCGGCACTCTAGGGCCTGTGCCGGCAGGGCTCAACGGACTTGGCGCGGCCCGGGCAGGAATCGGGTCGCTCCTTCGGCTCCGGGCCGGCATATCGGCCGGAACACGGAGTATCCGGCCATGTCCTCCTTCCCCCGCCTCCTCGCCGCCGGCGGCGGCGCGCACTTCGCGGACCAGCTCGCGACCGCGGCCCTGCCGCTCACCGCCGTCATCCTCTTGGGTGCGAGCCCCGGCACCGTCGGGACCCTCGTCGCCATGCAGGGGCTCGCCTGGCTCCTGATCTCGCTGCCGGCGGGCGTGCTGGTCGACCGGGTGCCGAAGGGGCTTCTGATCGCGCTCTCGCAAGGCGTCGCCGCGCTGGCGTTTCTCGCCGCAACGGCTGCCGCATTCGGCGGCACGGGCCCGGGGCTCGCCGCCGCCTGCTTCATCGGCGCGGGCGGCGCCGTGATCCTCGTGCTCACGGCGCTTGCCCTCGTCCCGGCCCTCGTTCCGCCAGCGACGCTCGCCGCCGCGAACGCGCGGCTCGAGCTCGCGCGGGCGGTCGCAACCCTCGTTGCGCCTGTGGCGGTCGGCGTGCTCGCGGAAAAGATCACGCCGGCGCTGGGCTTTGCGGCTGCCGCCGTCGCGAGCGGCGCAGCCGCGTTCGCCGCGCTCGGGCTTAAGGTGCCGACCTCCGAGACCAAGGGCCGCGCGCCGCTCCTCCCGGCGATCCGAGAAGGCGCGCGCTTCGCGGTCGCTCACGAGCTTCTGCGCGGCATCGCGCTCTGCGCCGTGTTCTGGAATTTCGCCTTCTTCGCGCTGCTGGCCGTCGCGGTGCCCTACTGCCTCCAGCGGATCGGCCTCGACCCGAAGGAGACGGGGCTGGCGCAGGGCGGGTACGGCCTTGGCCTCCTCCTCGGTGCCGCATCCGCCGCCTCGATCGCGCGGCGCTTCGAGCCCCGCGCGATCCTGATCGCCGGACCGGCGCTCTCGACGCTCGCGCCTCTGCTCCTGTGGCTCGCCGCCCGCGGCGGCGGATGGCCGGCGGCGGCGGCGGCCTTTTTCCTCGTCGGCTTCGGGCCGATGCTGTGGCTGATCTGCCAGACGAGCATCCGCCAGCTCGTGACGCCGCCGGCGCTGATCGGCCGAGTCGCCGCGACGATCCAGGTCGCGATCTACGGCGTGCGCCCCCTCGGCGCCTTCGCGGGCGGCTGGGTCGGCTCCCTCCTCGGCCTCGACGCGGCGCTCGGCCTGGTGCTCGCGGCCTTCACCCTGTCGCTCGCCGTGCCCCTCGCCTCGGCCCTCGGGCGGCTCCGCGCCATGCCTCAGGCCGTCGCCGCGCCCGCCGGCTGTTGACCTGAGGGCGGCCGCCCGGGAGAGTCCGGCCGAAGGATTCTCCTGGATCATGGGCCGCCTCTCCACCCACGTGCTCGACACCATGCACGGCACGCCCGCCGCCGGCGTGCGCGTCGAGCTTTACGCGCTCGGCGAGGAGAAGCGCCTTGTCGCCTCCGCGATCACGAACGCCGACGGGCGCACCGACGCGCCGCTCTTGTCGGGCGCCGCGCTCGCGGCCGGCGCTTACGAGCTCCTGTTCGACGTCGGCGATTATTTCCGGGCAAAGGGCGCAGCCCTGCCGAGCCCGGCCTTCCTCGACGTGGTGCCGGTCCGGTTCGGCATCGCGGATCCTTCGGCACACTACCACGTGCCCCTCCTCGTCTCGCCCTTCGCCTATTCGACCTACCGCGGGAGCTGACGGCTAGCCCCTCGATCTTATGGTCGCGACGGCTTCACCATCCAGCTCCCGCTGCCCCACATCCCTTCGACAATGGCCTTCTGCCATTCGTGGTCGTTCGGGTTCGGGTACATGTAGCCGGGCGAGTTCTGCGGCCAATGCGTCCACTGCTGGATGTCCTGCGGGAAGGTGAAGATCATCATGCCCAGGAGCGGCGGCGACTGGCTCACGACCCACTGCGCCAGCTCCGATACCTCGCCGATCGGCGTCATCCAGCCGACCTCGGGCGGTCCGGCCTGCACGCCGATGCAGAGCTGGCTGTAGGCCAGCCCGACGTTCTGGCCTCCTTGCGTGGCGATGCCGTTGTACTGCTGGACGAGAGATTCCTGATCGGACGTGCCGGAGCCGTAAGACATGGTGCTGCCGAAATCGAGCAGCGAGGACAGATACTGTCCATTGTTCGGGGCGTTGCCGGAGACCGGGCAGGTGAAATAATCGAAGTCGCTCCAGAGCGCCTTGGTGAGCAGGTTGCCCTGGAGATATTGGCGCAGCGTCCCCACCGTGTCCATGAAGCTCTGCACGTTCTCCGGCAGGTTGCTCCACTCGTTGTCGATGTCGATGCCGTCGAGCCCGTACTGCTCGATTACGTTCGTCTGGAGATAGCTCGCGAAGGCCTCGTTCTGGTCGGCGGGGACGCCGTCCCATCCCATGCCTGGGTTCCCGCCCGGGCTGCTTCCCATGATGGTGAGCAGCACCTTGATCCCGAGGTTGCGGAGCTGCTGCACGTTGCTCACCGTCTGCGGCGGCGTCGGGACGAGCTCGCGCATGATGCCGTCGGGGATCGAGATGTAGGGCGGACCGAAGTTGTCGGGGGTGCCGACGAAGGACGCGGCGCAGAGGAAGACCACGTTTGTCTGCGGAGTGCCGTTCGGCAGGACGTAGTTCGCAATGTCCAGCAGCGGCACGTAGACGTCCTGTTTCGGGTCTCCGATCCCGACGTAAGGGATCCAGTAGGACGCAAGGAGTCGTTCGGAGGGCAACGCGTTCATCAGTACCTCCCCGTTGGCAACTGAAAGTCGTAATGCGTACAACGTACGACTGAAACTTCGGGCCGGCAACAGCCGCGCCGCATCGCTCCTCTCCGGTGGGCTTGTCCGCTTGCCTCGCTTTGCTAAAGGACGCGCGACACGCGCGCCGCTGGACCGAGCATGCCCGAAAGCTATCCCCGCGACCTCGTCGGCTACGGGCGCTCACCGCCGCATCCGCATTGGCCCGGCGACGCCCGCATCGCGGTGCAGTTCGTGATCAACTACGAGGAGGGCGGCGAGAACAGCATCCTGCACGGCGACCCGGCCTCGGAGGCGTTTCTCTCAGAGATCGTCGGCGCGCAGCCCTGGCCCGGGCGGCGCCACATGAGCATGGAGTCGATCTACGAGTACGGCTCCCGCTCCGGCTTCTGGCGCCTGTGGCGGCTATTCACGGAGCGCGCGCTTCCCGTCACCGTGTTCGGCGTCGCGACGGCGCTCGCGCGCAACCCCGCCGCGGTCGCGGCCATGAAGGACGCTTCATGGGAGATCGCAAGCCACGGCCTCAAGTGGATCGACTACAAGGATTTTTCCTCCGACGAGGAGCGGGCGCATCTGAACGAGGCGGTCCGCATCCATACGGAGGTCACCGGCGAGCGCCCGCTCGGCTGGTACACCGGGCGCACCTCCGAGCATTCGCTGCGCCTCGTCATGGAGGACGGCGGTTTCCTTTATTCCGCCGACTCTTATGCCGACGAGCTGCCGTATTGGGTGGACGGCGCGGTCGGCCCGCAGCTCGTCGTTCCCTACACCCTCGACGCCAACGACATGCGCTTCGCGACCCCGCAGGGGTTCAACGCCGGCGACCAGTTCTTCGCGTATCTGAAGGACTCCTTCGATGTCCTTTACGCCGAGGGCGAAAGCGCCCCGAAGATGCTCTCCGTCGGCCTGCACTGCCGCCTCGCCGGGCGGCCCGGGCGCGCGGCGGCGCTCGCGCGCTTCCTCGACTACCTCGGCTCGCACGAGCGGGTCTGGGTCGCGCGGCGCATCGACATTGCCCGGCACTGGATCCGCCATCACCGCCCGGGGGACTTGCACCCCAGCCGCATGGGCCGGGCACTCTTCTTGGAAACCTTTGGCGACGTGTTCGAGCATTCTCCCTGGATCGTCGAAGCGGCGCACGCCGCGGGGCTCGGCCCCGAGAGCGACACGGTCGAAAGCCTGCATGCGGCTTTCGCGCAGGTCGTGCGCGCCGCCGACCGTGCCAAAAGGCTCGGGCTGATCCACGCTCATCCGGATCTCGCCGGCCGCCTCGCCATGGCCGATATGACCGCGGATTCGCAAGGCGAGCAGACCTCCGCGGGCCTCGACCGCCTTTCGCCGGACGAGCGCGACCGCTTCCTCGCCCTGAACGACCGCTACAAGGAGACGTTCGGCTTCCCCTTCGTCATGGCCGTGAAGGGCCGCACGAAAGAGGAGATTCTTGCGGCCTTCGAGGAGTGCCTGGAGCACGATCCCGAACAGGAGCTCGAGCGGGCGTTGGCCGAGATCGAGAAAATCGCGCTGTTGCGCCTGAAGGAGCGCCTGCCATGAGCCACGGCCTTGTCGACCTCGACATCGACGACGTGAAGGAGGGGCTCGCTTCCGGCTCCATCGTCCTCGTCGACGTGCGCGAGCCGCACGAGTTCGCGGCGGGGCACATCCCCGGCTCGGTCTCGCACCCGCTCTCGACCTTCGATCCCGAGGCGTTGCGCGGCCTGCAAGGCCGCATCGTGTTCTCCTGCGCGGCCGGCGTGCGCTCGGCCAGGGCCGTCGCCCTCGCGCAGGACGCCGGTCTTGCCGTCAGCGAGCACTACCGCGGCGGCTTCAAGGAGTGGGAGATCATGGGCGAGCCGGTGGCGTGAAATGCCTGCCGGCAAGCCGGGATCCTCACTGCAGCTGGTGCCCCTTCTTCTGCATCTCGGCGCGCACTCGCACCATGACGTACTCGGCGAGCTCCTGGCTCCACAGCTGCATCTCGCGCACGAGGTCGTCGAGCACCGCCGGCTGGGTCTCGACGTACTTCTTGCCCGCCGGCGAGCGGAAGAACGCGATCGTGTCCTTGAGCTCGGCTTCGGTCATGGCGCGGGCGTAGATCGCGGCGATGGCACCGATCACGCGCTGCTTCTGCAGGTCCATCTCGGGCTCGATCGTCTTGAGGACCTCGGTCAGATCCTTCGATATCTCCGGGCGGGCGACGACCTGCTCGCGCAGACGCTCGAAGAGCTGGGGCGGGATCACGTCGATCGAGCGCACGATGCCGGAGGTCAGCGCGACCTCACGCGCGACCGCGAGGTGAGAGGCCGACGGCGGGGCGGCGGGGGGGACGGGCGCCGTGGGAGGTTGCGGCTGCTGTGCGCCGGCGGCGCCGAGCGTGAGCGCGAGCGCGACGAAGACCGCGGCCGGGCGGAGAAGGATCCACATACGGAAAAGCCTCCAGAAGGTTAGGCTTGGAAGGAAGGCTCAGGGTCGGACCTGGCCGAGCTCGACGAGGCCCGTCCCGGTCGCGAGGATCGCGCCCGCGGCGAGGCCGAGAAACAACCCGTGCTCGACGACGCCGGGGATCGCGGCGAGCGCGGCGGCGACGCGCTCCGGCGCCTCGATCCGCCCCAGCGCCGCGTCGAGGATGTAGTGGCCGCCGTCGGTGACGAATGGCTGGCCGTTTGCGGCGGTTCTGAGGCGCAGGTCCCCGTCGGACCCCGCCCGCCGGATCGCCTCCCCGACCGCGATCCGGGTCGCGGCCAGCCCGAACGGCACCACCTCGATCGGCAGGGGGAAGCGCCCCAGCGTCTCGACGCGCTTCGAGCCGTCGGCGATCACGATCATCCGCCGGCTCGCCGCCGCGACGATCTTCTCGCGCAAGAGCGCGCCGCCGCCGCCCTTGATGAGGCGCAGCTCGCCGTCGAGCTCGTCCGTGCCGTCGACGGTGAGGTCGAGCCGAGGGACCTCGTCGAGGGTCGCGAGCGGCACGCCCTCCCGCTCCGCCTGCTCCCGGGTGCGCTCCGAGGTCGGCACGCCGACGACGCTGAGCCCAGCCTTCACCTTGAGCGCCAGCGCCGAGACGAACTCCGCCGCCGTCGACCCGGTGCCGAGTCCAAGCTTCATGCCGTCCTCGACGAGCGAGACGGCCCGCTCGGCGGCGGCGCGCTTCGGGGCGGAAGGATCCATGGCCACCTCTTACAATCCCGTCCGCTGCGGCGGAAGCCGCCTTACTGCGGCCGTCCGGTGCCCGGCCCTTGGGCCGGGCGCGCGCTCACCCCCGGCAGCGGCGGGCGCGGCGCGGCGGCGGGGGTAGCATCGGCCGAGGGGCCGGTCTGGGGCGTGCAGACGACCTTCTCCTCCAGCACGTAGCAGACGCTGACCTCGCCGGTGCGGACGTTCGCCCTGAACACGCCGGCCTCGCGCTCGTGACGCGAGGCCACGAGGCCGTACTCGCCCGGCGTCTGCGGCCCCGCCCCCTCCCCCGGGCCGAAGCAGAGGGTGACCCCGACGGTGCCCTCCTGGAGGCCGTACTGGCACGAGATCACCTCGCCGGTCGCCTTGTCGATCCGGTAGATGCGGTTGAGGTCGGTCTGCGGCGCCGGGACGAAGTCGTAAGCGGCCCATGCCTCTCCGATGCCCAGGCATCCCACCAGGAGGGCGGCCGCGACGGCACCCCGTCCGGACTGTTGCATGAAAGCCTCCAGCCTCGATTAACCGAATCGGGACGATGATAGCACTTGAGTGCCGCCTTGATCCCGCCCGCCCGTCTCCCTAGCGAGGTCGCATGACAGCCCCTCCGACCGCCGTCTTCGACCTCGACGGCACGCTTGCCGATACGGCGCACGACCTCGTCGCGACGCTCAACGTCATCCTCGGCCAGGAGGGGGTCCCGCCGCTTCCCGTCGAGAAGGCCGGCGACATGATCTCGGCCGGCGGGCGCGGGCTCCTGCAGCGCGGCTTCGAGGCGGCCGGCCTCGAGCCCGTGCCGGCCCTCGTCGAAGACATGTACCGCCGCTTCCTCGCCTACTACGGCGAGAACCTGTGCGTCGCGACCCGGCTCTACCCCGGCGCGCTCGACGCCCTCGACCGGCTCGAAGCCGACGGCTGGCGCCTCGCCATCTGCACCAACAAGATGGAGGCGCACTCGCTGAAGCTCCTTGCGGCGCTCGGCATCCTCGACCGTTTCGCGACGGTGTGCGGGCGCGACACCTTCCCCTGGTTCAAGCCCGACCCGCGCCACCTCACCATGACGGTCGAGCGCGCCGGCGGCGACTTAGGCCGGGCCGTGATGGTCGGCGACAGCTACTCCGACGTCGCCGCCGCGAAGGCCGCCGGCGTGCCCGTGATCGCCGTGAGCTTCGGCTATCCCGACCGCCCGATCCGCGAGCACGGGCCGGACGTCGTCATCGACCACTTCGACGAGCTCTTCTCGGCCGTGCAGAGCCTCGTCGCCGTGGAGGCGTGCTGACGGCCTACTGTCGTCCCCGCAGGCACGCAACTCGCAATCCCCGCACCGAGGCCCTACCTTCGGGGCTCGTCGAAGCCTTTCGGGGGGCCGCATGCCCAAGGACGCCCGCTTCCATCTCGGCTACTGGCTCGTGGCCTTTCTCGGGCTCTTGATCGTCCAGTACGTCTACGGCACGACGCAGCAGGTCGCGGCAATCCCGTACAGCCAGTTCGAGCAGCTCCTGCGCGAGGGCAAGGTCGCCGAGATCGGCATCTCCGACCGCTTCATCCAGGGCAAGTTCAAGGAGCCCCTCGACGGCAAGAGCGTGTTCGTGACGACCCGCGTCGACCCCGAGTTCGCGCAGCAGCTCGAGAAGTACAACGTCCGCTACACCGGCCAGATCGAGAGCACCTTCCTGCGCGACCTCCTGTCCTGGGTGCTGCCGGTCCTCCTGTTCTTCGGCATATGGGCCTATCTCGGCCGCCGCATGGCGCAAGGGTTGGGCGGGCCCGGCGGCCTCATGGCGATCGGCAAGTCGAAGGCGAAGGTCTACGTCGAGGCCGACACCGGCGTGACCTTCGCGGACGTCGCCGGCGTCGACGAGGCCAAGGACGAGCTGCGCGAGATCGTCGACTTCCTCAAGAACCCGGAAGAGTACGGGCGCCTCGGCGGGCGCATGCCGAAGGGCGTTCTCCTCGTCGGCCCGCCCGGCACCGGCAAGACGCTTCTCGCCAAGGCGGTGGCCGGCGAGGCGAAGGTGCCGTTCTTCTCGATCTCCGGCTCCGAGTTCGTCGAGATGTTCGTCGGCGTCGGCGCCGCGCGGGTGCGCGACCTCTTCGAGCAGGCGCGGCAGAAGGCGCCGGCCATCATCTTCATCGACGAGCTCGACGCCCTCGGCCGCGCCCGCGGCGCCGGCCTCTACGGCGGCCACGACGAGAAGGAGCAGACGCTCAACCAGCTCCTCGTCGAGCTCGACGGCTTCGATTCACGCGCCGGCCTCGTGCTGCTGGGCGCCACGAACCGCCCCGAGATCCTCGATCCGGCGCTCCTGCGGGCGGGCCGCTTCGATCGCCAGGTGCTGGTCGACCGCCCGGACAAGAAGGGCCGCATCCAGATCCTCGAGGTCCACATGAAGAAGGCGAAGCTCGCGCCGGACGTGGACGCCGAGAAGGTCGCGGCCCTCACCCCCGGCTTCACCGGGGCGGATCTCGCGAACCTCGTCAACGAGGCGGCGCTGCTCGCGACGCGCCGCGGCGCCGAGGCGGTCACGATGGCGGACTTCAACAACGCCGTCGAGCGCATCGTCGCCGGGCTCGAGAAGCGCAACCGTCTGCTCAATCCGCGCGAGCGCGAGATCGTCGCCTATCACGAGATGGGCCACGCCCTCGTGGCCCTCGCCCTCCCCGGCGTCGACCCGGTGCACAAGGTCTCGATCATCCCGCGCGGCGTCGGCGCGCTCGGCTACACCATCCAGCGCCCGACCGAGGACCGCTTCCTGATGACGCGCCAGGAGCTCGAGGACAAGATGGCCGTGCTGTTGGGCGGGCGCGCAGCCGAGCTCATCGTCTTCGGACACCTCTCGACGGGCGCCGCCGACGACCTGCGCCGGGTCACCGACATTGCGCGCTCGATGGTGACCCGCTACGGCATGTCCGATACCCTCGGCAGCGTCGCCTACGAGCGCGACACGCGCTCCTTCCTGCAGGGGCCCGAGCTGCCCATGGCGCCGCGGGAGCGCGACTTCGGCGAGGACACCGGCAACGCCATCGACGCCGAGGTGAAGCGCATCGTCGAGGGCGCCCTGGACCGCACCGTCAACCTCCTGCGCGAGCGCCGCGACGTGCTGGAACGCGCCGCCCGCCGGCTCCTGGAGAAGGAGACTCTTGAAGAGGCGGAGCTCCTCGCCCTCGCCGGCCCCCCGGCGCCGCCGCTGCCGCAGGCCGCCTGAGCGGCTCCGCGGGAAAGATATCTCAACGCAGAAGCGTTCTCCTGGAAGCGCCATGCCCGAAACAAAAATTGAAAACGTATTACGAGCAGAGTTTAGCGATGCGGTACCGTTAGCGCGCTTTCACCGATACTGGATCAATACGGACGACGGAAATGTCACGTTATTTTTTGGCCTGCTGGGCGAAGACGGAATTAATCGGCACTTCCGGTGTCCGGTAGGTGTCGCGATTAATTTGTCAGCTGAATTTGGTTTACTTACAATGCAAGCTGATAACATTGCAAAGCAAATAATATGCAAGCAGTTGTTGATCTACCATTTGTAACAGAACATGCGATTGCAGCCGTGCTCCCGGAAGGGAATCTGGATTTCCGATTTATAATGCCTTCTGGCGTGGTTACACGCACTACAATTGGGCCCGAACTTGCGGTCATGTTCGCATCCATGCTTGATGAGGCTTTAGCCAGCTTGCCAAGGCCACCAAAGACGCCAAGACACGGATTTCCTGGAACGAGGGTTCCTGGTGGGGCTACGGAGGCCGAGACCAAAGCGACCTATTTTGGGCAGGCTTACCCCATCGATATTCTTCAAGCGCTTGGCGTACTTATGATTCGAGCAAATCTTCTCGAACGCAGCTTGATTGAGTTACTCTCAGGTCTATCTCAGATCGAAACACGACGAGCTGAGGCGCTGTTCTACTCTACAGTTAATATGAGGGCACGGCTCGATATGATAAAGGCTTTAGTACCCGCTTGCTCGCTTGAGGAGCGTGAAGCTAGCCGAATCACCCGATTGCTCGACCGTGTGAATGGTATTTCGAGGAGGCGAAATGATCTTGTTCATGGGCAATGGAGCTTTGCAAGGGATAAGCTCCGCGTCGAACCCAGCGGTGTCAAGGCTCAGCCCATCCATGTCACCGCCCAGTACATTTTGAAGCTAGCATCTGACTATAGACGTATAGGTGTCCTCCTCACCACGCTTGGAAGGACCCTAGGAGAACGGGACCAAACAGAACCTCGCGAATTTGGGCCTGTTCCCGTGATCCAAGCCGACCCTCTATAAGCGCGATTGACCCTCCTGAGTGGACCAAATGTGGGTGAAGACGGCCAGGAAGATCAGGAAGGCGCTCGGCCTCGACTGAGGCCGGATCGCATCCGGAGGAATCGATGAAGCTCTACGTCTACGACGCGCGGATCGAGCCCGGAGACGAGGGTGCCCGGGTCGTGACTTTTCCCGATGTCCCCGAAGCAATCACGGAGGGGGACGACCGGGCCGATGCGTTGCGCATGGCGGCGGATGCGCTCGGCGTGGCCCTTCTGACCTATGCGCGCCAGGGCCGGGCCTTGCCGGGACGGCGCGCCCGGGGCCGCGGTCTCGTGCCCGTCGCGGTCGAGCCGGACGTGGCCGCGAAATTGGCCGTGACGGAGGCGTTCGCCGAGGCCGGGATCACGAAGGCGGAGCTTGCGGCCCGGCTCGGCAAGGACGAGCGCGAGGTGCGCCGGATCCTCGACCCGAGGCATGCGACCAAGCTGCCTACCCTCCAGGCCGCCCTCGCGGCCCTGGGACGGCGCCTGGTGGTCGGCGTGGAGGAGGCGGCTTAGGGCGAAGCCTCCGCTTCGCAGGTCCGCGGCACGGGCGGGCTCGTCCCGCTTTTGACCGACTGCGCGGCGGCCGCAACAACACGAAGCACCGACGCCGCACGCAAGCGAAGGGGCGCCTCCACAGCGCCCCTTCGCCCTGGCGGGCGAGGCCGTCGCGGCCCGTCAGAGCCGGTAGCGGATCTGGTCGGTCCAGAAGCGCTCGAGGCGGGTGAGCGCCTGGTTGAGACGCGAGAAGTCGTCGTCCGAGATGCCGCCGATCGGGAGGATCGTCTGGCTGTGCTTGTCGTAGAGCGCCTTGACGATCTCGTGCACCTCGCGACCCTTCTCGGTGAGGCTGATGCGCACCGAGCGCCGGTCGACCCGCGAGCGGGCGTGGTGGAGGTAGCCCATCTCGACGAGCTTCTTGACGTTGTAGGAGACGTTCGAGCCGAGGTAGTAGCCGCGGGTGCGCAGCTCGCTCGCGGTCAGCTCCTTGTCGCCGATGTTGTAGAGGAGCAGCGCCTGGACGCTGTTCACGTCGTCGCGGCCGCGGCGCTCGAACTCGTCCTTGATGACGTCGAGGAGACGGCGGTGGAGGCGCTCCACGAGATGGAGGGCCTCGAGGTAGTGGGGCTTCACCGGCGCGTCGCTCTCGCGACGCACCGGATTCGCCACAGCCTTCACTGCGGTGTTCATGGTTGACGCCTCGCCTTTGCCCTGTCCGGCCGGGTTTTCCCGGTCCGTTATGCGAGGCAATCTAGGTTACGCGTGTGAAAACCGGATTAAATAGTAGGATGAATTCTGAATTCATTTCTCGACGTGAATCAACATTGAATCAAGGGCGCATTTACCTTGCCGATTCCTTGCCGGAAGACCTCGAATTGTCAGCCCTCCTCGCCGGCGGCGAGCCAGGAGACCGCGAGGTAGGCCAGGATGAAGGCGAGGAAGAAGGCGATCGAGACGGTGTTGCTCGGCACGACCGAGGGGAAGAAGAACGACAGGATGAGGTGGCTCATGATGGCAAGCAGCCACATCACCCCGCCCCACACGCTCCCGAGCCAGAGGCCGACGGCCGCGACCGGATCGATGACGGCGAAGTAGATCACCGTCGCCTGATGCCCCATGAGCCGCGCCTCGAACGGCGGCACGGGGGTGCCGGCGCCGAGGATGAGGGCCCAGGCGGAGAGCCCCTTGGCGATCCACAGGAGCGCGAGGAGACGCATGTACCAGACGAGGACGAGGTCCCAGCGGGCGCGCCTCGCCTTCGGCTCGCCCGAGCGGTCGCGGAGCGCGTCGTCGCCCTCGAGGGCGAGGCGGTTGGGGGAGCGGGCCATCAGGGAAGCTCGAGCTCGGCCGGGCCGAGGTCGGCGAAGTGGCCCTCGATCACCCTATCATCGATTTCCGCGAGGGTCGCGGGGCGCCAGCGCGGCGCTCCGTCCTTGTCGATGATCGCGGCCCGCACGCCCTCGTAGAAATCGCGGCCTTCGATGATGCGGGACACGATGCGGAACTCGGTGCGCATGGCCTCCTCGAAGTCGAGGTCCCCGCCGCGGCGCATCTGCTCCAGGGCGACGGCGAGGCTCGTGGGCGATTTCTGGCGAATTGTTTCGGTAGTTTTCCGAGCGAATGCAGAGTCTTGGGCAGCGCTCTTGTCAAGTTGCTCCAGGATTCCGGGTACGCTCGCCGCCGAGAAGCAGCGGTCGATCGTCTCCCCCTCGGCCATGAACGGCGGCGGGCCCGGGTCGCGGGAGAAGCGCGACAGAGCCCCGTCCACGGGCTCGCCGTCAATCAGCGCCTCCCGGATTTCTCCCAAGACCGCGGACGGCGCGGCATGGGTGGCGAGCCCCAGGGCAAGAGAATCGGCGGCGCGGACCCGCTCGCCGGTGAGGGCGAGGTAGGTGCCGGTCCGGCCCGGCAGGCGCGGCAGGGCATGAGTCGCGCCGACGTCGGGGAAGAAGCCGATGCCGACCTCGGGCATGGCGAACTGGTAGCGCTCCCCCGCGACCCGATGGCTGCCGTGCAGCGACACCCCGACGCCGCCGCCCATGACGATGCCGTCGACGAGGGAGACGTAGGGCTTCGGGTAGCGCTTGATCCGCACGTTGAGCGCGTACTCGTCGCGCCAGAACCGCAGCGCCTCCTCGTGGCGGCCCGCCTGCCCGAGGTCGTAGAGGTGGCGGATGTCGCCACCGGCCGAGAAGGCGCGCTCCCCCGCGGCGGTGACGACGACCCGGGTGACGGCCGGATCGGCGGCCCATTCGTCGAGGGCCCGGCGCAGCGCCAGCACCATCCCGTGGGTGATCGCGTTGAGGGCCTGGGGGCGGTTGAGCACGACGAGCCCCGCCGCGCCGCGCCGTTCCAACAGAATGTCTTCCGGGTCCCCGGCCATCGATCTTCCCGCCCCGGCGGGCTTAAAGCCCGGCCGTACGCCGTGCGTCAACGGCGGCGAAGCTGCGCGGCGGCATCGATAGCTCGCCCAAGGTCCGCTCGGCCATCATGACGATGCGGCGCGATCATGATGCTCCGGAGGGTCGTTACCCTGAGCCGAAGGTGACGGTCATGATGACGATGCGGCACCTTTCCCCCATCAATTCCCTGGATTCGTTCTAATGTGGTAGGACCCGTCCAAAGCCAGCTTCCCAGCGCCGCGGAGCCGCTCGATGCCGTCGACCCTCACCCCGTTCACGAGGCCCTCCGCCCGCGAGCCGCGCCCCGAGAGCGCCGTCGCGAAGCCCCTCGCCCTCACGCACCGTCCGCGCCGCAACCGCAAGTCCGACTGGTCGCGCCGGCTCGTCGCCGAGAACGTGCTCACGGCGGACGACCTCATCTGGCCGCTCTTCCTCATCGAAGGGACGGGGCGGCGCGAGCCGGTCTCCTCGATGCCCGGCGTCGAGCGCCTCACCGTCGACGAGGCGGTGCGGGAGGCGGAGCGGGCCGCGGCGCTCAGGATCCCGGCCATCGCCCTCTTCCCCTACACCGATCCGGCGCTCCGCGACCCCCGCGGCTCGGAGGCGCTGAACCGGCAGAACCTCGTCTGCCAGGCGGTGCGGGCCGTGAAGAGCGCAGTGCCGCAGGTCGGCATCGTGACCGACGTGGCGCTCGACCCCTACACCAGCCACGGCCACGACGGCCTCCTCGACGGCGAGCGCATCCTCAACGACGAGACCGTCGCCGTACTCGCCGAGCAGAGCCTGATCCAGGCCGAGGCCGGCGCCGACGTGATCGCCCCCTCCGACATGATGGACGGCCGCGTCGGCGCGATCCGCCAGGCCCTCGACGGCGCCGGGTTCCACGACGTGCAGGTCATGGCCTACGCGGCGAAGTACGCCTCGGCCTTCTACGGCCCCTTCCGCGACGCCATCGGGACGAACGCGACGCTCGTCGGCGACAAGCGCACCTACCAGATGGACCCGGCGAACACCGACGAGGCCCTGCGCGAGGTCGCCCTCGACCTCGACGAGGGCGCCGACATGGTGATGGTGAAGCCCGGCCTGCCCTACCTCGACGTCGTCCGCCGGGTGAAGGACACGTTCGGGGTCCCGACCTTCGCCTATCAGGTCTCCGGCGAGTACGCGATGATCCAGGCCGCGGCGCAGAACGGCTGGCTCGACGGCGAGCGCGCCATGATGGAAAGCCTCCTCGCCTTCAAGCGCGCCGGCGCCGACGGGGTGCTGACCTACTTCGCCCCCCGTGTGGCCGAGAAGCTGCGAGCGGCGCAGTGAGCTGCCTCTACGCAAGCGTCTTGAAACCCTGGCCGCATCTCCCAAGCCTCTCATCCTGAGGAGCACGCGAAGCGTGCGTCTCGAAGGACGCACCACGCCGACGCGGCGCCCTGCCGGGGTGCGTGCTTCGAGACGCGCCCTCCGGGCGCTCCTCAGCATGAGGAGGTTTATGCCGGCCCCTCACAGGAGAGGACCTGTAGGGATCGGCCTCTTCCTCGTCCTCGCCCTCCTCGCCGCCTGCGGCCTCTCCGTCGACGCCGAGCAGGCGCGGGTGTGCCGCCTCGCGTTGCCGGCGTTGAACCCGGAGGGCGGGCACGTCGTCGTCGAGCGCACGGCGTCGTGGCTCGAGGCCTATTCGATCCGCATCGACTACCGGGTCGAGCGCGAGGGGCGCCTGCCCGTCGAGCGCTACGTCATCTGCCGCTTCGCGGCAGAGGGGCTTTCGGCCAACAAGGCCGACCTCGTCGGGCTCTCGACGGAGGCAGGCCCGGTCGCGGGCGCGACGGTCTATCTCCTTAAGCGCTTCTACATCGACAGTCCCGAAGGCGTGGCGGGCGACCCCGGGCCCGGCGACCGGGCCGCCGGGCTCGCCGAGGTGCCGCGCCCCTTCGCCTATGGCCTCCAGCAGATGCTTGCGGGCCTCCCCCGCACCGCGATCTACGGCCTCCTCGCCGCTGCCTACGCCCTCGTGTTCGGCCTTGTCGGGCGCTTCAACCTCGCCTTTGGGGAGCTTGCGGCGCTCGGCGCCGCCGCGACCGCCGTCGGGGTCGCGGTCCTCCTCAACGCCGGGATTGCGGCGCCGCTGCCCGGCCTCCTGTTCGGCGGCGCCTGCGCGGTCTTCGCGGGCGCAGTCCACGCCGTCGTCGGCGGGCACTGGACCATTGCCAGGATCGCGGGACCGAGCGGCCAGCCGAGCCTCGTCGCGACGGTGGGGCTCTCGCTCGCCCTCATGGAGTACCTGCGCCTTGCGCAGGGGACTGCGACGGTGTGGTTCCCGCCGGTCTGGGCCGTGAGCTGGCCGCTCGTCCGCTCGGCCGACTTCGTCGTCAGCGTCACGCCGGTTTCGCTCTTGACCACCGCCATCGGCCTCGGGATCGGCGGCGCGGTGCTCGTGCTGATGCGGCGCTCCGGCTTCGGACGCGCCTGGCGGGCCTATGCCGACGATGCCCGCGCCGCGGCGCTGTTCGGCGTCGACGCCCGCGGCCTTCTCCTGCGGACGCTCGCGCTCTCAGGCGCCCTCGCCGGCCTCTCGGGCGCCCTCGTCGTGCTGCAGTACGGCGGGCTCGGCTTCGCCGGCGGCTTCGCGCTCGGGCTCAAGGCCCTCGTCGCGGCGGTGCTCGGGGGCGTCGGATCGGTGGCCGGCGCCTTCCTCGGCGGGCTTGCTATCGGGGCCTTCGAGACCGTGTGGTCCATGCTCATGCCCATCGACGCCCGCGACATCGCCCTCTATTCCGTGCTGGTCGCGGTCCTGGTCTTCCGCCCGGGCGGGTTCTTCGGGATGGGCGATGCCGGACCGCGGCAGGTGTGAGGGAGCGGAGCATGCGCTACGCCATCGGCCTCGACGACGTGCGCCATGCCGCCCGGACGATCGCGCCGCACGTGCTGCGCACGCCGCTCGTCCCTGCCCCGCGCCTCGCCGAGCTCACCGGCGCTTCCGTCTCCGTGAAGCACGAGAACATGCATCCGACCGGCGCCTTCAAGGAGCGCGGCGCCGCGAACAAGCTCGCAAGCCTTGATCCCGACGAGCGCCGGCGTGGCGTCATCGCCATGTCGGCCGGCAACCACGCCCAGGCGGTCGCCTATCATGCGCGGCGCTGCAGCATCCCGGCCACCATCGTCATGCCGGAGACGACGCCGCTGGTGAAGGCCGAGAGCACCCGCGCCCACGGCGCGACCGTCGTCCTCCATGGCGAGGGCCTCTCGGAGTGCGCCGACCGCGCCCACGGGATCGCGGAAGAAAAGGGCTTCGTCTTCGTCCACCCCTACGACGATCCGCTGGTGATGGCGGGCCAGGGCACCGTCGCCCTGGAGATGCTGGCGGACGCCCCCGATCTCGACATGCTCGTGGTGCCGATCGGCGGGGGCGGGCTGATCTCCGGCATCGCGGTCGCCGCCAAGGCGCTGAACCCCAGGATCGACATCGTCGGCGTCGAGGCCGCCCTCTACCCCTCGTTCCACAACGCCATCTCGGGCGAGGACCGCCCGATTGGAGGGCCGACGCTTGCCGAGGGTATCGCGGTCAAGACCGTGGGCGACCTGACCCTGCCGATCGTGCGCGACCTCGTCTCGGACATCGTCCTCGTCGAGGAGCCGCTGATCGAGCACGCCGTCGCCCTCTTCGCGACCCTCACCCACACCATGGCGGAAGGCGCCGGCGCCGCAGGCCTTGCGGCCATGCTGGCGAGACCCGATCTGTTCAGGAGCCGGAAGGTCGGCCTCGTCCTGTGCGGCGGCAACATCGACGCGCGGCTCCTCGCCTCGGTCATGGTGCGCGAGCTCGAGCGGGACGACCGCATCGCCTCGTTCCGGATCACCTCGCACGACCGTCCAGGCGTGCTGGGGCGGGTCGCGAGCCGGCTCGGCGAGCTCGGGGCCAACATCCTGGAGGTCTCGCACGGACGCCTCTTCCTCGACGTGCCGGCCAAGGGCGTCACCCTCGACGTGACGGTCGAGACCCGCGGCGCCGGGCACACGGCCGAAATCCTGGCGGCGCTCCGGGCCGACGGGCTCGACCCGCAGCGCATCAACCCCCGCGGCCTCTCCGAGACCGCCTACTGAAGGGTGTCAGACATGGCGAACGGTTCCTATGGCCCCCCCTACGGCCGGCCGGGCTCCCTGCCGCCCGCCGGCTGGGACCCTGCCTATGCCACCGAGGGCGTGCTCGGCCGACGCGCGTTCGGCTATCTCATCGACCTCCTCATGATCGGCCTTTTGGCGGTGCTGCTCTCGATCCTCATCGGCTTCGTCGGCCTCCTCACCTTCGGCCTCGGGTGGAGCCTCTTCGCGATCATTCCCTTCACCGGCATCCTCTACAGCGCCATGACGCTCGGCGGCCCGCACCAGTCGACCATCGGGATGCGCATGATGGGGGTGCGCGCCGTCGACGCCGCGACCGGCGGGCCGGTCGACCGCCTCACCGCCGCTGCCCACGCACTTCTGTTCTACCTCGCGGCCACTACCTTCGTGCTGTGGCTCGTCGATGTCTTCATCGGCTTCGCCCGCCCGGACCGCCGGCTCGGCCACGACCTCCTGGTCGGGATCGTGCTCTTGCGCAATTCCTGACGGTGCGTCGGCCCGCGCCTCAATAGAAGTGCTTGAGACCGTTCTCGGCAGTGCTACGTTGATGTCCGCGGCCTTTTCCAGGACCGGGGCCGGCAGAGACCTTCACGCGTGACGAGCCATCCCCGCGACACGCCTCAGTTCTATCTCACCGCCCCCTCCCCTTGCCCGTACCTGCCGGGCAAGGAGGAGCGGAAGGTGTTCACGCACATCGTCGGCAAGCGCGCCCGGGAGATGAACGAGATTCTGACGCAGGGCGGCTTCAGGCGCTCGCAGACCATCGCCTACCGCCCGGCCTGCGAGGCCTGCCGCGCCTGCGTCTCGGTCAGGGTGGTCGCGGACGAGTTCCGTCCCTCCGCCAACATGCGCCGGGTGCTGCGCCAGAACGCCGACCTCGTCGGCGCCGCCGCCCCGAACCGCCCCTCCTCGGACCAGTATTCCCTCTTCCGCCGCTATCTCGATAGCCGCCACGCCGACGGCGGCATGGTCGACATGACGGTGCTCGACTACTCCATGATGGTCGAGGACAGCCACGTCGAGACCCGGGTCGTCGAGTACCGCCGCCGCGGGCCGGACACGGCCATCAACGGCCGCGGGCGCGGCGACATCCTGGCCGTCTGCCTCACCGACGTGCTCGGGGACGGGCTGTCGATGGTCTATTCGTTCTACGACCCCGAGGAGGACCGCCGCAGCCTCGGCACCTTCATGATCCTCGACCATATCGCGAGGGCCCGCGCCATGGGCCTGCCCTACCTCTACCTCGGCTACTGGGTCGATGGCTCGCCCAAGATGGACTACAAGGCCCGCTTCCGTCCGCAGGAGCGGCTGATGCCGCAGGGCTGGGCCCGGGTCGAGTGAGCGGCGCTCAGGGGCAGAAGAGCGCCTTCGCTCCCAGGCGGGCAATGCTTCGACAAGCACCGGCGAACAGCGAGGGGAAGCTCTCGTCGAGGTGATCTAACAGAATCTCACCCGAACCTGTTGTTCTTCGGAAACCCCTTCATCGGGAGCCGCCCGGCCTCGGCGCGGTTACCGAGCCAATCCTTGAGATCGGCGGCCTCGACCGTCCAAGTGCGGCCCGAGGAATCCTTCCAGGTCAGGCCGTCCTTGAGCGCAAAGACCTTGGCGTCGGAGACGCCGCCGTCGCGGTAGCGCTGGAGGCGCACGCCCTTGCCGCGGGCCATCTCGGGGAGCTGGCCTAAGGGGAAGATCAGGAGCTTGCGGTTCTCGCCGACGATGGCGACGTGGTCGCCCGCGGCCTCGGCCGCGACCGCGAGCCTCGCCTTGCCGTCGAGGCCCATGACGTTGCGGCCCTTGCGGGTGTTCGCGACCGCCTCGTCCGCCGGCACGACGAAGCCGCGCCCCTCGGTGCTCGCGAGCAGGAACTTCTGCCCGGCCCGGTAAGGGAAGGCCGCCACGATGTCGGCGCCGTCGTCGAAGTCGACCATGAGGCGGATCGGATCGCCGAAGCCGCGCCCGCCGGGGAGCTTCGCGGCGTCCAGGGTGAAGACCTTGCCGTTCGAGGCGGCCACAAGAATCTTCGCCGTGGTCTCGGTGAAGAACGCGACCTTCAGGGCGTCGTCGCCCTTGAACTGCACGCCCGAGAGGTCGGCCACGTGCCCCTTCATGGAGCGCACCCAGCCCTTCTGGGAGAAAATCACGGTGATCGGCTCGCGCTCGACCATGGCCTCGGCGAAGTCGAGGTCGGAGGTGTCGGGCGCCTCCTCGAAGGCCGTGCGGCGGCGCCCGAGCGGGGTGTCCGGCCCGAAGGTCTTCTTCACCTCGCGGATTTCCCAGGCGACGGTCTTCCACTGGGTCGCCGGCGAGGCGAGGAGGCCTTCGACCTGCGCCTTCTCCTTCGTCAGCTCCTCGAGCTCGCGCTTCAGCTCCATCTCCTCGAGCTTGCGCAACGAACGCAGGCGCGTGTCGAGGATCGCGTTCGCCTGCATCTCGGTAAGCCGGAAGACGCGCATCAGCTCCTGCTTCGGCTCGTCCTTTTCCCGGATGATTTTTATCACCCGGTCGAGGTCGAGGTAGACGATGAGAAGGCCGCGCAGGATCTCGAGGCGCTTGTCGATCGCAGCGAGGCGGTGGCGCGAGCGGCGAACCAGCACCTCGCGGCGGTGATCGAGCCATTCCCGCAGGCATTCCGCCAACCCGAGCACCTTCGGGACCTTGCCGCCCGAGAGCACGTTGACGTTGAGCGGAATGCGGCTTTCGAGCTCGGTGAGCCGGAAGACGGACTCCATCAGCACGATCGGGTCGACCGTGCGGGCGCGGGGCTCCAGCACGATGCGCACGTCCTCGGCCGACTCGTCGCGCACGTCGGCCAACAGCGGCAGCTTCCGCTCGGCGAGAAGCTCCGCCATCTTCTCGATCAGCCGCGACTTCGGCACGCCGTAGGGGATCTCGGTGACGACGATGTTCCAGGTGCCGCGGCCGGCGTTCTCCTGCGCCCACTTCGCCCGCACCCGGAACGAGCCGCGCCCGGTGCGGTAGGCCTCGGCGATCGAGCCCTTCGGCTCGACGATGACGCCGCCGGTCGGGAAGTCGGGGCCGGGCACGAAGGTGAGGAGCTGGTCCGTCGTCGCCTTGGGATGGGCGATGAGGTAGAGCGCCGCATCGCACAGCTCCGCCGCGTTGTGCGGCGGGATCGAGGTCGCCATGCCGACGGCGATGCCCTGCGAGCCGTTCGCCAGGAGGTTCGGGAAAGCGGCCGGGAGCACCACCGGCTCCTCTTCCTGGCCGTCGTAGTTCGGGCGGAAGTCGACCGCGTCCTCGTCGATGCCTTCGAGGAGGAGGCGCGCGAC
>DASVVU010000255.1:0-2657 GCA_036386395.1 Beijerinckiaceae bacterium | reverse complement strand
CCGTGCCGGTCGACTGGTGGCGGATCGTCTTCAACCCGTCCTTCCCGAACCGCTTCGCCCACATGGTCATGGCCTGCTACCTGACGACCGCCTTCGCAGTCGCCGGCATGTCGGCCTGGATGATCCTCAGGGCCCGCGAGGAGCCGCCCGAGAAGGTCGAGGGCGCGCGCCGCTCGCTTTCCATGGCGCTGTGGTTCGCCGCGGTCTTCGCGCCGGTGCAGATCGTGCTCGGCGACCTCCACGGCCTCAACGTCCTGAAGGAGCAGCCGACGAAGCTCTCGGCCATCGAGGCGAACTGGGAGACCCGCGCCGGCGCCCCTCTCGTGCTCTTCGCCTGGCCGGACGAGAAGGCCGAGGAGAACCGCTACGAGGTCGCGATCCCGAAGCTCGGGAGCTATATCCTGACCCACGACCTCGGCGGCGTCGTGCCGGGCCTCAAGGACGTGCCGCCGGACCGGCGCCCGCCGGTGTGGCCGGTGTTCTTCGCCTTCCGCATCATGGTGGCGATCGGCTTCGCCATGCTGGGCCTCGCCCTGTGGAGCCTGTGGCTGCGCCGGAAGGGCGGCCTCTTCGAGAACCGCTGGTTCCTCAACGCCGCCATGCTGATGACGCCGTCCGGCTTCGGCGCCATCCTCTTCGGCTGGTACACGGCCGAGATCGGGCGCCAGCCCTACGTCGTCTACGGCCTCCTGCGCACCGCCGACGCGGTCTCGCCGGTGACGAAGGGGGCGGTCACGGCCTCGCTCATAACTTTCGTCGTCGTCTACGCCTTCGTCTTCGGCTTCGGCAGCTACTATCTCGCGAAGCTCCTGCGCAAAGGTCCGGAGCCCCTGGAGGAGGCGGTGCGCGGAGCGGACCTCGGCGACCGCCCGGACAAGAAGGCGAAGCGCCCCCTCTCCGTCCCGAACGAAAGCCTGTCCGGCGGCCCCGGCCGGCGCGCGCAGCCGGCGGGTTGAGGGAGGCGGCGATGTTCGGCTTCGGCACGGAATACCAGGGCCTCGCCTTCTGGCTGCCGCTGGTGTGGGCGTGGTTCATCGCCTTCGCGATCGCCATGTACGTGGTCGCCGATGGCTTCGACCTCGGCGTCGGCATCCTCTTCAGGGCGGCGCGGGACGAGAACTGGCGCGACCGCATGATGATGTCGGTCGCGCCGATCTGGGACGGCAACGAGACCTGGCTGATCCTCGGCGGCGGCGGGCTGTTCTGCGTCTTCTCGCTCGCCTATGCGATCCTCATGCCGGCCCTCTACCTGCCGCTCATTGCCATGCTGATCGCCCTCGTGTTCCGCGGCGTCGCCTTCGAGTTCCGCTTCAAGGCCGAGACCTCGCGATACGTCTGGGACAACGCCTTCCACTACGGCTCCCTCGCCGCGACCTTCTTCCAGGGCATAGTGCTCGGCGCCTTCGTGCAGGGTTTTTCCAACAACGGACGCGCCTTCACGGGCGGGACCTTCGACTTCCTCACCCCCTTCAGCGTCGCGACCGGCGTCGCCCTCATCCTCGGCTACGGGCTCATCGGGGCGACGTGGCTCGTCATGAAGACCACCGGCGAGCTCGAGATCTGGGCGCGGCGCATGGCGACGCGCTTCCTCGTCGGCGTGATCGTCGCCATGGCGGCCGTGAGCCTGTGGGTGCCGTTCCTCGGGCGCGAGATCGAGGCGCGCTGGTTCTCCTGGCCGAACATCGCCCTCCTCTCGCCGGTGCCGCTGCTCACGGCCTTCGCGGCCTTCAGGCTCTGGCGCGGCATCGAGGACGGACGGACGTACTCGCCGTTCCTCCTCTCGATCGCGCTCTTCCTTCTCGGCTACCTCGGCCTCGCGATCAGCCTCTTCCCCTACATCGTGCCGCCGAACGTGACCGTGTGGCAGGCCGCCAACACGGTGAATTCCCAGCTCTTCTCGCTCGTCGGCTTCTCGATCGTGATGCCGCTCACCTTCCTCTACACGGGCTGGGCCTACTGGGTCTTCCGCGGCAAGGTGGCGGAGGAGATCGCGGGCGGCGGGTACCATTGAGGCCGACCCCGGGCGCGAAGCGCCTCGCCTGGTTCGCCGGCCTCTACCTCGCCGGCCTCCTCGCCTTCGCGGCCCTGGTCTACGGCCTCAAGACGCTGGTGGCTTTCGGCTGAGCCGGCGGCGGGGCTAACAAACGCCACGATCCACGGCTTATTGACGCCGCCGTGGTTGCACCGGCCCGCGGGCTCTCTTACGCTGCGGCAGGCGCTCGGCCGTGCGTCGCCGGCCGCAACCGGTTCAGGCTTGACCGGTCCGAACGACCTTTCAAAAAAACCACGAATCATGCTGGAACCGGCACGCCCTCGGCTGCGTTGCCAAAGGCTATTCGTGTGTCCGGCGGGGAGCCGGCCGATCCATCAGCAGCCAAAAGCGCGACAGGGCCGAGGCACGAGCCCGGGCGTCTCAAGGGGAAGCGACATGCAGCAGGTCGAGACCGGCGTATCCCAACTCGATCCCAAGACCCTCCTCAGAGCCTTAAGAGCCTTCCGCAAAGGGGACTTTTCGGTCCGCCTGCCCCTCGACATGACGGGCCTCGACGGCGAGATCGCCCAGGCCTTCAACGACATCGCCGAACTGAACCAGGGCCTCAACCGCGAGCTCGACCGGGTCGCCCGCGTCGTCGGCAAGGAGGGCCAGATCGGCGAGC
>DASVVU010000254.1:0-14584 GCA_036386395.1 Beijerinckiaceae bacterium | reverse complement strand
TGCACGTTCATGGTTGCCTCCTGCTCTCTTACCCGTCATGGCAGGGCTTGGCCCGGCCATCCACGCCTTCCCACGCCGCAGCGGAGCAAAGGCGTGGATGCCCGGCCCAAGGCCGGGCATGACGGCGGAGAACGAGGGAGAAGACCCATGAACGTGCAACGGCCCGTGACCGCGCTGTCGCTCAACCTGCCGACCGCGGCGGGGAAGCTTGAGACCTTCAACATGTCCGCGCCGCGGGACTTCCCCGCGCGCGTCACCGGGCCGCTCAACCGCATCGCGCTCGCCGCCGCCCACATGGTCGTCGATCCCCTCGCCGAGGCCGACCCGTGGCTCGAAGTGGCGCCCGATTGGGAGCGCACCATCGCCTTCCGCGAGCACCTGTGGGATCTGGGGCTCGGGGTCGCCGAGGCCATGGACACGGCGCAGCGCGGCATGGGCCTCGACTGGCCGATGGCCTTGGAGCTCATCAAGCGCTCCGTCGCCGCGTCGAAGCGGCGCGAGGGCGCCGTCGTGTTCTCCGGCGCCGGCACCGACCACCTCGATCCGGCGGACGCCAAGAGCATCGACGACGTGATCGGCGCCTACGAGGAGCAGGTCTCCGCCATCGAGGCCGTCGGCGGGCGCATTATCCTGATGGCGTCGCGGGCGCTGGCGCGGCTGGCGAAGACACCGGACGACTACGTGAAGGTGTATGGCCGCATCCTGTCGCAGGTGCGCGAGCCCGTGATCATCCACTGGCTCGGCGACATGTTCGACCCGGCGCTCAAGGGTTATTGGGGCACGGCCGACCTCGACCGCGCCATGGACACCGCCGTCGCGGTCATCAACGGCAACGCCGGGAAGGTCGACGGCGTCAAGATCTCCCTCCTCGACAAGGACAAGGAGATCGCCATGCGCCGCCGCCTCGACCCAAGCGTGCGCATGTACACCGGCGACGACTTCAACTACGCCGAGCTGATCGCCGGCGACGAGCACAGCTTCTCGCACGCGCTCCTCGGCATCTTCGATGCCATCGCGCCTGCGGCGGCGGGCGCGCTCTCGGCGCTTTCCCGCGGCGACCTCGCCACCTTCCACGACATCTTCGCCCCGACGGTGCCGCTGTCGCGGCACATCTTCCGGGCCCCGACCCGCTTCTACAAGACCGGCGTCGTGTTCATGGCCTACCTCAACGGCCACCAGGACCACTTCACCATGGCGGGCGGCCAGGAGAGCGCCCGCTCGACCCTCCACCTCGCCGAGCTCTTCCGCCTCGCCGACCGGGCGGGGCTGCTGCGCGACCCCGAGCGCGCGGCGGAGCAGATGCGCTGCGTGATGGCGGTGCGGGGGGTGGAGGCTTGAGCGATTAAGAAAAAGTACGGCGCCGCTTCGCGGCAAGTCTTGCGCTGGATCCCGGGTCGCCTTCCACTGCGCTCCGCTCCGTTGCAGGCGCCCGGGAAAGCGCGATGGAGAGCTGGCGCCAAAAGCCCACGCGCCCTTTCCCGGACGGGTGAAGAGACCGAAGCGAACGGAACCCGATCCGGGACCCAGCGCAACGACCTGCCGCGAAGCGGCTCATTATCCTTCAACGGCAGCCCATGCGTGACCTGACTCACGACCACGCCCTCCTCTCCCTCAACACCGCCACCGTGCGCAAGCAGGGCGACCTCCTCGCCATCGTCGAGGCCTGCGCCCGGCACGGGGTCGGGGCGGTGTCGCCCTGGCGCGACCAGGTCGCCGCGGTCGGGCTCGACAGGGCCGTCCGCGCCGTCAGGGACGCGGGGCTCGCGCTCTCCGGCTATTGCCGCGGCGGCATGTTCCCGACCGACGCCGTGCATGCCGGGGAAGCGCGGGACGACAACCGGCGCGCGGTCGACGAGGCGGCGGCCCTCGGCGCGCCCTGCCTCGTGCTCGTGGTCGGCGGTCTGCCGCAGTTCTCGCGGCCGGGCTCCGCGCCCTCGAAGGACCTCCCCGCCGCCCACGTTCAAGTCGAGGACGGCATCGCCGAGCTCCTCGACTACGCCCGCGCGGCCGGCATGCCGCTCGCGATCGAGCCCCTGCACCCGATGTATGCGGCGGACCGGGCCTGCGTGAACACGCTGACCCACGCCCTCGACATCTGCGACCGGCTCGATCCGGACCGCCAAGGCGGCCTCGGCGTGGCGCTCGACGTCTACCACGTGTGGTGGGACCCGGAGCTGTCCGCCGGCATCCGCCGCTGCGGCCGCCAAAGGATGCTCGCCTATCACGTCTGCGACTGGCTCGTGCCGACCCGCGACCTCCTCCTCGACCGCGGCATGATGGGCGACGGCGTGATCGACCTGCGCCGCGTCCGCGGCGAGGTCGAGGCGCTAGGCTTCGACGGCTTCGTGGAGGTCGAGATCTTCTCCGAGGACTGGTGGTCGCGGCCCATGGACGAGGTCATCGCGACCTGCATCGCGCGCCACAAGTCCGTGGTCTAGGATCGCGCCTTTCCGCGCCGGGGCGACAGCGCGCCCGGTCCATTGCCACGGCCCGGCCACGCACCTAAACACGGCTTGAATCCCCGCCTCCAGGATCGGGCCCATGGACGTCGAAGACCAGACGGCGCTCCGGGCGCCGGACCCGCCGCAAGCACATCCCGCCGTGCCGCCGGTGCGGGACGAGGACGAGAACGTCAACCCGGCCTTCGTCGAGACCCTGGCCGGGGCCGTCGAGGCCGGCGACGGGACGCGCGTCCGGGCGCTGACCGCGGACCTGCACGAGGCCGACTTCGGCGACGTGCTCGAGGCGCTCGAGCCGGACCTGCGCCCGCGCCTGATCGAGCTTCTGGGCCGCGACTTCGACTTCACGGCGCTGACCGAGGTCGACGAAACCGTCAGAGAAGAAATCCTCGACGAGCTCGGGGCCTCGACCGTCGCCGAGGGCGTGCGCGACCTCGAGTCGGACGACGCCGTCACCATCCTCGAAAGCATGGACGAGGAGGACCAGGCCGAGGTCCTGGAGAAGCTGCCGGCGACCGAGCGTGTCGCGCTCCAGCGCTCGCTCCTCTATCCCGAGGACTCGGCCGGCCGGCTGATGCAGGACGAGTTCATCGCCGTGCCGCCGTTCTGGACCGTCGGGCAGACGATCGACCACATGCGCGAGACGCCGGACCTGCCCGAGACCTTCTACGAGATCTTCGTCATCGACCCCGGCGCGCGGCTCCTCGGCTCCGTGCCCCTTGACAAGCTCCTTCGCACGAAGCGCCCGGTGCCGGTGTCCGAGATCATGACCGACGACCCCGACCGGGTCGAGGCGACCGAACCGCAGGAGGAGGTGGCACGGACATTCCAGCGCTACAACCTCGTCTCGGCCGCCGTCGTCGACGAGGGCAACCGCCTCGTCGGCGTGCTCATGATCGACGACATCGTCGACGTCATCGAGGAGGAGGCCGACGCCGACATCAAGGCGCTCGGCGGCGTGCGGCCCGACGAGGAGATCTCGGACGACGTGCTCTACATCGCCCGCAGCCGCTTTCCCTGGCTGTTCGCCAACATGCTCACGGCCCTCGTCGCCGCGACGGTGATCCGCCACTTCGATCATTCGATCGAGAAGATGGTGGCGCTCGCGGTCCTCATGCCGATCGTCGCCTCGATGGGCGGCAACGCCGGGACCCAGACCATGACGGTCGCCGTGCGGGCGCTCGCGACCCGCGAGCTCGGCCGCGCCAACGCCTGGCGGATCATCCGGCGCGAGCTGACGGTCGGGGTCCTGAACGGGCTGACCTTCGCCCTGATCCTCGGCCTCGTGGCCGCGGCCTGGTTCGGGGTCAGGGATCTCGGCATCGTCATCGGCCTCGCCATGCTGACCGTCCTCTCTTCGGCGGCGCTCGGCGGCATCCTGATCCCGCTCGCCCTCAACCGGCTCGGCGCCGACCCGGCGATCGCGTCCGGCCCCTTCGTGACGACGGTCACCGACATCGTCGGCTTCTTCGCCTTCCTCGGCATCGCGACCCTGTGGTTCGGGCTCGCCTAGAACTACGGCCAAGCTTAGCCTGCGGCGCACGCCTCTCCCCGCCCACGTGGCTTTGGTGCAACGGGTTTCGACTTCCTGAGCTTCGCCGGTCAAAGAGCTGTTAACCCCTCCTAGGGCATCGATTAGGCCTGTGTTGCGTAAAGGGTGCCGAGCCGATGCCCGGTTTCGTGAACCGCGTCCCCTCTCCGGCCGCCTTGCGGCTCGCCTGCCTCGCCGCCGGCGCGCTGGCGCTCGCCTCCTGCGCCCAGCCGACGGCGCACTACCCTCTCAAGAGCGATGCGAAGCCGCACGCCAACGTCGCGCGCGCCCACACGCTGCCGGTCCACGGCATCGACGTGTCGAAGTGGCAGGGCAAGATCGATTGGGCCTCGGTGAAGTCCGCCGGCACCAAGTTCGCCTTCATCAAGGCGACCGAAGGCGGCGACCATATCGATGAGCGCTTCCTCGAGAACTGGTACGGCGCGGCCCAGGCCGGCGTGCCGCGCGGCGCCTACCACTTCATGTTCTGGTGCCGCCCGGCGCACGAGCAGGCGGCGTGGTTCCGCCGCAACGTCCCGAACGACCCCGAGGCCCTGCCGCCGGTGCTCGACCTCGAATGGAACGGCCACTCCAGGACCTGCCCGAAGCGGCTGCCGAAGGAAGAGGCGCTCGAAAAGATCCGGGTGATGCTCGAGGCCATGGAGGCGCACACCGGCAAGCGCCCGATCATCTATACCGACATCCCCTTCCACCGGGACGTGCTCGAAGGGGAGCTGCCCGACTACCCGCATTGGGTGCGCAGCACCGCGGCCGAGCCGCACGAGCGCTACCCGAACCGGCAGTGGATGATGTGGCAGTACACCACGACCGGCCGCGTGCCCGGCATCCGCGGCGACGTCGACCGCAACGCCTTCTTCGGCGGCGAGTCCGAATGGGCGAAGTTCCTCGCCACCGACTGCGACCCCCGCCACCACCACCGCCTCGCGGCCCAGGGGGTGTGCAACGGGAAGTGACGCGGGCGCCAGCGCACCCCCTCGCGTCTCCCGTGCGACATCGAAACGAGCGCGCACGCGCTTGGATCGGCTATCCTCATGGGCAATCGCGAGGACGGATGCGCGCGCCCTACAGCTACCGGCTCGATCCCGCCGTGCCGCCCTTCCCGGATGAGAGGCCGGTCATCGTCTTCGGCGGGACCTGCGTCCTCTGCTCCGGGTGGGCGCGGTTCGTCCTGCGCCACGACCGCACGGCGCGCTACCGGCTTCTGACCGCACAGTCGCCCCTCGGGCAGGCCCTCTACCGCCACTTCGGGGCCGATTCCGACGAGACGAACATGCTCCTCGAGGACGGCGTCGCCTGGTTCAAGTCCGAGGGCTCGATCCACATGGCGGAAGGGCTCGGCTTCCCCTGGTCGCTCGCCCGCTGCCTGCGCATCCTTCCCCTCGGCACCCGCGACGCGCTCTACGGGATTCTCGCCCGGAACCGGTTCCGCGTCTTCGGGCGTCGGGAAAGCTGTGACCTCCCCGACCCAAGCGTCGCCGACCGTTTCCTCGCTTGATACGGCTGCGCTGGTGCCCGTCTCTTCCTTTGTGACGGCAGGGCTGCCCTGCGCCGCACGCGCTGCCGGCCCGGCCTGAAGAGTGTATAAGCACAGAAGACGCCGCCGGAAGCCGGGAATGCCGCCGCACAGCCTCGCCGTGCCCTCGGATGTCCGCCCCGCCGTTCCGGCGACCCGGGCGATCCTGCGCGGCATCCTCGCGCTCGCGGCGCCGACGAGCCTCGTCGCGGCGCTCCAGGTCATCGCGCAGCTCGCCGAGACGTGGCTTGCGGCGCGGCAGGGGACCGCGGCGCTCGCCGGCTGGGCCGTGGTGCTGCCGTTCGCGCTGTTGTTGCAGCAGATGTCGGCCGGCGCCATGGGCGGGGGCGTCGTCTCGGCGATCGCCCGAGCGCTCGGGGCGGGGCGGACGGACGAGGCCTCGGCCCTCGTGCTGCACGCGCTCCTGATCGCGGTCGCGGCCGGGGCGGTCTTCGTGCTGGCGCTCGCGGTCTTCCCGCGCGCCGTGCTCGGCTTTGTCGGCGGACGCGAGGCGGCGGAGGCCGCGGCGCTCTATTCGGCGATCCTCTTCGGCTTGGGGGCAATCCCGGCCTGGCTCGCGAACACCCTTGCCTCGGTGCTGCGCGGCGGCGGACGGCACGCGCTTGCCGCGCGGGTGCTCTCCCTCGCCTGGCTCGCCTATCCCGGCCTCGCCTGGGCCCTGATGGAGCCCGCGGGCCTGAAATTGCCTGGGGCCGGCCTCGCCTTCGCCCTCGTCATGATCGCGGCGGCGCTCGCCATGAGCGTGGTCGTGTGGCGCGGCGGGGCCGGGTTCGTGCCGAGCCTGAAAGTCCGGCCAAGCGGCGCCCTGTTCCGCCGCATCCTCGCGGTCGGGCTCGTGGCCTCGGCGCTCGCTTCGGTCGCGAACCTGACCACGATCCTGGTGACGGCGCAGGTCGCTTCTTACGGCACCGCCGCGGTCGCGGCCTACGGCATCTCGGCAAGGCTCGAGTTCCTGATGATCCCGATCGTGTTCGGGATCGGCTCGGCGCTCACCGCCCTCGTCGGGCGCGCCGTCGGGGCCGGCGACTGGGACACCGCCCGCCGCACCGCCTGGACCGGCGCCCTCCTGTCGCTTGCGCTTGCGGCGGCAGTCGGCATTCCCGTGAGCCTCGTCCCCGACGCCGTCGCGCGCGCCTTCACAAGCGATGTTGCGGTCGCCGAGATCGCCGCCCGCGCCATCACCTACGTCGGCCCGGCGCTCGTCGGCTTCGGCGCCGGCATGGCGCTCTACTTCGCCTCCATGGGAGCGGGCCGGATGCGCGGCCCGGTGATCGCGGCGCTCTCAAGAATCTCGATTGCGGCCGGCGGCGGCTGGCTCATGGCGCACGGCCTCGGGCTCGGCCTCGACGGCTATTTCCTCGCCGTGGCCCTCGGCATCACGGCCTACGGCGCCGTCACGGCCGCCTCGGTCAGGCCCGGTGTGTGGCCGGGCAAGATGCGTTGAGGGCCGGTAACGTTAAGAAAGCTCTCAAATTTCTGCCGTAACGTCACGGCGTTGCCCGCCAGGACGTTCCGCCCCATGTCGTTCCCCACAACGTTCCGCGACCAGGTCGAAGCGCGCCTTCGCGCTTTCGGCATCGACGCCGCCCTCCTCGCCGCCGTCGGCCGGCACGCGCCGGCGGTGCGGCGGGGCGCCGGCCCGGCGCTCAAGGCCCACTACGACGGCATCGCCCGGCAGCCCGCCTACAAGGCCTTCGCCGAGACCCACCGCGCGACCCTTGAGGAGATCGGAACCCGCCATTACACGGCGCTCTTCGAGAGCGGCTTCGACGAGGCCTATCTCGAGCGCCTCGCCGAGTTCGTAAAGGTCGAGCAGGCGAGCGGCATGGGCGCCCGTTCCCGCGTCACCATGTCCCTTACCATCCTGCAGCACCTCTTCGCCGAGATCGGCCGCGCCTACCCCATCGTCGGGCCGCGCATTACGGGCGAGTGCGGCAGGCTCGTCACCTTCCTGATGATGGACGTCCTCAACGCCATCGGCCTCGACCAGGCCGAGGGCCGGCGCTCGGTGGCGGAGCGGCACGCGGCCCTCGAGGGCTCGATCGACGACTTCGCCCGGGCCGTCGCCGAGGTGTCGGGCTCGATCGAGCAGGCCTCGGGCATGCTGCGGGCCGCCGCCGAGGAGACGCAGGGCGCCTCGACGCTCGCGGCCGAGGAGGCGACGCGTTCGGAAGAGGCCTGCCGCCTCGCCTCCGAGAGCATCGTCGGCACGGCTTCGGCGGCCGAGGAGCTCTCGGCCTCGATCGCCGAGATCGGCCGCCAGTCCGGCCGCAGCCTCGACATCGCCGGCCACGCGGTGCAGTCGGCGAAGGCCGCCGAGGACGAGATGCAGAGCTTCGCCGAGGCCGCGAAGCGCATCGGCTCGGTCGTCGACCTCATCGCGAACATCGCCTCGCAGACGAACCTCCTGGCGCTGAACGCCACCATCGAGGCGGCCCGCGCCGGCGAGGCGGGGCGCGGCTTCGCCGTCGTCGCATCGGAGGTGAAGTCGCTCGCGGTGCAGACCAGCAAGGCGACCGAGGACATCGCCCGCCAGATCGCCGCCGTGCAGGACACCATGCGCCGCTCGGTCGAGCGCATCGGCGCCGTGACCGAGACCATCGGCGAGGTCTCGCGCATCGCCGGCGCGATCGCGAGCGCGGTGACGCAGCAGAGCGGCGCGACCTCCCAGATCGCCGCCCAGGCCCAGGAGGCGGCGTCGCGCACCGACCACATCGTCTCAGCCTCCATGCGCGTCCGCGGTGCCATGACCGGCGCCGACCGGGCGGCGCAGAGCCTGCTCACGGTGTCGGACGCCCTGTCGCGGGATTCCGAGTCCTTCGGACAGCAGCTCGACACCTTCTTGGGCCGCGTGCGGGCGCTTTAGTCGCCGTTGGGCCACCCTCCCCTGCCCTCATCCTGAGGTGCCCGCGAAGCGGGCCTCGAAGGACGCACCCTGCCGATGCAGCGCCCAACCGCCGGTGCGTGCTTCGAGGCTCGTCACGGAGCCTGTCCTTGGGCCGGCCGAAGGCCGGACCCGAGGGCTCCTCGCACCTCAGCATGAGGAGAGTTGCGGTGGTCCGGAGCGCGTGACTCCCCGCTTCGGGCTGATACAAGCGGGCGACGACGCCAGCACGGGTCCTTGAGCCATGATCCCGAACGCCGCCCGCGAGTTCGACTTCGACCTCGGCGAGACCGCCGACGCCATCCGCGCAACCGTGCGCGACTTCGCGCAGGAGAAGATCGCGCCGCGGGCGGACGAGATCGACCGCACGAACCAGTTCCCGCGGGACCTCTGGCCGCAGATGGGGGCGCTCGGCCTCCACGGCATCACCGTCGAGGAGGAGTACGGCGGCTCGGGGTTAGGCTACCTCGAGCACTGCGTCGCCATGGAGGAGGTTTCTCGGGCCTCCGCCTCCGTCGGCCTCAGCTATGGCGCGCACTCGAACCTCTGCGTCAACCAGATCCGCCGCAACGGCACGACCGAGCAGAAGCGCAGGTACCTGCCGAAGCTGATCTCCGGCGAGCACGTCGGCGCGCTCGCTATGTCCGAGCCCGGCTCGGGCTCGGACGTGGTCTCGATGCGGACCCGCGCCGACAAGCGCGGCGACGCCTACGTCCTCAACGGCTCGAAGATGTGGATCACCAACGGCCCCGAGGCCGAGACCCTTGTGGTCTACGCCAAGACAGACCCGAACGCCGGTTCCCGCGGCATCACCGCGTTCCTGGTCGAGAAGGGCATGAAGGGCTTCTCGACGCACCAGAAGCTCGACAAGCTCGGCATGCGCGGCTCCGACACCTGCGAACTCGTGTTCGAAGACTGCGAGGTGCCGGAGGAGAACGTGCTGGGAGAGGTCGGGCGCGGCGTGAACGTCCTCATGTCCGGCCTCGACTACGAGCGCGTCGTGCTCGCCGCCGGCCCGTTGGGGATCATGCAGGCCTGCCTCGACGTGGCGCTCCCCTACGTCCACGAGCGGAAGCAGTTCGGACAGGCGATCGGCACCTTCCAGCTCGTCCAGGGCAAGCTCGCCGACATGTACGTCACCATGAACGCCTGCAAGGCCTACGTCTACGCCGTCGCCAAGGCCTGCGACCGCGGCGAGACCACGCGCGAGGACGCCGCCGGCGCCATCCTCTACGCCGCCGAAAAGGCGACGCAGTGCGCCCTCGACGCCATCCAGCTCCTCGGGGGCAACGGCTACATCAACGACTACCCGACCGGGCGGTTGCTTCGCGACGCCAAGCTCTACGAGATCGGGGCGGGGACGAGCGAGATCAGGCGCATGCTGATCGGGCGGGAGCTGTTCGAGAAGACGGGATAAGGAGGCGCCATGCTCACCCTCTGGGGCCGCACGAACTCGATCAACGTGCAGAAGGTGCAGTGGTGCATCGAGGAGCTTGGTCTCCCCTACCGGCGCATCGACGCGGGGCGGGAATTCGGGATCGTCGACACGCCGGAGTACCGGCGGATGAACCCGAACGGCCTCGTGCCGACGATCGAGGACGACGGGTTCGTGCTGTGGGAATCGAACGCCATCGCGCGCTACCTTGCGGCGAAGCACGGCGCGGGCTCGCTCTGGCCCGCCGATCCGCGCGCCCGCGCCGACGCCGACCGCTGGATGGACTGGCAGGCGACGGCCTTCACGCCGGCGCAGGGGCCGGCCTTCCACGGCCTCGTCCGCACCGCGCCAGAGAGCCGCGATCAGGCCGCCATCGCCCAATCCGTCACGAAGAGCGAGCCGTTCGCGGCACTCCTCGACGCGCACTTGGCGGAACGCCGCTTCGTCACGGGCGACACCTTCACGGCCGGCGACATCGCGGTGGGCGCCGCGGTCCACCGCTGGCTCAACCTGCCCGTCGCCCGCGAGAAGCGCCCAAACCTTGAGCGCTATCACGGCGAACTCCTGCGCCGTCCCGCCGCCGCGAAGGTGCTCGTCACGCCCATCACTTAGGCGCATGGCGGGGCGGCGCGGAATGGGGCACCATCTTCCATGTCGGTGCGTTACTCCGCGTCGAAGCGTTCAGTGGAGTCGAGACCGTGGACCAGTTCGCGGACCCCAGGCGGGCGGCCGTCGCCGCCGCGCCGGATCAGAGCTTCGTCACCGCGGGCCTCGAGCCCTCGATGGTGCGCCCGAGCCGGATTGCACGCCTGTTCATGGCCGTCGTCGCCTGGGCCGAGCGGCTCAACCTGAAATATTCGAAGGTCGGCAACCCGCCGGTCTACGACAACGCGACCTTCCCGTGGGTCGCCGAGATCGAGCGGGAGTGGCGGGCGATCCGGGCCGAGCTCGACCGGGTGCTCGAGCGCCAAGCCGAGCTGCCGTCGTTCCAGTCGATCGCGACCGACGTGAAGACGATCACCAGGGACGACCACTGGAAGACCTTCTTCCTCGTCGGCTTCGGCGTGAGGTCCGAGCGCAACATCGCCCGCTGCCCCGAGACCTGGCGCATCGTGCAGAAGATCCCCGGGCTCAAAACGGCGATGTTCTCGATCTTCGAGCCCGGCAAGCACCTGCCGCCACACCGTGGTCCCTACAACGGCGTGCTGCGCCTCCACCTTGCCTTGAAGGTGCCGCCGCACGCGCCCGACGAGCTCGCGATCCGGGTGCGCGACCGGGTCTGCCATTGGCAGGAGGGCAAGGCCCTCGTCTTCGACGACGCCTACGAGCACGAGGCCTGGAACCACACGCAGGAAACCCGGGTGGTGCTGTTCGTCGATTTCGTGAAGCCGTTGCGCTTCCCGGCGCGCCTCGTGAACTGGCTCCTCATGAACCTCGCCGTGTTCACGCCCTTCATCCGCGAGGGCATGGACGCGCACAAGGAATGGGAGAAGCGCTTCTACGCCGAGGCCGAAGAGCTCCGGAACCGGCGCTGACATGGCCAGGCCCGCAACCGTCGAGGCGCACGGCGCCGCAATCCCGGCGCTCGGACTCGGCACATGGCAGCTGCGCGGGGATGAGTGCGCCGAGGCCGTGAAGACCGCGCTTGGCGTCGGCTACCGCCACGTCGATACCGCCGCCATGTACGGCAACGAGGAGGCGGTCGGCACGGGGCTCAAGGCGAGCGGGGTCGCACGGGAAGAAGTCTTCGTCACGACCAAGGTCTGGCCCGACGACCTCGCGCCGGCGGACCTCCGCCGCTCGGCCGAGGCGAGCTTGAAGCGCCTCGGGCTCTCGGAGGTGGACCTGCTGCTGATCCACTGGCCGAACGCGCACATTCCCCTTGCCGGCACGATCGAGGCGCTGTGCGCGGCCAAACGCGCGGGGCTCGCCCGCCGCGTCGGCGTCGCGAACTTCACGGTGCGGCTCCTCGATGAGGCGGTGCGGCTCGCGGACGAGCCGATCGTCGTGAACCAGTGCGAATACCACCCCTATCTCGACCAGGGCGCGGTCCTCGCGGCCTGCCGCCGGCACGGCGTCGCCTTCGTGTCCTACTGCCCCCTCGGCAAGGCGCAGGTGCTGTCCGAGCCAGCGGTCCGGACCGTCGCCCAGGCGCACGGGCGCACGCCGGCCCAGGTCGTGCTGTGCTGGCACCTGCAGCAGGGCGTCGCCGCGATCCCGAAGTCCGGCAATCCTCGCCGCATTGCCGAGAATTTTTCGGTGTCCGGCTTTACCCTGAGCGACGACGAGATGGCCCGCATCTCCGGCCTCGCCCGGCGCGGCGGGCGCATGGTATCGCCATCGTGGTCGCCCGTCTGGGACGAGGCCTGACCCGCCTCTCACGGATGGGAGAGGGTTCACGCCGGCCCCTTGATCCCGGGCGGGCACCGGTCCTAGAGCTTGCCTGACCCTTCCTCGAGACAGGCGCCATGACCCTCGACAAGACCATCGCCGACGCGCTCCGCGCCACCTCCACCGGCACCATCCATACGGTGCTCCTCAAGAAGGGCATCCGGCGCACCTGGATGCGCGGGCCGCAGCCGCGGTTCCACGCCGGCGAGCGTGTCGTCGGGCGCGCCTTCACCCTGCGCTTCGTGCCGACCCGCGAGGACCTCGCGACGCCGGAATCCTGGTCCTCGCCGCGCTCGACGCGGGGCGCCATCGAGGACATGCCGGAGGGCTGCATCGCCGTCGGCGACGCCATGGGCGTGACCGACGCCGGCATCTTCGGCGACATCCTCTGCGCCCGCATGAAGAAGCGCGGCGTCGCGGCCCTCATCACCGACGGCGTCATGCGCGACGGCGTGGGCGTCGAGGCGACGGGGCTGCCGGTGTGGTGCGCCGGCGTCGCGGCGCCGGCCTCGGTCGCGGGCCTCACCTTCGTCGGCTGGCAGGAGCCGATCGGCTGCGGCGGCACGGCCGTGTTCCCGGACGACGTCATCGTCGCCGACGGCGACGGCGCCGTCGTGATCCCGCAGGCCCTCGTCGAGGCGGTCGCCGAGGCCGGTCCCGAGCAGGAACGCCTCGAAGCCTGGATCATGAAGGAGGTCGAGCGCGGCGTGCCGCTCCCCGGCCTCTATCCGCCGAACGCCGAGACCAAGGCCCGCTACGAGGCCGAGAGCCGCAAGGGGTGAGCAGGCCCGTAGTGCTCAGTGAATGCGAACGCGGTCTATTGTCCGCCTGGTCTGACCGAGGCGGCGCGATCCCCGCAGCGGGACCCATCCGCTGCACGGTCATCCGGGAAACGGCACTGAAGCGTGTTCGCGACTGAATTGTTCGCAGGCGGCAAGAGCAAGCAAGCTTAACAAGAGAACAATACGCATCACTGGCCCCCTTCCATGTTGTTTGAAGCCATTCAACACAGAAAGGGGCTGGTGTCGAGTCGATATGCCGTAAAGAAATGCACTTTATGATCTTACATCAAGGGCGGCAACGATTCGCTCTCTTCAACTAGCCTCAAATCTTCCTCGATACGCTCCCCGTCGAAGCTTGGCCGCAAGTGCGGACGACTGTGCATAGCCTTCCAACCGCGCACGCCTTGACCCCGGCCCTGTCCGCGGACAATCGTCGCCCATGCGGATGCGCTCCTCCCCTGCCCTTCTCGCCCTCACCCTGACCGGCCTCGCCGCGCCCGCGTCTGCCCAGCAGGCGCCGGGAAGCGGCGTCGCGGCGGCCGACCGGAGCGCCATCGCGGCCTGCGTGCGCGAGGCCGGCGAGCTGCCGCGGGCCTGCATCGGCACGATCGCGGTCGTCTGCGTGCGCCAGCCGGGCGCGCCGCGGGAGGGAGCCGAGGTCGAGTGCTCGCGGCGCGAGGCGGCGGTGTGGCGCGAGCGGCTCGACTTTGCGCTGTCGGCCTGGGCCCAGCGCCTCGACTCCGGCCCGCGCAGCCGGCTCGCCGCGCTGCAGCGGTCCTGGGAGGGCTATTCGGCCCAGAAGTGCGCCTTTGCGGCCGAGGTCCAGCCGGCCGCCCGGGCGGCGGTCACGCAGGCCGCCTGCGAGCTGCGGGAGGTGGCGCTCCGCTCGATGGAGATCGAGCGGGGCCTGCGGCGCCAAGGCGAACGCCCGGCCGACCGGCGCCCGCAGATCGAGCGCTGACCGGCGGATGTTCTATTTCGCCTCGAAGGTGCTGTGGTTCCTGGCCACGCCCTCGAACCTGTTGCCGACGCTCGGCCTCGCCGGCGTCCTCCTGATGCTGACGCGCCTGCGCCGCATCGGCCTTACGCTCGCGCTCGTGGGCACGCTCGGAGTCCTCGCGGCCGGGCTGTCGCCGCTTGCGAGCTGGGTGATCCTGCCCCTGGAGGAACGCTTCCTGCCCTTCCGCGACGACGGCCGCCCGGTCGACGGAGTGGTGGTGCTCGGCGGCGCGATCGAGGCGGAGGAGACGCTCGCCCGCGGCCAGCTCACCGTGAACGAGGCCGGCGAGCGGGCGATCGCGCTCGGCGACCTCGCCCGGCGCTATCCCGACGCCAGGATCCTGTTCTCGGGCGGCGGCGGGACGCTTCTCTTCGACGACCCCGCCGAATCGGCGGCCCTTTCGCGCTTCGCCGCGACCCTCGGCCTCGCCCCCGGGCGCCTCATCCTCGAAGACCGCTCGCGCACGACGCGGGAGAACGCGCTCTTCTCGCTTCCCCTCGCGGCGCCGAAGGCGGGCGAGCGCTGGCTCCTCGTGACCTCGGCCTGG
>DASVVU010000253.1:0-11277 GCA_036386395.1 Beijerinckiaceae bacterium | reverse complement strand
GCGGATGCGGCGCACGTCGCGCACGAGCCCGTCGGTGAGGCAGCCCGCGGCGCCGCGCACCCGCGCGGCGGTGGTGAGGAGCTCGCCCCAGGGGGCGATCCGGTCCGTCGGCCCGTCGCAGGCGAGCACCGCGACCTCGCCGGCGCGAAGGCCGTCGATCAGGTCCATCTCGATCTCGTACGGGTTCCGCCCCGGCTCCACGTGGTAGACCTTGCGGTAGAGGCCGGTGCGCGCAAAGCCGCACAGCACGGATGCCTCGTCGAGGGGGCGCACGAAGGGTTTCAGCGCCTGGCCCATGAAGCCCGCCTCGTCGAGCACGTCCGAGAGCACGGCCGTGTAGAGGCTGCGGGCGAGGTCGGGGAGGGGAGGGAGGTCGGGACGGTCCATGGTGACTCCGGGCGGCGTTCCGGGTTAGCATCGCGGCGGACGCGACCTCAAGCATCGCGGCAGCCGGGGCGAACCCGGCGCCCGGCCGGGCGTTGTCCTTCGAGGGGTCTCGCAAGGGATGTCGCGAAGGCGGCCAGGAGACGTGCCATGAGGCGTTCTTCCATCCTCGATGCGGTGCTCGTGATGGCGTTCATGGTCGGCGCGACCGCCATGACGGCGTTCCTCAAGGGGCTGCCCGAGCGCTGCCCGCAGCCGACGCCGTCGAGCGTCGAAGGCCTGTTCGCCCCCTGCCTTGCGGCGGAGCGGCGCGACCTCCCGGCCACCGACATCGCCGCCCTCTACCTCCCCCCGCCCTCCGCCCGCGGCGGCACGGCGATCGCCACGGACCGCGCCCGCGACGTGGACGTGACCGGGTCGGTGCAGGAGCGGCGCTGATCCGCCTCGCTTAGCAGCGCGTGACGTGCGCCGCGACGGCGAGCCAGCGGCCGTCGCGGCGCGCCCACACGTCGGTGTAGCGCCCGGCGCCGGGCGTGCCGTCGGCCTTCGCGTAGCGCGTCGCCGCATGGATGAGCGCGATGTCGCCCATGATCCGCACCCTCACGTCGTGCGCCGCAAGCCCCGAGACCGCCACCGGCCGCGCCGTCTGCGCGAGGAACCCCGCCCGGTCGACCACCGACCCGTCCGGATTGCTGCACAGGAAGTCCTCGGCAAGAATCTCCTGAACCGCCGCACGTCGGAGTTCTGCACCGCGTCGATGTAGTCGCGGTTGAGCCGGAGGAGGGCGGCGTGGTCCGACTCTGCGGCATCGGCTCGCGGGGCTGCGGCAGGCATGGCGACTCTCCTTGAATGGGTCGTAACCCTTCTGTTGTGGCCATCCCCGGATTAACCCGGGGATCGGCTCGGCATCCAACGCTATCCCAAGAAGCGCTCTTCGTTGTGCCAGCGCAGAAGCGCCTTGTCTGGCCAGTCGGCGGTGCTCGTCGGTAGCGCGAGGCGTTTGCCGTGCAGGCGGCGGTACTCGTTCCCGTTCTGGAAGACCTCGCGCACCTTGTCGCTCACGACGAAGCGGTAGTTCGGGTCGACGGTCGCGTAGCCCGCGTCGAACACGCTGTGGATATCCTTGCGGAAGAGAATGCCGTTCGCTTTGGCGTGAACGCCGCCCTCGGCAAACGGCCGGATGTGCGCGGCGTCGAGCGCCGGAAGCACCTTGCCTTCCGAGATCGCGCATTGGCGCCGGTACGCCTCCGTCACCGCGACGCGGAACGCGCCTTGCCCAAGCCGCGGCGTGATCAGCGTCGGCGCACCGTAGCGCGCCTGCTCCTCGCGGAACCCCGAGATCGGCGCGATGCTCGCCATGCCTGCGAGCTCATCGAGGCGATGCCACAGCCGCAAGCCCTCCGGTTCGTCGGTCGGGAAGCGCTTGCCGCCCATGATGTTGCGCGACCATGAAGGCGGAAGATCGAACCACAGCTCTTCCGGAAGGAACACGGGCTCGACCAGGACGCGGCAGCCGATGGGCGTCGTCGCGTCGACCGGCTCGCCTCTGTTTCGCGCAATGAGCCGGCAGAGCACGTCATAGCTCGGAGCGCCATTCGCGCGGCCGAACGTCTCCCACGCGAACTGCAAGGGCAGGACCGAACTGCTGCTCAAGGTGCCGAAGCCGCCGATACGATTGCGCGGACTTTTCAGCCGGAACGCGAGGTATTCGCCGGGGCCGATGGCATGGAACCCCGCGCCGCTCGGCTGCCAGAAATTGACCTCCTGCAGCCCGGGCTCGGCAGCCAGGAAGTCGAACCAGTCAAGATCGGTGTTCGCGATGAAGACGCTTACCACTCGGGCGACCTCGCGCCGGCATGTCGTACCGCACGCTGGTTACATCGACCGATAGTGTCAAGGAAGCGCTCGCCGCCCAGTGCCGGGCGGGACCTCGATGCAGCGCTCTCAAGTTTTGGGCCATTGGCCGGGCGGCCAATGGCGGGAGGTATGGATGATCCGGAGCACGACGAGGCGCTCTCTGCCATCCGCTTCCGTGTCGATGGCGTAGGCGATGATGTAAGGAAGGCCGACGACGCTCTTCTCGAACGTGCCTTCCACGCGACCGCGTCTGCCAATGTTATGGCGCGCCAGCAAGTCCATCGCGCGCTTGATCTCATTGGCGACCCGGCGAGCCGCCGTGGGGTTATCGCCTCGGGTGCGCCTCAAGATGTTCAAGTATTCGGCGCGGGCTGTGACCGACCAACGGATTGGCCTCACCGATTCTGGCTCTCCGTCCCGTTAAGCAGGTCGTCGGCATCGCGCATGACCTCCTCATGCGACACGAGGCGGCCCTGCCGCATGTCGTCGAGCCCGCGCTCAATGCCCTCGATGATCGCCAGTTCCTCGGCGACGAAGTGCTCCAGCGCCTCGCTCGCAACGGCCTCGGCAGAGGCGCCGGCCCGGGCGGCAAGGCGGGCCAGCCCGTCTTCCGCGTGCTGAGGAAGCGTGAGCTTCAGCACACCCATCGCAATCTCCGATTTGGTTTGTGCAGGCTAACCTATGTGCGCCCTCACGAAATCGCCCGCAACACCCGCCCCACCTTCTCCACGATCTCCCCCACCTCGCTCTCGCTCACGATGAGCGGCGGCGACAGGGCGATGGTGTCGCCGGCGATGCGGATCATGAGGTTGTGGTCGTGGAAGGCGCGCTCCATGGCCTCGTAGGCGCGGGCGCCGACGGCGTCGGGCTTCGAGGCGAGGTCGATCGCGCCGACGAGGCCGATGGTGCGGATGTCGACGACGTTCGGCAGGCCCTTCAGGCCCATCACGGCGTCGGCCCACGCGGCCTCAAGCGCGCGGGCGCGCTCGAACAGGCCCTCGTCGCGGTAGAGGTCCTGCGTGGCGAGGCCCGCCGCGCAGGCGAGGGGATGCGCCGAGTAGGTGTAGCCGTGGAAGAGCTCGATGCCCCACTCCGGTCCCTTCATGAAGGCGTCGTGGATGGGCTTGCGGACGATCACGCCGCCCATCGGCACCGTGCCGGAGTTCACGCCCTTGGCGAAGACGATCATGTCGGGGACGACGCCGTAGCGCTCGGCCGCGAAGGGGAAGCCGAGGCGGCCGAAGCCCGAGATCACCTCGTCGAAGATGAGGAGGATGCCGTGCCGGTCGCAGATCTGGCGCAGGCGCTGGAGGTAGCCCTTCGGCGGCGGCAGCACCCCCGTCGAGCCCGCCATCGGCTCGACGATCACGGCCGCGATGGTCGAGCCGTCGTGCAGCGCGATGATCGGCTCCAGCGCGTCGGCGAGGTGGCCGCCCCAGGCGGGCTCGCCCTTGGTGTAGGCCTGCTCGGCGCGGTTGTAGGTGTGCGGCAGGTGGTCGACGCCGGCCAGGAGCGAGCCGAAGAATTTTCTGTTGTTGACGATGCCGCCGACCGAGATGCCGCCGAAGCCGACGCCGTGGTAGCCGCGCTCGCGCCCGATGAGCCGCGTGCGCTGGCCTTGCCCCGAGACGTTCCAGTAGGCAAGCGCGATCTTGAGCGCCGTGTCGACGGCCTCGGAGCCCGAGTTCGTGAAGAACACGTGGTCGAGGTCGCCGGGGGCGAGATCGGCGATGCGCGAGGCGAGGGTGAAGGCCTTGGGGTGCCCGAACTGGAACGCCGGCGAGAAGTCGAGCTCGGCCGCCTGGGCCTGGATCGCGGCGACGATCGGGTCGCGGTTGTGGCCGGCGTTGCAGCACCACAGGCCCGCGGCCGAATCGAGGATCGCCCGCCCGTCCGGCGTGTAGTAGTGCATGCCCCTGGCGCCGGCGATGAGCCGCGGGCGGGCCTTGAAGGCGCGGTTCGGGGTGAACGGCAGCCACCAGGCCGCGAGGTCGTTCGGGGCGGCCGCGTCGTTCGCGGGGCGGAGGGTGGCGGCGCTGGTCATGGCTTCGGTCCCGGGCTTTCCAAATCCTGTGGGCGAGCTTTAGCAGCCGCGGCGCGGGACCAAAAGGACGCAGTTCGCCCCATTGACCGGGCTGGCATGCGGTATACGTTCGAGCTTATCCATTTCATTTCCCAGGGTTCCTTATGTCGGCCGGTCGTCCGCCCCAGGCGACATCGCGCACCTATTCGCCGCAGGAGGCTGAGGCCGTCCGCGTCGCCCTTGCGCGCGTCGTCGCGAGCGAGCCGTTCCGGAACGCGCCGCGGCTCGTCGCCTTCCTGACCTTCGTGGTCGAGAGGACGCTTGCCGGCGAGGCCGCGGGCCTCAAGGGCTACACCATCGCGACGCAGGCCCTCGGGCGCCCCGACGACTTCGACCCGCAGGCCGATCCGATCGTGCGCGTCGAGGCCGGTCGCCTGCGCCGGGCGCTCCAGGCCTTCTACGACGGTGAGGGCGCCGGCGAGCCCGTCCGCATCGTGATCCCGGTCGGCAGCTACGGGGCGGTGTTCGAGCACCGCGCCGAGGCGTCTGTGGCGCCGACGCCGGTGGCCATCGAGGCCGAAAGCGAGACCGCGGAGACCCCGGCGTCGTCGCCGGCGGAAGCCCTGGAGAAAGCCGTCGGGAAAAGCCGGAAAAGCGCCCTGCACGGATGGATCACACCGGGGGCCGCGGCCGCTATTCTCGTCCTGGCGATCGCATGGAGTCTCCTTTTTCCCTTCTCGCCTTTCTGGCCAGGCGGGGAGCCGGAGCAGGCCCAGGCCCAGGCCCTCGCCGACGACGGCCGCCCGGTCGTCGTCGTGCTGCCCCTGCGTACGGTCGGCCACATGCCCGACGGCTTCTCGCCCGCCGCCGTGCGCTCGATCATGGCGGACGCCCTCGCCCAGTTCGACGGCCTCACCGTCCTCGACCAGGAGCACGGGCGGCCCCTTTCCGGGCGCGAGCACTACGAGCTCAAGCTGCGCGCCGCGCGCCACGGCGAGGGCGTCCACGTCACCGTCCGCCTGACGCACCAGCCGAGCCGGCAGCTCGTCTGGTCGCGGGAGTTCGATGCGCGGATGGACCTCGGGCCCGGCGCCGCCGAGCGCGACATGGCCCGCGCCATCGGGGTCGCGGTCGGCCAGCCCTACGGCGTGATCTTCTCGGACCTGCGCGCCCGGGCGCCCGCCGGCAGCGACGGCGCCTGCCTCATCCTCGCCCACGACGCGCGCTTCCGCGTCAGCGCCGAGGACCACGCCAGGGCCCGCGACTGCCTCGAGGCGGCGGTCGCGACGAACCCGAGCTACCACCTCGGTTACGCCATGCTCGCGGGCTTCTACCTCATGGAGCACAAGGCCGGCCTCAACCCGCGCCCGAACTCCCTCGACCGGGCGCTGCGCGCGGCGCAGCGGGCGGTGGAGCTCGCGCCCCAGAGCCCCCGCGCCCACTTCGCCATGATGAACGCCCTGTTCGTCCGCGGCGAGACCGAGGCGGCGTTGCGGGAGGGCCACCTCTCGGTCGAGCTCAACCCCTACAACTCCGACCTCGTGGCCGAGCTGGGCGCGCGCTACGTCCAGCTCGGGCGCTACGCGGAGGGGCTCGAACACCTCGAGCGGGCGATCCGCGAGAGCCCGGGCCGTCCGCCCTGGTACGACTTCTTCAAGTTCGTCGCCCTTTACATGGAGGGCGACTTCGCCGCCGCGCGGGCCGTCGCCGAGACCTTCGTGGGCGACTCGTACTTCTACGGCCCGCTCGCCCGCGGGCTCGTCGCCTACCGCGACGGCGACGAGGCGAAGGCCAAGGCCTTCGTGGCCAAGGCCGCGGCCCTCGTGCCGCACCTCATGGGCGATCCCGGCGGCGCCTTCCGCCGCTACGGCTTCTGCCCGGCGATCACCGACCGCCTCACCGCCGACCTCGGCGAAGCCGGCCTCCAGACGCGCGCGAATTAAGGCTACGCGCACCTCTCCCGAATGGGAGAAGTCGACTCGCGCTTAAGCGCGACCGGGTGAGGGACCGGCGGTTGGGGCGGAGCCGCACCAACCGTGCCTTCTGCGGTGAGAGCTTGCCCTCACCCCTGCCCCTCTCCCGTTCGGGAGAGGGGTTCTACAGCGTCATGCCCTTCGCCTCGTAGCCGGCCTTCCCGAGGGCCTCGGCGATTTCGAGGCTCTGGGCGAAGGTGTGGACCGTGACGCGGCCGTGGTCGAGGTCGACCGCGACCTCGGCCGAGGGATCGAGGCGGCGGATCGCCTTCGTGACCGCGTCGACGCAGCCCTGGCAGGTCATGCCGTCGACCTGCATGATCAGCTCCTTGCGCTCTTCCTGGTGCTTGTCCGTCACGGCTCGACTCCTTCACGGCCTCGCCCCGATGTCGGGGAGGAACGCCGGCGGCGCAAGCCCGCAAACCGCGGGACGGCTCAGCGGACCGTCACCTCAAGCCGCATCTCCGGGTGGATGCCGCAGGTGACGGCGAACTCGCCCGCCTCGGGGAAGCCGAGCACCACCGCGTCGCCCGGCTCCTGCGCCTCCGAGAAGGCCGGCATGCGCGGGTCGTCGACGCGGACGTTGTGGGTGCGGCTGTCGTCGTTGACGAACCGCAGCGCTTGGCCGAGCGCCACGAGGACGCTGCCTGGCGTGAAGCGGCGCCCCTTCTGGCGGATCTCGCTCGCCGCGACGGCGTGCCCAGCCGGCGTGCCTAGCGTCTGCACCTGCGCCGGCATCGCTGCCGGCCGCGGCGGGTCGTCGCTCGACAGCGTCGCGAGGAACGCGACGAGCTGTCCCCGTTCCGCGGGCGAGAGGTCGATCCGCCGCTTGAGGTCGGCCGAGAGGGTCGGGCGCTCGATTACACGCTCGGCGTAATGCGCCACTACCGCCTCCAAGGTCGCAAGCGAGCCGTCGTGCATGTAGGGCGCGGTCCAGACCCGCTCGCGCAAGGACGGTGTCTTGAAGGCGTGGTCGGCGGCGTGAAGCTTCAGCGCCTCGCCGCGGCCGAGGTCCACGCCGGCTAGGCCGATGTCGTGGAAGGCCTCGTCGGTGAAGCGCCAGCCCTTGTGGCAGGCGACGCAGCCCGCCTTGCCGACGAAGAGCGCGAACCCTGAGCGCTCCTCCGGGTCGAGGGCCGCCCGGTCGCCCTCGACCCAAGCGTCGAAACGGGTCTTCGGCGAGACGAGCGTGCGCTCGAAGCTCGCGAGCGCGGCGCGGATGTTTCCCTCGGTGACGCGCGGATCCTCCGGGAAGGCTGCGGCGAAGCGGGCCGTCATGCCTGGGTCAGCGGCAAGCCGCGTCGCCGCCTTCGCGATATCGCCGCCCATCTCGCGGACGTTCTCGATCGGGCCGCTCGCCTGCGCCTCCAGCTTCGGCGCGCGCCCATCCCAGAAGAAGGTCAGGCCCCAGGCGAGGTTCCAGAGCGACGGCGTGCGCCGCGGCAGGGGCTCGCCGTCGTGGCCGGGCCGGCGCGCGACCCCGTCGGAGAAGGACAGGGCCGGATCGTGGCAGGTGACGCAGGCCATGGTGCCGTCGCCCGACAGGCGCGTGTCCGTAAACAGGGCGCGGCCGAGGTCGACCTTTTGAGGGGTGACCGGGTTGCCCGGCGGCGCCGGGATAGCCGAGGGCCGGGCAAAGGCAGCTCGCCAAGCCGCGGGCGCGTCATCCGCACCGACGTGTCTCGACACCCCGCTCGCCGACAGCACGGCCGCAAGTGGCAGGACGGCGAGGACGAAGCGCGGCTTCACGGAGCGCCCCGCGATCGCACGAAAGCCCGTGCGTGGCGTCTACCGGAATCGCCCGAGCTGCAGCTCGATCTTCGACACGTCGGCGAGCACCTGCGAGACGTCGCGCACGGGCGTCTTCGGCGGCACCGGCGCCGGCCAAGCCTTCTTCAGCTCGGCGAAGGCGGCCTGCACGCCCTTCGCGGCGTCGGCGTCCTTCTGCCCGACGCCCTCCGCGACCGTCCCGAAGAGCTTCTCGGCTTCCCAGACGAAGCCGCGGGAGTCCTGGTACTCGACGGGCTTCGCGATCCGCCCCTTGGCGATCGCCTCCTCGTACTCGCCCGTCGCCGAGCGCAGCATCTCCAGCACCGTGTCGACGACGAACGTCTGCCAGTCCGCCTCCTTCGCCTTGACGCCCTTGTCGGCGGCGGCGAGCCGCTCTTCGAGCGCTGCGAGCGCGGTGCGGTAGGCGCCTTCGTTCTTGGCCTTGACGGTCTGGGCGAGGGCCTTGAGGGCGGCGAGGAACGGCGGCACCTCGTAGGTCTTCAGGTCTTTGCGGATCTTGCCGTAGATCTCCTCCGAGGGATGGAGGAAGTGCGGCAGCGCCTCGGCCCAGCGCTTCTCCCGCACGAGCTCGTCGCCGACGAGGAGATGGCCGCGGATCAGCTCGATGTCGCGGTAGAAGCGGACCGCCGGCTTGAGGCTCGCGTCGTAGGACGCCTTCGCGCCCTCGCCGCCTTCGTCCCCCTCTCCCCCTTCGCCGCCTTCGCCGCCGGCTTTCGCCTTGGCGGCGAGCACGACGGGCGCGCCATGGCGGTGCGCCGCGGCCGCATGGCGCCCGGCCTGCGCGACGCCGTCGCTCGGAATCGGCAGCGGCTTCTCCTCGTGGGCCGCCACCTGCGAGGTGACGAGGACGGCCGTGCCGAGGCCGACCCAGATCTTGCGGCGCTTCATTGTGTGTCTCCTCCGGACGGTTCAAGGCCGTCGCAGGTTGCCAGTTTAGAACTGTTGAAAACTGCAAGCGTTTCCAGGCACTTAGCTATCTGCTAAGGGCCTCTCGAGCAACCGGAACCAAAGTCTCATGCAACTCGTCATCGCCGACGTCCTGTCGGCCGAGGAGGCGGCCGAGATCCGCCAGACTCTCGCCCATGCGCCGTTCGAGGACGGCGCCCGCACGGCGGGCTGGAACGCGCGCCTCGTCAAGGACAACGAGCAGGCGCGCGACAGCGCGACCCTGCGGCTCCTGCGCGAGCGCGTCGCGGCGGCGATCCGCAAGAACGAGCTGTTCGGACTTGCCGTGCGGCCGAAGGCGCTGACGCCGCTGGTCTTCAGCCGCTACGCCGGCGGGCAGGCCTACGGCTCGCACGTCGACAACCCGCTCATGGGCGGCATCCGCACCGACGTGTCCCTCACCCTGTTCCTGGCAGAGCCCGAGGCTTACGGCGGCGGCGAGCTCGTCATTGAGAGCCCCGGCGGCGAGGACGAGGTCAAGCTCCCAGCCGGCCACATGGTCGTCTACCCCTCGACGGCGCTGCACCGGGTCCAGTCGGTGACCCGGGGCGAGCGCCTCGCCGCCGTTGGCTGGGCGCAAAGCCATATCCGCGACGCCGCGCGGCGCGAGCTCCTGTTCGACTTGGAAACCGCGCGGCGCCGCCTCTTCGACCGCCTCGGCAAGACCGAGGACCTCGACCTCCTCGCGAAGAGCGCCGCCAACCTCATGCGGATGTGGGCTGAGGCGTGAGGCCGCCGAGTCCGCGCCCGCTCGCCTTTTGCCCTGGAGTCCGGCTATAAGCCGCGCCTCATTTGGGGCAGAATGGCGCGTCACGAGACAAGAAGGACGCGTGGGACCAGGATCGGGAGAGTGTCATGAGCGAGCGGTGGACGCCGGACGGCTGGCGGGCGAAGCCCATCCAGCAGGTGCCGGCCTATCCGGATGCGGCGGCGCTGAAGAGCGTCGAGCGGCAGCTCGCGGGCTTTCCGCCCCTCGTCTTCGCCGGCGAGGCGAGGAAGCTCAAGCGCGCGCTCGCCAAGGTCGCGGCCGGCGAGGCGTTCCTCCTCCAGGGCGGCGACTGCGCCGAGAGCTTCGCCGAGCACTCCGCCGACAACATCCGCGACTTCTTCCGCGTCTTCCTGCAGATGGCCGTGGTCCTGACCTTCGCGGGCTCCTCGCCCGTCGTGAAGGTCGGGCGCATCGCCGGCCAGTTCGCGAAGCCGCGCTCGGCCCCCGACGAGACCGTGAACGGGGTGACGCTGCCGAGCTACCGCGGCGACATCGTCAACGACATCGCGTTCACGGAAGAGGCGCGCACGCCCGACCCGCGCCGGCAGACGGAGGCCTATCGGCAGTCCGCCGCGACGCTCAACCTTCTGCGCGCCTTCGCGACCGGCGGCTACGCCAACCTCGAGAATGTGCACCGCTGGATGCTCGGGTTCGTGAAGGACAGTCCGCTCTCGGGGCGATACCGCGAGCTCGCGGACCGCATCACCGAGACCCTCGACTTCATGCGCGCCATCGGCATCGACCCGGAGACCCATCCGGAGATGCGGATCACCGACTTCTACACCAGCCACGAGGCGCTGCTCCTCGGCTACGAGGAGGCGATGACCCGCGTCGACTCGACCTCGGGCGACTGGTACGCGACCTCGGGGCATCTCATCTGGATCGGCGACCGCACGCGCCAGCCCGACCACGCCCACGTCGAGTACTTCCGCGGCATCAGGAACCCGATCGGGCTGAAGTGCGGGCCGTCGCTCAACGCCGACGAGCTCCTGCGGCTCATCGACGTGCTCAATCCCGAGAACGAGCCGGGGCGCCTCACCCTCATCGGCCGCTTCGGCGCCGACAACGTCGCGGGCAAGCTCCCGGCGCTCGTGCGCGCCGTGAAGCGCGAGGGCCGCGCCGTGGTGTGGTCGTGCGACCCCATGCACGGCAATACGATCAAGGCCGGATCGGGCTACAAGACCCGCCCCTTCGCCGCCATCATGCAGGAGATCGAGGAGTTCTTCGCCGTGCACCGGGCCGAGGGCACGCACGCCGGCGGCCTGCACCTCGAGATGACGGGCAAGCCCGTCACCGAATGCACCGGCGGCGCCCGCGCGCTCAGCGACGCGGACCTGCACGACCGCTATCACACCTTCTGCGACCCCCGCCTCAACGCCGAGCAGGCCCTTGAGGTGGCTTTCCTGACGGCCGAGCTGATCAAGCGCGAGCGCCAGGGGCGGGAGCGGCCAAGGGTCGAGGCGGCGGAATAGCAGCGGCCGTCATCCTCGGCCGGAGCGCGAAGCGTGCAGAGCCGAGGACCTCGGGACGATGCG